>JAFTTA010000065.1 GCA_017467015.1 Bacteroidaceae bacterium
TGAGCTGGCTGCTTGCACCACGCAACTGTATCTCGTACATTGCATTCACGGCTGTGAGATTGCGCGAAAGTGTCTCCATCTCCTCCATGTTGGTGCCAAGGGCTTCTGTCTGGTCCGAGATATGTTTAAGGGTCTCGTTAAGAGCACGTACCTTGTCGATATACTCTTGTGTTACCTCATCCATTTGAGGAATAAGTTCGGGGGTATTCGAACCGGCAATTGCATTTATTACATTTCCTGAGCCACCAATTATTGTTGTGCCGCCGGCTGTCGGAGCGAGAGCATCGCCACTTTCATTGCCACCATTTATGATGATGGTGCCACCGGCATCGGCGCGACGCTCGGCGCGCTCTTCTTTACGGTCCTCTTCGGCAAGTTCGTAGGGACGTTCAAACGCCGAGAAGAAGAATACTATAACCTCGGCACCCATTCCTATGAAAAGCATGAGGTTGGCACCTTCGATGTGTGTCAGTTTGAATAGCGTACCCAAAATTACAATCGCTGCTCCCCAGCTATATATGTAGTTGGTATATGTTCTTCCTTTGGGGGAGTCCATGAAGGACTGTATACGTCTTATTATGCCTTTTGTTTTGCCCATGATTCTTATTGTATAAAGGTTATCCTATTCCTATTTTTTATTGTTTCTGCTTATACCTGTGAAGCTGCGCACACAACGGAAGCCTATGAACGAACGCGACTCGTTCTGATACTCATATGAGCGTGTAGCGCCTTGTATGAATTTCACAGGGTCTTTCCACGAACCGCCTCGAACGGTTTTTTTCTTCAGTGCATAAGGGTCTTCTTTGGCTGCACGATACTGGAGGTCGGGGTTGATGTCGCCCATTTGCAACACACCCGCTTCGGTGTATACGGTAGATGTCCACTCTGCCACGTTACCTGCCATATCGTAAAGCCCGTTGCTATTTGCCGAGTATATACCGCATTTCGAGGTTATAAGGTTTCCATCCTGTGTGTAGTCGCCTTCGCCGGGTTTGTAATTTGCATAATAGCAACCCTTATCGCTCTTGGTGTCGCCCGACTCCCACGGGAATTTACCGCCCTGTTTGCCACGTGCCGCATATTCCCATTCTGCTTCTGAGGGGAGACGATAGCGCTGTATATATTTTGCTTGACCGCCGAGCCCTTTAAGAAGGAAATCGGTACGCCATGCACAGAAAGCGTTAGCCTGTTCCCAGCTGACGCCCACCACCGGATAGTCGCTGTAGTTGGGATGGTTGAAGTAGAGGTTTAGATAGACTTCGTTGTTTGAATTTGGGAAATCGTTTACCCAACATGTAGTGTCGGGGTATATATTTAGTATGTATGTATTCAAGAAATCGTAGTAACTTGAGAGAGGACGGGTGATAGTTTGAGTAACTATTCTGCCCTCGTCGTCGACAAACGCGGTATCTTTGGAGATTATTACAGCCTCGTTATTTACCGGAAGGTCGGTATTGCGATTGCGTTTGGCTGGATCGAGATTGTATCTGCGCTGAGCCGCAAGTGAGTAGTCGTAAATTTCGTAGCGGAAATTCATCTGCGAAGCATCGAGCATCTTTGTACCAGTGACAGGATTGATGGTGTATACACTCTCAATGGCACGAAGTTCATCTTCGTTGGGTTTGCGCCAAGGAATGGGTTTTGCCCAATTAAGATGCGGTGTGACAGGTTCGCCGAACTTATCTTCTGTAATTTTGTAAGTCTCGTCACCACCATATGCAGGGTCGGCAAGACGCTCGCGAATGATAGAATCGCGCACCCAATAGACAAATTGACGATACTCGGCATTAGTCACCTCAGTCTCATCCATCCAAAATGCATCCACAGATACATCTTTCACGCTAGACGATGTTCCCCACAGAGAATCGACCTCTTCGTCGCCTATTTTTATAGAGCCACGCTCCACAAGCACCATGCCGTAGGGTGCAGGCTCGTTGATAGCAGCACCGCCTATTCCGGTAAGTTCGCCACCAATTGCATTGCTTCTTTGTGTTCCCATGCACGATACAAGCATGAATATCGAGAGAATCACCGATAAACAGATTGTTATTCTTTTCATTGTAATACTCTTATACTGTTATGTTTGTTTTTTCCTTTCTTAAATATGTCGAAATCAAAGTCATACCCAAGGTATATGTCGTGATTTCCATGCGACGCGCCCACCCCTGAAGTGAAGAGTTCATAACCATAGCTAAGGGTTACATTCATCAGTTCCATTCCCAGGAACAGTGCTACAGATGTAGAAGGGCTGTATGTCACTCCTCCGAAAAAAATGCGGTTTTTGTATTTATAATTACCCCTGGCTGTTATGTCTGCCCTATACGAAACCAGGTCTGTCATCACAAAAAGTGAGGGCTGTATGGTTATTAACGAATTTTTTAATGGTATATTGCCTTCTGCCAAAAAATTATAAAAAGGATCTATCTGCATTTGGTTTTTTTCTCCCAGAAATATGAGTGGAGCATTAATGTGCAATGCCGACACACCTGCCTGAAAATATTTGTGCTGATAGAGCACGCCTGCGCCAAAATCCATTTTATTACCATTGGCAGTGCTTGTTGGGAAAGCCGGGTCGTTGCTCTCCTGCCCCAAAATAATACCCGAAGGATCGAACTTTTCATTCAGCAGACCCACCTGCGCGCCTACAGCCAAACGACCGTCCAAGAGGTTAATTGCAAACGCGTAATTGAGAAAAAGATGCTGATTGGTGAACATACCGGCTTGATCGTTAAGGATGCCCACACCCACCGAATGATCACCTTTGAGCATGGTCAACGGGGTGTCAAGATTGAAAAGCATACTCTTGGGATTATTCTCAAAACCGGTTAGCTGATTGCTGTATGCCGCAAAAATATGCATCTTCTTTGAGGCGCCTGCACCTGCGGGATTGTAGAAGTTCTGCATCTTCCAATAGTGGGTATAGTGCACATCGTACTGAGCATGTACACTGAGAAGTGCACACACAAGCATCATCGATATTAAAAGCAGCTTTTTCATCTATTGTTTAACGCAACTTTTTCCGAAATAGTATACAAAGTAGATATGTTTTTCGACTACACTTTACCCTCGAAGCTACGAAGTTCGTATTTTTTTATGAATTTTCGCATAAAAAATGCAAGAAACAACCTACGTAGTACTCTATTTTTATATATCATACTCTTTTTAAAAGATTATTTTTCATTTTTTATATTTTTCACAACAATTATACAAAAGTTTTTTTCTATCTTGCGGACAACATTATAACACTAACCTTTAAACTTATACTATTATGATTGTAGGACTTCCCAAAGAGATTAAGAACAACGAAAATCGTGTTGCTCTTACACCAATAGGTGTCAAAGAATTGGTTGAACGTGGTCACGTGGTGTATGTCCAGACATCGGCAGGCATATGTAGCGGATTTACAGACGAGATGTATATTGAATCCGGTGCACAGATGTTGCCCACCATTGAGGACGTATATGCAAAAGCAGAAATGATAGTCAAGGTTAAAGAGCCCATCGCTGCGGAGTATCCGCTGGTACGCCCCAATCAGCTGCTTTTCACATATTTCCATTTTGCGTCGGAAGAGGCACTGACAGATGCCATGTTGAAGAGCGGAGCAGTATGCCTTGCATACGAAACGGTGCAGTTGCCCGATGGTTCGCTTCCATTGCTTGTGCCTATGAGCGAGATTGCCGGCAAGATGGCAACACAAGTGGCTGCACGTTACCTTGAGGCGCCTCAAGGAGGCAAAGGCAAGCTGATGGGCGGTGTTCCGGGTGTCAAGCCTGCAAAGGTTCTGGTACTTGGTGCAGGAGTCGTAGGCACAGCATCTGCCACAGTGGCGGCCGGCATGGGCGCCGACGTAACAATTGCAGATATCGCCTTGCCTCGTCTACGCTATCTCTCACAAGTGATGCCTGCAAATGTAAAAACATTATGCTCGAGCAAGGGCGCCATCATCGAAGAGCTGAAAAGTGCCGATGTGGTAATTGGTTCCGTGCTTGTTCCGGGTGCACGTTGCCCCCACCTTGTGACTAAGGATATGCTGAAATACATAAGCCCCTACACCGTACTTGTCGACGTAGCCATCGACCAAGGCGGATGCTTCGAGACATCACATGCTACCACACACAGCAACCCTGTATACATGGTTGACCACATTATACACTATGCCGTTGCAAACATACCGGGTGCAGTTCCCTACACCTCGACAATGGCATTGACAAACGCTACACTGCCCTATGTATTGCAGCTTGCCGACAAGGGATGGCAGAAGGCATGCAAAGAGAACGCAAGCCTAGCAATGGGTCTGAACGTGGTAAACGGGAAAGTCACCTTCAAGGCTGTAGCCGACTATTTTGGTTTGCCTTATGAACCTATTAAATTGTAATATATAATATAAGAAATGAGAAAAACATTGAGCTTGATTGTCGCGTTTGTCATGTCATTTACAGCGTCGGCAAAAGTAACCTTGCCTAAAGTATTGGGCAGCAACATGGTGTTGCAACAACAGAGTGATGTAAATCTGTGGGGTACAGCCAAAGCAGACAAAAAAGTCACCGTCACAGTTTCGTGGAACAAGAAAAAACTGCAGACACGTAGCGACAAGGACGGAAAGTGGGCTATACAGGTGGCAACCCCTAAAGGTTCGTTCACAAAACATACTATCACCATAAGCGACGGTGAAAAGTTGACGTTGGAAAACATCCTTATAGGCGACGTATGGGTATGTGTAGGACAGAGCAATATGGAGATGCCCGTTCAAGGCTACATGCACCAACCCATAGAGAACTCTATGACATTTATCAGACGTGGTAGCGCAATGAAAGACAAAATACGTATGTTCACCGTCAAAAAGGCACGTTCATACGACAAAGAACTTGACGACTGCGTGGGTGAGTGGCGCGAAGCTGCGCCACAGAGTGTTGCAGAGACATCGGCCGTGGCATATTTCTTCGCTCATGAACTTTCGCACGAGGTTGACTACCCCATCGGACTCATCACTGCCGGCTGGGGCGGTTCGCGCGTTGAGACCTGGATGCCACTCTCGGCATTGAGAGAAATTGTCACCGAAGAACAGATTAAACACAAACACACATTGCACCCCCTCACCCCATCGGAGCTATATTGTGGCATGATTGCCCCCATACGCAACTACAAAGCTAAAGGATTCTTGTGGTACCAAGGTGAAGCCAACCTCGGCTATCAGAGCATTGATTATCTTGGCGACATAGACCATTACGATATAATGTTGGCACGCATGGTGAAACAGTGGCGCGAGGATTGGGGCGACAAGGAGAATAAAATGCCGTTCTATTATGTGATGATTCCGCCCTATTTCTACTGCAACTCATACACCGACACAACATTGCCACTTTTCGTAGAGTGCCAGGAACGCGCCATGGAGATTATCCCCAACAGCGGCATGGCAAGCACCACTGACCTCGGCGAGGCAACTTGCCTGCACCCTTCAAAGAAATTTGAAATTGGCGAGCGACTTGCTGCGTTGGCTATGGCACAAACCTATGGACGTAAAGGCTTTGAGGCAAAAGCTCCTCAATACGAATCGCACGAGGTGAAAGACGATGGCAAGGTGAAGATAAAAATAAAGAATGCACCTATGGGACTTGCACCATGGAGCAACGTACCGGTAAAATGCTTTGAACTTGCAGGCGAAGACCGCAAGTTCTATCCGGCCGAAGCACGCGTGTGGGGTAGCATTGTTACAGTATGGTGTAAAGAGGTGCCCAAACCTATTGCAGTGCGCTACGCTTTTCACAACGTGTGTGGCGAAGTAAATCTGAAGAACCTCTTCGGAGTACCCGTCATTCCATTCAGAACAGACCGTTGGAACGATGTGAAATAAACTGACTATTTTATAGACATCAGGAATAAGTTGTAATAGTAGGAGTATTTGCATATTTAACAAATGTTAAAAACCCGTATTTACTCTCGCCTAAATAATAAATACACTATTTTTGCGGAAGATTAAACCAATAAAATTTATACAACTATGGCTTATGTAATTTCTGACGACTGCGTTGCTTGCGGTACATGTATCGACGAATGTCCTCAGGGTGCTATCTCTGAAGGTGACAAGTATTCAATCAACCCCGATATGTGCATCGACTGCGGCAGTTGCGCAAGTGTATGCCCCTCTGAAGCTATACACGAGGGATAATTCAGGCAACGTGCAAAATACACGTAAAGAATTAGACACAAAAGGCTGTACGACACTTTCGTTGGCAGCCTTTTTGTTATTTATTAACCATACACAACCTCGGGAAATGAAGACTATCCTTTATTATATAGCCAAAGCCATAGTGATAACAGCCATTGCAGTTGTTCTGTATACGCTTTACATAAATTTCATTGTATAGTAAACAATGATACTAACCGACATACACACCCACAACAATGTCACCGACGAAAGACGAATAGCCATAGTCAATTGCGGCGAGAACAGCATCAACGGCTGCAAGTATGCTTCCGTCGGGCTGCACCCGTGGATGATTAACAACTATTGGGAAGAATGCATGCAGCGAATAGCCACAGCCGCCACCAAGGAACAGGTGAGAGCTATTGGCGAGTGTGGCATAGACCTCGTAAAAGGCTGCGCCGACGAAAAACTGCAGGAAACGATACTGCGCCTACACATTGAGCTATCCGAGTCACTGCAAAAGCCACTCATCCTGCACATAGTTAAAGGACAGCAGAGTATAATGCGTTTGCGAAAGGAACATAGCCCCACACAACCATGGATAATCCACGGTTTTCGTGGAAAAGCACAACAAGCGCATCAATACCTCGATGCAGGTTTCTATCTATCTTTCGGCAGGTTATTCAACAGCAAAGCACTCGCAGAGACACCCATCGACCGTTTGTTCATAGAGAGTGACGACAGCGACGTCCCACTTATATATATATATGAAACAATTGCAAAAACCATAGGCATAGGCATAGAAGAACTTGCCGAAAAAATGATGCTCAACAGCCAACATTGTAAGCTGCTACCCTAAAAAAGAGAAAAGCCACATCACAATGGGAACCACACAAACACCGCCACATCCCACAAAGCATGTGAAAGTATTATAGCGCCGAAACGTTCAGGGAACAGTCGATAAAGCAAGCCCCACACAAACCCGGCCACCAAAGCAGCCATCGTCAGCATGAAATTACAAGAGCCTACATGAACAAGAGCATATATAGCCGTTGTCACGACAAAGCCAATGTTAGCATTCCAACGCGCCGAAAGCATCCTCTGTACATATCCCCTCCAATAGATTTCCTCGGCAGGGCCGATGAGAAAGAGCATCAACGCCGTGAGCATCCAAGGCGACTCACCATCTTTAATTCCATAAATAAGGTCTACCTGAGGACGCGCAAAATCGAACATCAACTGCGACAATTTGTCACCCATCCAGAAAATAACCCAAAGCGCCACAGCAATAACAACCCCTAATAATATTTCACGGGGAGTAATGCGCACCATGCGCCACCATCCTGGAGCAAAAAAAGAAGCACATAGCGACAATGTACATGCCGAAACACTCATCATCCACCAAAAATTAACATAGGGGGCACTCCATGGCGACAGCATCAACGTCCACAACAAAAGCGCCAATAAAAGGGTTAAAAGAAGTTTTTTCATACAAAAGCAGCAATAATAAACGAAGCGGAAAGCAGCAGACTGAAAAGAAGTTGCAATTTGGCGGTAAGTTCATCGTGATGGGCAACAACATTGTCACCATCTGCTATATAATTTAATGCCGAACGAACATTGTCAATTGCGGGTTTAAGTGCCACAAGCACCAACAGCGACCATATGGGCAGCACACCAAAGAACATACACACCACACACCACACAAAAGGCAAAAGCAACTCGAAAGCATAAATATACGCCGATGCTTTAGTACCAATCTTCATTACAAAAGTCTTTATCTTTGCACGGCGATCATACTGCACATCGCGCATATTATTGGCATGAAGGATTGCCACTGTGATGAGACCCACAGGCACAGAGAGCCATAAAACGTCGCAGTAAAAGAGACCCGTCGTCACATAAGATGTTCCTATCATAGGCAAAATGGAATAGGTAAGGAAAATATCCACATCGCCCAATGCTCTATACTTCATCCAGGGATAAAGTAATGTAAGCAGACACCCTGCAGCTCCCAACAGCAGCACCGGCAATCCTTTGAGCCACAGCAAAAAAAGACCACCCGTTACAGCCACGCCTAGTAGTGTCAACGACAACATCTTTATCTCGTGTGCAGTAAACTCGCCACCGGTTATCGAAACGCCACCAATGGTATCCTCACTGTCGACACCATATTTATAATCGTGATAATCGCTCCATGTGTTACCCGCAGCATGAAACAGTACCACATTTACAAGTGTCCACACACCCACTATCCAGTCGATATCGCACCCACTCCAAAAGAGGTATGTCAGGGTTACAACCACCGGCATTACTGATGCCGGAAACGACCACGGACGGGTTGCCACAATCCACGACTTTATACTATGCTTGCCCATCTGATTTAAAATTTTTGAGTTTGCAAAAATAATCTTTTTCTGCTACACACAAAAAGGTAATGGCTTTTATTAGCAACAAACAACCATATTCCATTGTCACAAAAAAAAGAAAATGTACCTTTGCGACCAAATTAGAGCAAATCATTTCCGCAATGACATTTTTCGGTTTTCTAAAAGATTGGTCGCTACCTATCGCCATGCTCAGCGGTGTGGTTGCATATTTTGTATATGTAAACATACCTCTCTTCGACAACACACATACTGCCGTCAATGAATTTATTGCATTTTTACAACCGGCACTCATATTTTCAATGCTCTTTGTCACATTCTGTAAAATAAGTTTCCGCGACCTAAAACTTGAAAAGTGGCATTTTATCCTACTTGCATTTCAGCTGATTACATTTATAACATTCTCATTGATAGCCGCATTCGCACCTATAAGCCCGGCGACAAGAGTGCTCACCGAATCATTCATGCTGTGCCTTATTTGCCCCACAGCCACAGCTGCAGCTGTAATCACCGCGCGTTTGGGAGGCAGTGCTGCATCGTTGCTCACCTACACAATTACCATGAATTTTGCGGTGGCATTGGTAGCACCGCTTTTTCTCACACTTGCTCACCCTATACAGGGAAATGATTTCATGTCATCCTTCTTACTGATATTGGGACGAGTATTTCCACTGCTGCTCTGTCCGTTGTTTGCAGCCTCGCTTGTGCGACGATTTGTACCTAAATTGCAAAATTTCATTGTAAAGAGTTGCCGCAACCTGCCTTTCTATCTGTGGTTAGTAGCACTATCACTTGCAATTGGAATAACCACAAAATCCATTGTACACAGCAATCTCTCGTTTTGGGTACAGATGGGCATTGCCCTTGTATCACTTGTGTGTTGCATTGTGCAATTCGCTTTCGGGCGCTACATAGGCGGCCGTTACGGCGATGCCATTGCCGGCGGACAGTCGCTGGGACAAAAGAACACGGTTTTTGCCATTTGGCTTGCTTACACCTTTTTGACACCCGTAACCTCCATTGCCGGAGGATTCTACAGCATCTGGCACAACAGTGTAAACACTTGGCAGCTCTATCGAAAGAACCATCCCAAAAAGTAGTATAAGAAATTGCTTAAATTTATATCGTCTGGCTTTTATTGAGCAAAACAGTCAACGCTTTACCCAACCCGACTTGCAGGCAAATTCCCAAATGACCATTCCCGCCGTTACCGAGACGTTAAGTGAATGTTTTGTGCCGAACTGAGGTATTTCAATGGAGCCGTTGCAGATGTCAACTACCTGTTGTTGTACACCTTTTACCTCGTTGCCAAGAACAACGGCATACTTTTTACCGCTCTCCACAATGAAATCCTGCAAGGCAATGCTCTCTTCTACCTGCTCGATTGCATAGACCTCGTACCCAGCCGACTGCAATTCACGCACAGCCTCCACGGTATCGTTCATATAGCTCCACTCGACAACATCCTCAGCACCGAGGGCTGTCTTGTGTATTTCGGCATGTGGTGGAGTGGCTGTGATGCCACAAAGTAGCACTCGCTCAACGCGGAAAGCATCGGAGGTGCGAAATATAGAGCCAACATTGTGCAGACTGCGCACATTGTCGACAACAACCGTCAGAGGGAGCTTGTCGGAGGCCGCAAACTCCTCGCGACAGATGCGCCCCATCTCTGTGACAAGTTTTTTCTTCATCAGATAAATTTATTGAAGTCGGTGAGACGCATATCTCCTTCGCGCTCGAATGTAGTATGCAGAGCCAATGCTGCTGCCACATTGTGGCTGATGTGAGCCTTCTTGCCCAGTTTCAAATAGTCCCACAACAGGTTGCGATAGTCGGGATGCGCACAGTTCTCGATAAGTGTCTTAGCACGGTCGTCGGGACCTTTTCCACGCAGGTCGGCAACACCATATTCGGTGACAACTATCCTCACGTCGTGCTCCGAGTGGTCGGCATGAGCCACCATTGGAACAATGGCACTGATTTTACCATCTTTGAGTGTCGAGGGACAGGTAAAGATTGAAATGTATGCGTTGCGGGCAAAGTCGCCTGAACCACCGATACCATTCATCAGCCTTGTGCCACCGATGTGCGATGAATTCACGCAACCGTAGAGATCGACCTCGATGGCTGTGTTTATTGCAATCACTCCCAAACGGCGTATAACCTCGGGACTGTTTGATATTTCAGAGGGACGCAACACAAGTTTGTCGCGGAAGAAATCCAGATTGTTATACACGCGTTGCAACCCCTCTTGACTGAGAGAGAGTGAACAGGTGCTGCCCGACTTTACACGTCCAAGTTCCATAAGATCGATGACTGTGTCCTGCAAAACCTCGGAGTAGAGGTCAAGCGCGGGCATTTCGGTGCTTGTTTCAAGGGCTTTCAACACAGCATTTGCCACGTTGCCGATGCCGCTCTGTATGGGCAGACCCGTAGCGGGTATGATGCCGCGTTTGATATCGCCAAGCAGAAAGTTTGCAACATTTTCACCTATACGGCGTGTCACATCGTCAAGTTCCTTGAAGATGACAGGCTCGTTGGGGAGATTCACCTCCACAATACCAACCACCTTTTTAGGGTCGACCTGAACATAGGGTTTACCAATTCTGTCGGAGGCTTTATAAATGGGGATTTCACGTCTGTATGGAGGATTTTCGGGCTCGTAAACATCGTGCAACCCCTCGGTATGGTGGAACGAGTTTCGCTCGATTATTATTTGTCGGCAAGATTGGCAACAGTCTGACCTATGCCGCCGGCAGTGGTTAGATAGACTTTGCCATCGGGAGTGATGTCTATTGCCTCCAATATGGCTACATCGACCTTGCCCATAAAGCCATAACGCAAATCCTGCGCCATGAGCGAGAGATGAAGATCGGTGTATGTGAGTTCTTTGTTATTGACTGCTGTACGCACCGTGGGGTTCGACAAGAAAGGCGCTCTGAAATTGAGAGCTTTTGCACGTGTCAGCGCTCCGTCAATAGCATCACCCGTAGATGCACCGGTGTAGAGGTTTATTTTGAATGGTTTGCCGGCAGCATGTTCCTCTTCTGCTATTTTTGCCACCTCGGGCAACACGGTTTTTGGTGTACCGGATAGTGTAAATCCACTGATACCCACTCCGTAGCCATCTTTTATGTATGTAGCAGCCTCAGCGGCTGTTATTATTGGATAGTTCATGTCGGTTATATTTTATATCAATATTTTCTGTTGAATATTTCGGAATAGATAAAAGCCCTTTTAGCTTCACTCTTGCCTCGCATGGTTATTTTAGGCACGCGCGGTTTTTCTGCTTGCTGCGAAGGTTGTTTGGAAAGAGGTTTATGTGATTGCTCAGTCTTTTTACGTGGTGCGACAGACCTTGCAGCAGAGCGACGCGAAATATCGGGCACTGCATCAATACGTTGAGGCTCCATAATTTCCACCATAGGAAATTCTTCGGAGAGCGTATCAGTAGGAGGCGTTTCGGGCACATACTCTTTTACCTTCACGCTATTTCGCAAAAAAGAGACGAACATAGCAACAAGAACAAAAGCTACAGGCCAAAATTCTTTTATAAACTCTTCCATAAATATATATCACAAAATAAATTCTTATTCTTTGGCAAGATACTCGGCAAACATCGCGTCAAATATCTCACCACGTGTCAGACGCCCGTTCTGCACACAAATAGTCTCCACACAGCCTTTTGTGCATAGTTTACCATCGGACATGCGATAAATATCCTGCATAAAAAGCAGTTTGGCACCTTGTCGTTTGATGTTAATCCCCACAACAAACTTGTCACCACTGATAAGCGGCAACTTATACTCTATCTGCACCTTGGCAACCATGGCATCGATACCTTCGTTGTGAAGACGTCCGAAATTCTCGCCATGACTCTCGAGAAACTCATGACGTGCATGTTCCATGTAGTGCTGATAATTGGCATTGTTCACTATGCCCTGAAGGTCACATTCGTAGTCGCGCACCTTCATTTCCAAACAATATATATATTTACTTTTATCCATAATTTTCAAGCGGTTCAATAGCCCTTTCACACTGCGAAGATAGAAAAAGTTTGTGAGATATTCAGCAATTATCGCCCGTTTCTTAGATTTTTATCCGTATCTTCGCAGTGTGAATACAAAACAAGCTATAAATATATGAAAGAGGGAGAGAAAAAACTGTTCATCGAAACATACGGTTGCCAAATGAATGTTGCCGACAGCGAGGTCGTAGGTTCAATACTACGCGTTGCAGGCTACGATGTGTGCGACAACATCAACGAAGCCGAACTCATACTGCTCAACACCTGTTCAATACGCGACAATGCCGAACAGAAAATCTACGGCAGGTTGGAGCAACTGAATGCCATGCGACGTGGCAAGAAAACACTTGTGGGTGTTATAGGTTGTATGGCCGAGCGCGTGAAAGAGGAACTTATAAACAGATACTCCGTAAATGTTGTGGCAGGCCCCGACGCCTATCTCTCTTTGCCCGAACTTATAGCCCAGGCAGAGCAGGGTCATGCAGCGATGAACATAGAACTCTCCACCACAGAAACATACCGCGAGGTCATCCCATTGAGAATATGCAGCAAGGGCGTATCGGGATATATCTCCATAATGCGCGGATGCAACAATTTCTGCCACTATTGCGTAGTGCCCTACACCCGCGGACGCGAAAGAAGCCGCGACCTCTCGAGCATACTCGCCGAAGCAGCCGACCTTGTAGCAAAAGGTTACAAAGAGATTATCCTTTTGGGACAAAACGTAAACTCCTATCGTTTCGAATCGCCCGAGGAAGGCATTGTCACATTCCCCGAGCTCTTGCGTCGCGTAGCGCGCTCGGCACCCGGAGTGCGCATACGCTTCACCACCTCGCACCCCAAAGACATGAGCGACGACACATTGCGCGTAATTGCCGAGGAGCCTAATGTATGCCGCAGCATACACCTGCCCGTGCAAAGCGGCAGCAGCGCCATGCTCAAGGCCATGAATCGCAAATACACACGTGAATGGTACATCGAGCGCATCGAAGCAATTCGTCGCATAGTGCCCGACTGCGGACTATCGACCGACATCATCGCAGGCTTCTGCGGCGAAACAGAAGAGGACCATCAACAAACCCTTTCGCTGATGAAATATTGTGAATACGACGCTGCTTTCATGTTCAAATACTCCGAGCGACCGGGCACTTTTGCCAGCCGACATATGAAAGACGACATCCCCGAGCAGGAAAAGATACGCCGTCTGAACGAAATCATAGCCCTGCAACAGGAACTCTCTGCCGAGAACAACAAAAAGTGCGTTGGAAACATCTACGAGGTGCTTATCGAAGGTGTATCCAAACGCTCCACATCGCAGTTCTATGGCCGCACCGAACAGAACCGCACAGCCGTGTTCGACCGTCGCAATTACAAAATAGGCGACTTTGTAAAGGTGCGCGTCACAGGCTCAACGGCAGCCACACTGCTTGCCGAGCCCGTGGAAGATTAAGAAACAGCAACCTTGCTACACGCCACACAATGAACATCCGTGAGCTACCCCTGCACATAAAAAAGTTTCGCACCTATATGCTGCTTGAAAAATCCATGGCTGCCAACACTTTGGAGGCATACATCAGCGATGTAATAAAAGTGGAGAAATTCATGGAAGAAACGGGTAAAGGGTCATCTGAAGCCACACACGACGACATACAGGCATTCTTCGAATCGCTTGCAGACGTGGGCATACACACACGTTCGCGAGCACGTATTTTGTCGTCGCTACGCTCATACTACGCATTTCTGATGCTCGACGGATACATAACAACCGACCCTTGCGAAAACATCCGAGCGCCAAAGATAGGATTGCACTTGCCCGACGTGCTTGCACTCGAAGAGATAGATGCCATGATTAACGCAATAGATCTATCAACCGACGAAGGTCAGCGCAATCGTGCCATCATAGAGATTATGTACAGTTGCGGGTTGCGCGTCTCCGAAGTATGTGGACTGCGCATCAGCGACCTCTACCTCAATGAGGAGTTCATACGCATCGTTGGCAAGGGCAACAAGCAGAGGCTTGTGCCAATATCCTCGCGAGCCATTGCCGAACTTCAAGCCTACATGGGCGAACGGGCAAACATCGACATTCGCCCCGGGTATGAAGATTACCTTTTTCTCAGTACACGCCGTGGACGCCCACTATCACGCATCACTCTGTTTCACATAGTGAAAGTACTTGCCATGGCAGCCGACATTAAAAAGAACGTCAGCCCACACACATTCCGCCACTCGTTTGCCACCCATCTGCTTGAGGGCGGAGCCAATTTGCGCATCATACAGACCATGTTAGGACACGAGAGCATCTCCACCACAGAGATATACACCCACATCGACCGTTCACGTCTGCGTCAAGAAATCATCGAACACCATCCACGCAACAACCCGAACAGAAAAGGGAGATAAGAGGAAGAATAGAATAAGCGACTCTGAGGGATAAACGATAATTAATATCAGCTATATTTGAAAACCTCATATTTTTGCTATCTTTGCAAAAAGCCAAGAAGTTTAAACAGTTTCTAAATAGGCATAATAAAATATAGCGCAGATGAATATTCACTAATAGTATTAATTATTTAAAATAACACTATCATGAAGCGTATCAAGAAAATAGTACTTAAAGATGCCACAAAGTTGACAAACAGTGAAATGAAGCAAATTCGCGGAGGTTATGAACCGGAACGTTCAAGTACTTGCAGTATGGAATGCCCTGTTGAGTAGGAGGTTCAAGTGTCAGTGTTACATGTGATAACAATGATTATTGTGATCTGATGACAAACTCTTTTGGAGTTACGTGTTATGATAATAATTTTCATACCCCCATACACGATAAAGATACCCCTTGTTTGAAACCCGAAGAAGATGCCAAATAGAACATTCTACTATTATCAATATTAGTAGTCTTTCTATGTTAGTGGTGAGCTCCTTATATGTTCAAAAAAGTCCCAATAATAATCTATGTCGCATTATTACTCCTCGCCTGCACTGAGGAGATTGACAAAAGCAACCGCTACGTCTTCACGGGCGAGACGGTTGCCGACTATATGCTCAACCGCAGCGAGAAGTATTCGCACATGATAACGCTGATGAAGCGTGCAGGGATTTTCAGTCTGATGCAAACCTGGGGACAATACACGCTGTTCCTGCCCGACAACGAATCGGTGGAAAAGTTCGTTGCCGAGCAGGACAGCATCTACCACGCGACAAAAGATACATACAATCCGGTGTGGACAGGCATAACATCACCGCTGTTTGAAGACCTCAGCGACTCGATGGCAACAGTCATAGCCCGCGCACATGTGATTGAGAAGAGCTACCTAACAGCCGACATGGGTGAGGGAGCAATTGGAAAATGGAACTTCAACGACCGGGCATTATCAGTGAGTTACAAGGTTGTCGATGAACGTTTCTACATAATGATAAACAACCACTCCGCCATTATTGACGGCGACAATCAGGTTGAAAACGGCATAGTTCACTTGATAGACAAACCCATAGACCCAAAATACAGAACCGTCAGCAACCAGATTGCCGCACATCCCTTTTTCAGCATTTTCACCAGGCCATTTCTGAAACCGGTTTTGAAAGTAAAGTATCGGCAACGGCAGATTTGAATTATGTACCGTCGGGAATAACAACTTATTCCCCTGCTTTCACTATCTCCATTAATATCCCCCAATACAGATATTTTAAATTCACCGCCTTTGTCGAGCCCGACGAGGTGTTTCACAAAAATGGCATATACACTCTTGACGACCTGAAGGCCTTTGCCGAAAAGTGGTATGGCACAAAGGAGAAAGGGAACTATAAAAACCCTGAAAATGCACTTTATAAATTCGTAGCCTATCATTTTGTGGAGGGTGAGATACCATACAACAGAGTGGTGCTTTCAAGGTCTGGCGTTGTCGATGGAGAGTATTTTGACAACTACTATATTCCCGGAATGGACTTATATAACTACTACCCAACGATGCAGGGTACGCTGCTTAAAGCCTTGAAGCCACTGAGTACCACAGATGGTCTTAATATCTACCTGAACTATTCCAAGCGCAAGATTCCATATAATTTTGAGATGCGCAACCACACGAATGTGCGCATCATAGAGGTCACTGAATTTACACAGATGAACGAACGTTATGCCAATTTTGTTCCCAATGCCGGTAACGGCCTTATACACCCCATAGATAAAATTCTTATATACAACGAGGATGAGATGGTGGGCAACATACTCAATGAACGTATGCGTTTCGACATTGCATTGTTGCAGCCCGAACTGTCGAGCAATAATATATGGCACACAGACCATGCAGAAATACCCATAGATTATTGCAAAGGAATTAAAACATTTTCAGGAAAAAACAGCGGAGTATATTGTTGTGGAGAGCACTGGAATTATAATCTTAATTGTATAATGTTTATTGGTTTACGTCCTTTTTACACTAATAATTTCGACCATGCAGTTCTTTTACCCCCCGTACCACCTCGCACATACGAAATACGCATTTCTTCACGAGGTGGCTCGGGCTTATACAATAACAGAACTACAGCAAAATATCAATTATACTTTGATGATAAGATCTGCGGTAGCCCAATACCTACCCACCCTATTCCAACCGACCCCGAGATAGGGTGGGTAGCCGACGAAGATACGTATGACAATGGTGTTGAGAACGACAAACATCTGCGCAACAAAGGGTGGATGAAAGCGCCTGACAGTTATTGTATATATATAGATGACAAAACAGGAATTAGAGAAACAGCAAGAGGTTCTTACGGCCATATGCGTAAGATAATTCACCGACAATACATCGGCAAGGGTGAACATTGGTTGCGATATAGGTATATTCCTCCTAAGTATTCGGAAAACTTTTTTGCTAGTGATGTCGATTTGGATTATATAGAATTTGTCCCCCTGCACATTGTCAACGACCCAAATAAGCCGGAGGACAGGCATTAAAAGAGAAATGAAACGAAAATAAAAACTCTCCCTCTTTGACAAGAGGGAGTACCCGAAGGGGGAGGGAGTTAGAATGCACACGCAAGTAAATTTTCAAACTCCTCCGGTTTGACAGCCACCTCCTCTTATCCAAGAGGAGGAGTAAAGAAGAAATAACAACAAATGAAACA
>JAFTTA010000066.1 GCA_017467015.1 Bacteroidaceae bacterium
CTTCCGCTCTTTCACGAAACATATAATCTTCGCCGGGGTTGGCTTCCAACTTCACACAGGCTATACCTGCACCCTGCTGCCCACGATTATACTGTTTGTTCATAAGCAAAAACAGTTTGTTTACTCCGTATGCCCACGTTCCGTATTTCTCTTGATAGTAACTCAAGGGTTTACGCAAACGTATCATAGCTACGCCACACTCATGTACCAATGGTTCCATAAAACACTAATATAATTTTAAAAAAAAAGCCGTTTCACAGAAACGACCGCAAACAATAGATTTATATATATGTTGAGAAAGAGATACATTCCTTTGAAAATAAGCAACCATCAAAATTAGGAAGAACGTCGAAATCGTTTTTCCTTAAAAAGTATTGCTTATTGTCTTTAATGTGTCTGTTTTCTCGCATCTCTTTATTCGTCAAACTATTTTTTGAGTATTATGTTTAGTTACTTTCTATTTTCACCAAACAAAAACCTTCTTTAACGCTGCAAAGATATATAATTTTTCCACAATACGAAAGTACATTCAAAGAATTAATTATTTATTTTTTTTCGTCATTAAAACTTGCTACAAAAAATCAAAAAAAAATGTTGACTATATTTATTTTTATAACTAACTTTGCGAGCGGTTTAAAAAATGCCAGATTAGCTCAGCTGGTAGAGCAACGCATTCGTAATGCGTAGGTCTGGGGTTCGAGCCCCCAATCTGGCTCATTAATTCAATTGTAGTACACCACCCTGTCTCCCTCCCCCCTATCGCAAATATCCTATTTTTATTTTCAATTCATCAAAAATAACAATAATTGTATTAAGGATTATAAACTTTTATCTCTTTGCATAGCGATATTTGCATAGTGATAAACGATGAAATATGGACAAAGAAAAAGAAAAGATGATGAATGGCAAACTTTATGATGCCAATTACAACAAAAAACTTATTGCCGAACGTGCAAAATGCAAAAAAGCGTGTCATGAATTCAATACCCTATCGCCAGACGAAACCAGGCAGAGAGAAGGTATAATACGCAGTTTGTTTGGGAAGACGAAAGGCAGTTTTCTCATCGAACAACCTTTTTATTGCGATTATGGTTACAATATCGAGATTGGTGAGAATTTTTATTCAAATGTAAATTGTGTAATACTCGATGGTGCGAAAGTGACTTTTGGCGACAATGTTTTTATTGCTCCGAATTGTGGCTTTTATACCGCAGGACACCCACTTGATGTTCTACAAAGAAACCAAGGACTTGAATATGCTTTGCCCATAACGGTTGGCGACAATGTGTGGATAGGTGCTCAAGTTGCGGTGCTTCCGGGAGTAACAATAGGCAATAACACGGTTATTGGTGCGGGAAGTGTAGTAAACAGAGACATTCCTTCAAATGTTATTGCCGCCGGCAATCCATGTCGCGTTATCCGTAGGATAACAGAAAAAGATAAGGATAAATATGGCAAATAACAATAAATAGCTTAACAAAAGAAAGGCTAATTTGTTGACTCACTGTAGTAATGCTCACAAACATTAGATAAAACTCTGTTCTGAAGCATCGCAGGTTTAAAACCAACCTTAAAAACCATACGTGCGACAAAGAAATTTGCCTGGCAATCCCATTTTGAGTTACTCCCAAACCTCTTAAAATTAATAAAAACAACAGCTAAAATTTTTATTTACTCACTTTTAATATTACCTTTGCAAAAGGTGAATTTCGCCCATTTATAGTACCGCGATTTTAATTCATAATACAGAATGTTTGCAAACCTTAAAAACGCCTCAACAATATGCGACGTAAGAACAGATTAGCTAATATAAACGGAAATCAAATTGATTTTGGACAAGTATCAATGATAGCTGAATATGAAGGTGATGAGAAGTCTATATTTACTTTTGAGATAGATAAGGTCCTCCCTGTGTTGCCATTACGTAATATGGTACTCTTCCCCACCTCCGTGTTGCCTGTTTCAATAGGAAGAGAATCATCAATGATGCTTATTGACGAAGCTGTAAAAAAGAAAAGCTATATTGCAGTAGTGTGTCAGAAAGATCCTAAAACCGACGACCCCGGACTATCAGACATTTACGAAATAGGAATAGTCGCAAAGGTATTAAAACAAATGACACTTCCTGACGGAACCAGCACCGCTATATTGCAAGGTTTTCAACGTATAAAAATCACAAGAATAACCCGACAGGAACCATATATGCGTGGTTCTGTGGAACGTATTCCTGAAATAATCCCCAGTAGCAAGAATAAAGAATACAATATTCTTGTCGAAGATTGTCGTAATACCATTGTAAGGACAATGGAACTTACAGAGGGTATGTCACCAGAACCAATCTTTGCTATCAAAAACATGCAAAGTGGTTTGTCGTTAATCAACTACTTGTGTCTTAACTGCAATGTAGGTGTTAAAGAGAAGATGCAAATGCTTCAAGAGAATTCTTTAACAGAACGAGGCTACATGGTTTTGAAACATCTGAAGAAAGACCTCAAAGTTGCAGAACTATATGAGAAAATCCGCATACGCACCCGTAAAGAACTTGATGACCAGCAACGCGAATATTATCTGCAGCAACAGATAAAAAACATACAAGAGGAACTTGGAGGTGCAAGCACACAAGAACAAGATGCAAACGAACTGCGTCTGAAGGCATGCAACAAGTACTGGGAAGAGGATATTTCCGATACATTCGAGAAAGAGGTATGCAAACTTGAGCGACTCAACACGATGTCACCCGACTACAATGTTCAGCTCAATTATCTTCATAATATACTAAATTTGCCATGGAGTAAGTATAGCGAAGATAATCTTGATATAAACAATGCTAAAAATGTGCTTGATAAAGACCACTACGGTCTTGAAAAAGTAAAAGAAAGAATACTTGAACATCTTGCCGTAATAAAAATGCGCGGTGACCTTAAAGCACCAATTATTTGCCTTTACGGCCCTCCGGGAGTTGGAAAAACCTCACTCGGTCGCTCCATAGCCAATGCCTTGAATCGTAAATATGTGCGCATGTCATTAGGTGGTCTGCACGATGAATCAGAAATACGCGGACACAGAAAAACATACATAGGC
>JAFTTA010000067.1 GCA_017467015.1 Bacteroidaceae bacterium
CATGAAGCCCAATGTGGTGCATAATATGAGTGAAATACACGACACGCGGTCTTATCTGTTCAATTACGGCATAAGCCTCAAGCACCGTCTGATGCGAACCATGAGGTTTTGAAAAACGTAAGGCATTAATAACAAGCGTCTCCACTCCATAAAGTTTTTTCAGTTCCTCCGGTGCTATATAGCTCATATCTGTTATATATGCAAAATTGCCTATACGATAGCCTAAAATCGGAAGGCGTCCATGATACACATGAATAGGCTGAATGGATAAATCGCCTATGCCGAAAACAGCATCACCGTTAATGGTTCTCAAAATAAGATTAGGCACTCCGGGATATTTCACATCAGAGAAGCAATAAGGAAGTACGTTTTTCACATGAGACACAGTATGTTCATCAGCATATACAGGAATATCACCTCGACGACAAAAAGGACGTAAATCGTCGAGTCCACCGGTGTGGTCGTAATGTTTATGAGTCAGCAAAACAGCATCAATAGTCTCAAATGGAAGCTGCAACATCTGCATTCTGAAGTCGGGACCGCAATCAATAAGAAGTCGGGTTGCCCCATGCTCAACAAGAATCGACGAGCGCAGACGAAAATCGCGCGGGTCACTTGAAGTACAAACCTCGCACCCACACCCCAATTCGGGGACACCTGTCGACGTACCTGTACCTAAAAATATCACCTTCATAGCCTGCAAAATATCACTCTATAACATTAACCTCAGGGAAGATAGAGACTCCGAATTTTTCTGCAACAGATTTCTGTATCATTGCAGCATATTGCATTATGTCCTCTCCTGTAGCACCGCCGAGATTAACAACGACCAAAGCCTGTTTAGGATAGACACCAACCGTGGAATTACTGCGTTGCTTCCACCCACACTGCTCAATCATCCATCCGACAGATAACTTAACACCTGTAACAGTGGGATATGTAGGAATAGAAGGATACAACTCTTTTAGCTGCGCTGCCTTGTCCGCAGCCACAACAGGATTCATAAAGAAACTTACGGCACTACCAATGATAGCAGGATCGGGAAGTTTGTTTGCTCGCGTTGCACAGACGGCAGCACGTATATTTGCGGCATTTACACCACCCATTGCTTCGCACTGCTCGCGCAAATTGCCGTATGTGAGCACATATCGAGGTGTCCTATTCAATTTATACACCACATATGTAACAACATTTTTCCCCTTTTCCGATTGTTTGAATATACTGTTGCGATAAGCAAATGCACACTGTTTTTTAGTAAACAGGTGAGCGGTGCCATCAATCAACGACACAGTCTCCA
This sequence comes from Bacteroidaceae bacterium, assembly GCA_017467015.1. Lineage (GTDB taxonomy): Bacteria > Bacteroidota > Bacteroidia > Bacteroidales > Bacteroidaceae > HGM04593. The sequence goes on from JAFTTA010000067.1 coordinate 1,298, forward strand.
CACTCTCAATAAAATCCCCGGCCTCAACTCCATATGCACCAACATTCTGAACAGCACTTGCACCCACCTCTCCGGGTATAGCAGATAGGTTTTCAAGACCCTGCCATCCCTGTTCCACCGTGTATGCAACAAACTCGTCCCAATTGATGCCACTACCGACGCGAACTTTTACATAATTCTCATCTTCGTGCAACACTTCAATACCTTTTATAGCAGAGTGCAAGACAACACCATCGAAGTCATTCATAAAGAGAAGATTACTGCCACCGCCGATAACCAAATGACGTATTTCGCCAAGACGAGGCACGATGTCACGCACATCATCTGCCGACGTGAATTCCACGAAATGCGCAGCCTTTACATTTATGCCAAATGTATTATGCTGCAACAACGGATATGAAGAGAAATGTTTAATCATAAAAACTTCGAAAATATGTTGCGAAGATAGCTCAAATCACATGCAGAAACAAAATTTATTCAAATTTTTAAAATCATACATGCATATATCATCATAAATTATTAATTTTGCAACATAAAGAGTGCAGACTCGTGTTCGGGCGGCAGAAATAGATATTTCTGTCCCACATTTTTTGCACAACAAGGTTAAAAAGAGTAACATACAAAAAACAACATGATAGAGCAAATAGAAAAATTGCTTGAAGAGATTAAAAGCATAACGGCAAACAATGCCGAAGAGTTGGAAGCTTTACGACTCAAATATTTGAGTAAAAAGGGTATTCTAAACAATCTTATGGCGCAGTTCCGCGAAGTACCCGCTGAGCAAAAGAAAGAATTCGGCATGAAGCTCAATGAACTGAAAAACGCCACACAAGAGAAAATCAACAGCTTGAAAGAGGCTCTTGAAAGCAAAGAAGAAGAGCAATGCGAACTCGACCTCACACGTCCCGGCTATCCCGTAAAACTGGGCACACGTCACCCACTTTCAATAGTTAAAAACGAGATTGTCGACATCTTTGCACGCCTTGGTTTCTCAATCGCCAACGGAGTAGAAGTCGAAGACGACTGGCATGTATTCTCGGCAATGAACTTCGCCGACGACCACCCCGCACGCGACATGCAGGATACATTCTTCGTAGAGGCACATCCCGACATCATTCTGCGCACACACACCAGCAGCGTACAGAGCCGTGTGATGGAGACCACACAACCACCGATACGCATCATTGCCCCCGGACGCGTATATCGCAACGAGGCCATCAGCTATCGCGCACACTGTTTCTTCCACCAGCTCGAAGCATTGTACATCGACAAAAACGTATCGTTCACCGACCTCAAACAAGTGCTTCTTCTTTTCGCTAAAGAGATGTTCGGCAACGACACAAAAATACGTCTGCGCCCCTCATATTTCCCCTTCACAGAGCCATCGGCAGAGATGGACATCAGCTGCAACATCTGCGGTGGCAAAGGCTGTCCCTTCTGCAAAGGCACAGGATGGGTGGAAATTCTGGGATGCGGAATGGTAGACCCCAACGTGCTTGAACTTTGCGGTATCGACAGTAAAGAGTATTCGGGATATGCACTCGGAATGGGTATCGAGCGCATCACCAACCTTAAATACCAGGTAAAAGACCTTCGTCTCTTCAGCGAAAACGACATACGTTTCCTGAAACTATTTGAAAGTGCAAACTAAAAGATGAAAGCCGGGGAGCTATATACCAAGGTACTTGAATACTTCGAGGAGAAGATGCCGGTAGCAGAGACCGAACTACACTATGACAATCCGTTTCAACTGATAATAGCTGTCATCCTCTCGGCACAATGCACCGACAAACGTGTAAACATGGTCACCCCCGACCTTTTCGCCCGCTACGACACCCCCGAAGAATTAGCCGAAGCACACCCCGATGAGGTGTACAACTACATAAAAAGTATATCATACCCCAACAACAAGGCAAAGCACCTTGTAGGTATGGCACGTAAACTATGCAGCGACTTTGGCGGAAAAGTACCGGAAACACTTGAGGAGCTGACCACACTACCCGGTGTTGGGCGCAAGACAGCAAATGTCATTCAGGCAGTTGTCTACAACAAAGCAGCCATGGCCGTCGACACACACGTCTATCGCGTAAGTCGTCGCATAGGATTAGCACCTAAAAGTTGCAACACCCCTCTGAGCGTTGAGAAAAGGTTAATGAAGCATATACCCGAAAGACTTATACCCAAAGCGCATCATTGGCTGATACTGTACGGTCGATACACCTGCAAAGCCCGCAACCCCGAGTGCCACAACTGCGGACTCACAGCTATTTGCAAAGAGTATGCAGCAAGAAGCAAAAAAACAGCAAAAGCCAAAGAAAAAAGTTGCCATACAGAGTAAAATATTTAAATATAAAACCTATATTTGCAGAAAGTTACCCCAAACGGAGTAACAACATAAAAAAGTAATTATTAATCATTTGATAATATTAAAGTATGATGACAATTGACAATTACAACTTTGCCGGTAAAAAGGCAATCGTTCGCGTAGACTTCAACGTACCCTTGAACGAAGAGGGTAAAATCACAGACGACACACGTATCCGCGGAGCACTTCCCACACTCAAGAAAGTGTTGGCAGATGGCGGTGCACTCATCATCATGTCACACATGGGCAAGCCCAAAGGTAAAGTAAACGCAAAATATTCATTGAGCCAGATTGTTGATGCCGTATCAGAGAAACTCGGTGTAGCCGTACAGTTTGCTCCCGACTGCGCAAAAGCAGCAGAAGCAGCAGCAGCTCTGAAACCCGATGAAGCACTCCTTCTCGAGAACCTCCGTTTCTACCCCGAGGAAGAGGGTAAACCCGTAGGCATCGACAAAGAAGACCCTGCATACAACGACGCCAAGAAAGCAATGAAGGAGTCACAGAAAGAGTTTGCCAAGACATTGGCATCATACGCAGACTGCTACATCAACGACGCATTCGGTACAGCACACCGCCGTCACGCTTCAACAGCTTTTGTAGCCGACTACTTCGACGC
>JAFTTA010000068.1 GCA_017467015.1 Bacteroidaceae bacterium
ATTTGAAAACCGTCCACCCTCATTACCTTTCATTTCCTTGCACTTTTACTTCGGTGAGGCTTTCAATATAAGTCCTCATAAGTCATTGAACACCAGTGCTGCCATCATTATTTCCCCTCATTCGTTAGATTTTTCCAGAGATACTAGATTTCTTTGTCTCATTTGTCTAATTGCTATTTTATGTAGAATGTTGCTTCAATGGGGTAGTGGTCTGAGATATATGGTGCGCCGTAGTCGCCGTCGAGGGTGTGAAACTTAAGACAATTTACATTTTTTCCGCGGTAGAAGATAAAATCAATAATGGGTGCCTTCTCTATTTTTCCATAGGCATTGTATGTGCCTTTGTGGTCTGTGATGGTGGCTGTGGTGCGTGCCGATTTCATCTGCTCGTTCAATGGTGTGAATTTGCTGCTTTCGGGGGTGATGTTGAAATCTCCCGTGAGTATGACAGGGGCTTTCTTGCCTGCTATCTTTTTTATCTGTTCTAATATTAGTTTTATGGAATTAGCTTGCGCTTCGGCTCCTTTGTGGTCGAGGTGGGTGTTGAAGTAGAAGAATTTTTGGCGGCTCTCTTTGTCGCGTAGTTGCACCCATGTAGTTGTGCGGTAGCATGCCGCGTCCCATCCGCGTGACACCTTTTCGGGGGTCTCGCTCAGCCAGAATGTGCCGCTTTTAATAAGGTCGTATCGTTCTTTGTTATAATATATAGCCATTATCTCACCACCTGTCTTGCCATCGTCGCGACCCACTCCTACGCGTGCATATTGTGGGCAGGCACTGTCGATGTATTGCAAATGTGCCATTTTTGCCTCTTGCAGTCCGAAAGCATCGGGTTTATGCTTGTCGAGCATGTTTTTGGTGGCGTGCTTGCGATATTGCCAACTGTTGTTGCCGTCACGTGCAAGGGTGCGTATGTTGTATGATATAATCTTTGTGACAATTGGTGATTTTGCTACTGCAGCGCTGCATATCATGAGGACTGCAAAAAGAGATAGTAATGCCTTGTGTTTCATTTATTTGTTATTTTATTTTAGGTCTACTACTGTTATGCCGGCTCCGCCAAATTGCACATGCTCGTCGCGGAATTTTTCTACCGCCGGCATTGTGTTCAAGTATTGTCTGAGTAGAGTGCGGAGTATTCCGTTACCGGTGCCGTGGAGTATGCGCACTTGACTGGCACCGCACATGGTGGCGTCGTCGATGAAGTAACTTATGGCTTGTACAGCCTCTTCGCCGCGCATTCCTCGCACGTCTATATCCGAATTGAAATTCAGACGTTTGTTGTGGATGTTCTCTTGTGTGGCACTGCTGAGGAACGACACTGCGCGATGTTGTTCTTTAGGGGCGTCGCATGGCTCCAAGCGCTCTAGTGATACTGTCGATTTTATCGCTCCGAAACGCACCGTTGCCTCTTTTTTATTTATGCTGAGTACTTCGCCCGATACCTGTTGACCGTGTATCTTCACGTAACTGCCAATGGCTATGTGTGGTTTCTGCTTTTCGGGTTCGGCTTTTGTTGTCGGCGTGTTCTCGCTTTTCTTCTTGCTACCGTTCTTTTTGCGCTCTTGGCGAGCCATCAGTTTTGCCATTTCGCGGTTCACACGCTCGTCTTGTTGCTTGCGTGCAAGTTCTTCCACTTCGCGACTGAAGTCGTGTAGTTCTTTGCGTACCTGACGGGTGCGTTCTTTTTCTGCTTTGGCTTCAACTATGCTGCGTATG
>JAFTTA010000069.1 GCA_017467015.1 Bacteroidaceae bacterium
AATTCGGGATAGTAACCATATTTACGATAGAAGCGTTCACGTCTCTCAAAATGTCCCTCCCAATCCTCGGGAACTAAATTTATATAAAACTTCATTCGCTCCTTATCGTCCATCGGGGCGTTCAGTCTATCAAATGTACGACCGGGAAGAACATCACTCATGGAATAAGCGCGTGAAAATCCTTCTGAAATCTGAATCATTTTCTGCATCTCTGCAGCAAGTGCCACATTTAGCTTTTTCTCTCCCAATGAGCCATAATCCACATAAAAGACATTCTTCTTAGGATCATACAAACACAAATCATTAGGCATATTCTTGTACACCACGGTTGTTTTTTTATATTCCGGATAAGCATCGAAGAACAACTTATCGTCTACAACTGTTGACAACTTAGGTTTTTCGCTTTTATACTTTTTCCAGAGCGCTTTATACTTATCGGCAATCTCTTGTGCCTTTTTCTCGCCAAATATCTTCACATTATCGCGAAACTTACTCTCTGTAGCCCAATAATATAGTCGAGGATGTTCAGTGCGCATTCGCATATCGGGATAATACTCAATGTTCAAGTGACTGTCATCAATTTCGTGACGCCACATACCATCAGCACCACGCTCCCAACCTGTCCATTTTTTCAAATCGTAGTCGGGAAAGCCCATTCTTTCATACGACTTAGCCACAGCCAGGGCATCCTCAGTCATGTTGGTGTGCCCCGCATTAACCAAATTTTGAAATCCTTTTTCGCCAATAAAGCGATATCTGTATCTGCGCAAAAGCGGATTATCCCCACCATGGAATGAACGTCTGAAGCTACCACCATTTCCGGCAGATGCAGGGTTGTCATAATCCATATGCGAAGCATGAAAAGAGCCAAAGACTCCGCTACGATGTTTCCTTGCAGGAGTATTGTTCTCCAGAGCCTTGCGATGCTGCGACATCAACATTGATATTTTTCTGTCGTCAAGATCGCGCACATTAGGTATTCGCATACGATACAAAGCATCGTTTACAAAATCCTTCAGTCGTTCCATAACTCGACGTTCAGTCGGAGTCTTATCGGTCTTCTCGGCAGCCTGAGCCAAATACTCATCCATGGCCTCATAATCGTTTTGTAAGCCGTTCAATTTTCTACACATTCTGACATTGTGCATCAATTCGGGAGTGGCACGAGAAAGCATTTCGTCCAAAAATTCCACATAATGTTCACCAAAAAGATTAGCAAGTCCTTTATGCCCAACATACTCATGCAATACTGTAAATCCGGTATCTTCTATATTGTCGTTACTTGCCAGATTAATGGTAATCTTATCGGTTGCAGCATCGTGCCAACCTTTGGCAGATAATTTCTGAGCATAATAATCCTCTTTGGGATTAAGTTCATGAGGGTCGTAAAGCAGGTCAACATCGGTGGTCAACCTTCGAGCAGTTTCATTGGCTTTCACTGTCATTCTCGCCAACTGATCATGACTATGCAGATGTGTCGGCACGGGATTACGTGCATCGCCACGTCGTATTGTAGGTTCGCCATCGTCAGGATAAGGGAAACCATATCTGCGTGCCTGCTCATACTCTTGTGGATGGAAATACTTGTATCCACTCGAAATATCAGGATTACCACGCAAAGGTCTTCTGCTCACCGATGTATTGTAACCACTCTCATAACCTTTTATGCTCTCGCTACCATAACCCTCGAGTCCATTCTTTTCAATAAGGGTTTGCGCCTCTGCATGCATCTCATCCGTTACCCCCGAACGCATTCGTTCAGCTTGTTGACGTATAAGATTTTCATAATCACTCAAAGCGCGATTTTCGGCAACACTACACTCTGCGCTATTTTTATCAATAGCAGCCAATAAAGCACCGCGTCCTAAGCCATGACGTTGTTCCACATTGCTTCGCATATCGTACATCAAATTACCAAGTTCGGCATCATTGTAGCTTGAACGATATATGATATCGTCAATCAGCTGTGCTTCGCGACTATCAAGCGGCTGACGTTTGGCCTTCTTATACATTGCATTGGAAATAACATCTACACTGACCCCTGTTTCTCGGGCATACTCACCTGCCTGACGGAAAAAGTTCTCCGAGTCTACACTTTGTTGCAACTGCTCTTCGATAGAAGCAATACGATTGCGTCGCAACACGCCACTGTGTCTCTCGACAAAAGCATCAGCCTCATTACGGGTTGCAAACGAAATACGCTCAACATTTCTGCCTGCATTGTCCTTGATATTGACAAGTGCCCCGTTTGCTCCCTCTTGAACACTCACATCTACAGGCACAGGAGGTGTATTTGTAAGCTTATTCTCCACTATATATAATAGTTTCGCACGAGTAGAGGCAGAAAGCGCATCACTTGAGATGAGTCCCTCATAATTGCTAATAAAATCGCGACGGGCAGCGCCATGTAACGAAGGATAACGCGACTTCAAAGCAAGTTCCATCGACGATATAAAGTTATCGGGATTAACACCAGCTTGATACATCTCCTGACGTTCCACTGCGTTAAAATCGAGCTCACTTCTCAAATGTCCGTCGCGGTTCAGCTTATTTAGTACACCTTTTGGACGCCAGTGAGCCATGCGCATCGCAAGCAGGGTTGCAGTACTCTCACCAAAATCGCCAAGCAAATCAATAGGTTCAACCTCCACACCATTGGCAATTTTATCGGCTTCAGTACCCAAAGTAAACACAGCCGACTCGGCACTTAAGACACCGGCCGAAGCAGCCAATTTCTTGCCACCTGTCAATCCTTTCGCTTTCATTTTCAGAGGAGTGCCAACAGCACCAAGCATCATACCCGTGCCAAAACCTTTTGCAAAGCTGCCTGCTGCTTTTCCTGCACTAATGCCATCGCCATACAACAAGTCGTCGACAACGCTGTTCGTTGCATCATATGCACCCAAAGTAAGACCCTGTGTCGCACCGCTTGTTGCAATTCGTGTACCTAATGTATTCACAAAAGTGCGGTCGACAATGCGTTTGGCTGTCTCACCGGTCATTCCGCGTGCAGCACCCTTTGCCATCACCCGCGAAGCAAGATTCTTTGCAATGGCTGAAGTAGCTTTTCCCGTTATTTTAGCAGAAGCGCCACCCAGCCCGGCAAAGAGACCGGTGTCTATGAGCAGAGCACCTACACCCGAGGTAAATTCTTCTGCTTTGTTCGGATTGTAACGTCGCATAGCCTCGTCATCAAATATACGTTGCGTATCAGTCTGTGAAAAGCCATCAAGCGCAAGATTTGTAAGTTTTCCGGTCAAAGAATTGTTATAAGCATTACGAGCAACATATTCCAAACTATTGCCAGGCTTACTGCTATCTATATATTCATCTTCCATGCGCCCTTTAATTATTGGCTTCAACACATTGTCGCGATAGCTTTCAGGATTGAGCCCACCATAGCGTGCATAAGCATCAGCAATATCATTCAGTTGCTTATTATCCAATCGCTCCATTGTTTTATTTATAACCTTGGCAGGGTCAGCCGCATTTCGTGCGGCACCAAGTGAAGCCAACGGGTCGGCACCGGGCACTGTTGCCATGCCGCGATAAGCCTCGTGAGCAGCCTTTTCAGCATACTCACGACTTTGGCCAAATTGAGGTCTCACGCTTTTGTCATAAAAATCATTTATAGCATCATTAGCTACATTTTGCGAAAGAACAAACTGACGACGACGACGCTCTTCATTATCAGTAGGAACAATTGACTCGCGTGCAGCGTTAAAATGATATGCGCTGCGAGCCTCTTTGTTGCCCAAAGCATCGGTCAACCCACCTACACGCTCCAGTGTGCCTTCAACATCGGAGAGACGCTCATCGGGCACAAAGCCTGAGAGCGAGGCTCCCTTCTCATAATCGGCGGAGCTATCATAAATTTGGTTCATTCTTTTTTTCTCTTTGGATTCAGAATATCCATAGATTCCTTTGTTTTCAAATTCTTTGTCTAACATTTTCAAACATTTTTATATTATACATTTTATATTTATCACTACTTTTTCTTACGCGGAGAGATACTTATACACACCGATGCTGCTGCATGCGACGATGATGGTTTCAACCTCTTTTTCAGCACATTCATAGCCGTGGCAGCCTTATAATCCACAGATTTCAGCATACGCTTAATAGCCTTTTCCATATAACTATCAGATTCGTTTGTTGCCTCTTTCTTCTCTGCTGCAACATACATATTACCACGATTAACCAACACAGAATGCAACACATCGGCCATTAGCTTCAAAGTGCCTATATCACCCCACACGTTATTAGGATTCTTTTTCATATCATTTAAAATGAAAAGAGATAACTACACATTGGCATTTGAATCAGTTGTTTGAGAATTATTTTTATCCTCGTCATCTTCCTCACGTCCCCAATTTGCACCGGCAATAGCCTTTTCTATCAGCGACAAGCCACCGATAATCTCAGGGTCGAGCCCGGTGTTTCTGTTCATATCGAGCGAAGCCTGTCTGTTACTCAAGTTATTCATATTCTGTAGTTGTTGTGCGTCCACAGCTTCACGACGTGTACTCTCTTGCGCAGCAAGATTAGTCATCATGTTATCCATAGCAGAAAGTCCCTGAGCATTGTTTGCAATAGCAACTTCCGGTGTAGCACCACTGACTGCTGCATAAGCCCTATTCTGTCGGCTGTTCCTACTCAATGTATTCTCCACGCGCTTAATGGCGGCACGAGCAATACTGTTATTCAGATAATCACCGTAATAATTACGTCTGAACCACGCTTGCTCAGCAGCACGTGCATTAGCTAATGCACGTCTGGCTTCCTTTTGTTTGTCACTGAAGAGCCCTTTCACTCCCGAATAGAGTTGCAATCCACCTGTCAACCCTGTCATAATTCCTGTTAATACTCCCATAATTCTTTTTTGCTGCAAAAGAAATCACAAACCCAACGAACAAGGTTGCAGAATTAACACAAAAAGCCCTATACTGCAGTTTGTGTTATAATAGCAAACATAAAAGCCACGAAATCAATTATATTTGCAAGAAGCACATATTACAGGAAACGAATAAAAACATATATACGGCCATGGTAAAAAGAGTAAAAAAAGAGGAGATTACAATAGAGGACGTGCGCAGCGAGATGCTCACACTCTTTCACAGACTGATACGGCGTCTGGAGACATTGACAAAAGATTGCGAGGATCCATCAACCATCAATCAAGCCATCAAAACAATGACCGATTTTTTGGTAAAACTAAATAAAGAGCGCGACAGCGACGATGAAAGCCTTGATGCCTTACTAAAACAGACTTTAAAAGGAATAGAAGATGTGTAAAAGATAAAACGCCACAACATAAAAAGCGTTTGATAATTGTACAATTATCAAACGCTCAACCAAACTTTTCCAAGGCATGTAACATGCCTTATTATACTTACTGCAAACTTTTAATCTCCTTTATTAAATCTTTTGTAAATTCATCGGCACCGAAAGCATTCAAGTGAGTTCCATCCTTGAAATACTCGTCGTTATGAACATATTTTGGATTATTGGAAAAATCAAACAATGGGATATTGCGTTCTTTACATATTTGAGCAATTGGCGCTATCTCTTCTGAGTCCATACCATACCAAATTGGCGACACAACAAAATATATCTTCGAGTTTTGTGCCAATTCCAAATACCGATGAATAAATTCAATCTTTAAAGAATCTATTTCTTTATCATCAGGTTTTTCTGTTTTAACAATCTTCATCGAATCAAAAGGTTCATTTATGGGACGATAACCTTTTATGCCCATATCAGTAGACACAGAGGTCAAATAAACAAAAATATTCTGAAGGAACTTTGAGTTATAACGATACATTTGAGACTTCATTTTGTACGACTCAGTCTTATCAATTGCATCGAAAATTTCGGAAACACCGGCTCTTTCGTATCTGGTTTTTAGCCAACCGAGATATTTATGATTATCATTTTTATGCAAATCAAATTCAGCCGTTATATCCTGAATTATTACTTTTGGACAGTGACGTTCAAGAGCCATCAACAAGCGTCCATAACTCAATATAAATCCATTGGCTTCCTCTCCGCAGTTATAGCATGACATTCCTAAAGAATCTTCAAGAATAGTTGAATTGTAATGATGTACCGCTCGTGACGAGCCAAAGACTAAAATATCCTCTTCGGCTACATTGCAAATATAATTATCTCTCCCTTGTCCGCCTACATTTATATTGTTTACCACATGGCCCATAACCACACCAAAGAAGTAATCGAAAATCGCCACTATGGTAAATATAATTATTATCTTAAAAAGTTAAAGTAATGGTTGTTATTGCTTGAAAATAAAATAAATTCATAATATAATTTTACAAAAGAGTATATATGGAGGCAAAGAAATGGCTAACGATAAAGTGTTGAAAAAAATAAAAAAAGCTTATGGCGAAAGATTTATGAAGATGTGTAGAACACAGATTCC
>JAFTTA010000070.1 GCA_017467015.1 Bacteroidaceae bacterium
ACATTGTTCACGTGCTTTACAACGGCAGAATAGTTAAGACCGCCGGTCCCGAGCTTGCACTCGAACTCGAAGAGAAAGGATACGACTGGATTAAAAATGAAAATCCCTAAGAAACCGTATGAATTCCAAGACAAACAATCAACAGGAATATATAGAACTCTTCGACCAGAACAGAGAGATAATAGAGGAGCCATGTGCAAAGCTTCTCAACAACGCCCGTGGCAAAGCCTATACAGCCTTCAAAGCCATAGGTTTCCCCTCTAAAGACGAAGAGCTATACAGATACACCGACATACGTCCCATTTTTGCCGAAAACTACGGCATGAACCTCGGGCGCGTAGAGACCCATCTTAACCCTCGGGAGATACTATCGTGCGACGTACCCAACCTGCACACCCACCAAGAGTACATCGTCAACGACACATATCTGCGTCAAGAAAATAAAAACGAACTACCCGAAGGAGTAATATTAGGCAGCCTCAACGAGATAGCATCAACACAGCCACAACTGCTCGAGCCATATTACAATGCGTTGGCAGTCAATGGCGACGGCATATCACAATTCAACACCACATTTGTTCAAGACGGCATGTTACTCTACATACCCAAGAACACCACTGTGGAGACAACAATACAACTGATGAATGTGCTACGCACCAATGTAAATATTCTCAGCAATCGCCGACTGCTTATAATCCTCGAAGAGGGAGCAAAAGCATCCATGCTCATCTGCGACCACACCACAGAGAAGAAAAAGACACTCTCGGTGCAAGTGGCAGAAGTGTTCATTGGACATGGCGCATCGCTCGACTTATACGAACTCGAAGAGACACATAGCGAAAACAGACGCATCAGCCAACTCTATGTAAAACAGGAAGCGGACAGCCTCTTCAACCACACCAACATAACCCTCACCAACGGACTCACACGCAACAGCACACAAGTATCACTGTGTGGCGAAGGAGCAGAGGTTAACATGTATGGACTTGCCATAGCCGACAAGCAGCAGCACATAGAAAACAACACCCTTGTCGACCATGTCGTGGGACACTGTAACAGCAACGAGCTATACAAATACATCCTCGACGATGAGTCGAAAGGAATTTTTGCCGGCAAGATGCTCATTCGAAAAGATGCACAGCAAACAAACTCACAACAGAGCAACCGTAACCTCTGCCTCGCCAAAAGCGCACGCATGTATGCACAACCCCAACTTGAGATATATGCCGACGACGTGAAATGTGGTCACGGCTCAACAGTGGGACAGCTCGACGAGAATGCCCTCTTCTACATGAGACAAAGAGGAATCCCCGCAGAAGAAGCCTGCCACCTGCTGATGTTTGCCTTTGCCGGAGAAGTAATCGATGCAATAAAGCTCGATGCACTCAAAGAGAGACTGCATATACTTGTAGAAAAAAGATTCCGCGGTGAGCTTAACCGCTGTCAAGGATGCTCACTCTGCAAATAAACGACACAGAAACAAAGATGTACAATCTGCAAGAGATAAGAAAAGAGTTTCCCATACTCCAACGCGAAGTGTACGGGAAGCCACTAATATACCTCGACAATGCTGCCACAACACAAAAGCCACTTTGTGTAATAGAGGCAATAACCGAGGCATACACCAATGTCAATGCCAATGTGCACCGTGGTGTACACTTTCTGTCACAGAAAGCCACAGAGCAGTACGAAGAGGCACGTGAGACCATACGCCACTTCATCAATGCCCGTCACAGCAACGAAGTAATCTTCACACGAGGCACCACAGAGAGCATCAACCTTGTTGCAGCCTCGTTCGGAGACACATTCCTACAGAAAAATGACGAAGTGATAATCTCCACCATGGAGCACCACAGCAACATAGTACCATGGCAGCTGCTGGCAGAACGAATAGGGATTAAATTGCGTGTAATACCACTCACAGCAGATGCAGCACTCGACAAAGAGTCATACACCACACTCTTTAACGAGCACACACGTCTGGTGAGCATCACCCACACATCAAATGTCATGGGCGTTACAAACCCCGTAAAGGAATTCATCGACATTGCCCATGCCAGAAACATCCCCGTACTAATCGACGCCGCACAGAGCATACCACACAAAAAGGTCGACGTGCAGCAACTCGATGCCGACTTCCTCGTCTTCAGCGGACACAAAATATATGGCCCCACAGGCATTGGCGTGCTTTACGGCAAACAGCAAATGCTGGAAAAAATGAAGCCCTATCAAGGAGGCGGAGAGATGATACAGACAGTACGCTTCGAAAAAACCACCTTCAATGAACTACCCTACAAATTCGAGGCAGGTACTCCCGACTATGTAGGAGCAATAGCCCTTGCCCGCGCCATCGATTTTGTAAACACCATAGGCATCGAAGAGATAGCCAAGCACGAGCAGCAACTCACACGCTACGCCCTCGAGCAGATGAACCGCATACCCAACATGCGCATATTCGGCAAGCCCGACGGTTCGGCAATATCATTTTTAGTTGGCGATATACACCCCGCCGACCTTGGCACCCTGCTCGACAGGCTCGGCATAGCCATACGCACAGGACACCACTGCGCACAACCACTGATAGACCACTTCGGCATACCCGGCACTGTGCGTGCCTCATTTGCAATGTACAACACCATTGAAGAGGTCGATACACTCATAGCAGGCATCACCCGAGTGGTAAAAATGTTCGCATAAAGAGATATAAAAATGCTGCGCCCATACTTGAACCCAGAAATAATAGAAGCCGGATGCGACGAAGCAGGACGAGGGTGTCTTGCAGGCCCCGTATATGCCGCTGCCGTAGTACTTCCAAAAGATTTCAGCAACGAGCTTCTAAACGACTCAAAACAGCTGACCGAAGCACAACGCTACACCCTGCGCGAGGTAATAGAACGCGAAGCCGTAACATGGGCAATAGGTATGGTCACAGCAGCAGAAATAGACGATATAAACATACTGCGCGCCTCAATACTTGCCATGCAACGCGCAGTATCTCAGTTGAAAGTCACCCCCGAACACCTGCTCATCGACGGCAACCGCTTCACACCCTACAAGAACATACCATATACTACAGTGGTAAAGGGCGATGCAACATTTATGAGCATAGCAGCCGCCTCAATACTGGCAAAGACCTACCGCGACGACTACATGCAAAAGATAGCAAAAGAACACCCTGCATACGACTGGCACAAAAACAAAGGCTACCCAACGCCCAAGCACCGTGCCGCCATACGCGAATATGGTGCCACACCACACCACCGTATGACCTTCAACCTCACAGGAGAAGACCCACAATTATCACTCGATTTTGGAGAATGACAAACAGACCAACAAATGAAAAACCACAAAACAAATAAAGCAAACATCAGCTACATAATACCCATAATATTAGTAACAAGCTGTTTCGCACTATGGGGATTTGCCAATGACATCACCAACCCCATGGTTAAGGCATTCTCAAAAATATTCCGCATGAGTGTAACCGACGGATCACTTGTTCAAGTAGCATTCTACGGAGGATACTTCGCCATGGCGTTACCCGCAGCCCTCTTCATCAGACGCTTCTCCTATAAAGCAGGAATAATGATGGGACTTGCACTATACGCAATAGGAGCACTGATGTTTTTCCCCGCAAAAGAGATAGGCAACTACTACCCATTCCTCATAGCCTACTTCGTACTCACCTGCGGACTATCATTTCTTGAGACAAGCTGCAACCCCTACATACTAACTCTCGGCGACGAAAAAAGTGCCACCCAACGTCTTAACTTTGCACAATCGTTCAACCCCATGGGTTCACTATTGGGAATGTATGTAGCCATGAACTTCATACAGAACAAACTCAACCCTATGAGTAGCGAAGAACGCAACCTCCTCCCCGAAGAGCAATTCACAATTCTGCGCGACGCCGACCTCGACATACTAGTCGAGCCATACATAACCATAGGAATAATCATAGCCATAATATTCCTACTATTCGCATTTACAAAAATGCCTGCCGCGAAACAAAAAGAGGAAATAACATTCAAGACATCAATAAAAAAATTGATCAAGAGCAGTAACTACCGAAACGGAGTGATAGCCCAGTTCTTCTATGTAGGTGCACAAATACTGTGCTGGACATTCATCATACAATACGGCACACACCTTTTCACATCGCAAGGCATGGAAGAAAAAACAGCCGAAGTGCTATCGCAAAAATACAACATTGCAGCAATGATACTTTTCTGCTGCAGCCGTTTCATCTGCACCTTTCTGATGCGCCACATCAACCCCAGCAACCTGCTGCGCATACTTGCCACAGCCGCTTGCTTTTTCACAATATGCACAATCACACTGCAAAACATTTACGGCTTATATTCGTTGGTAGCAGTGTCGGGCTGCATGTCACTGATGTTCCCAACCATCTATGGCATTGCACTTGGTGGATTGGGCAACGAAGCAAAAGTGGGAGCCGCAGGACTCATCATGGCAATACTAGGCGGTTCGGTACTGCCACCCCTGCAAGCCATGATAATAGACTGTGGCAGCATAGCCGACATACCGGCAATA
The DNA here is from genome assembly GCA_017467015.1 of Bacteroidaceae bacterium. Lineage (GTDB taxonomy): Bacteria > Bacteroidota > Bacteroidia > Bacteroidales > Bacteroidaceae > HGM04593. The sequence continues at coordinate 4,555 of JAFTTA010000070.1, forward strand.
AACCTATCATTCACGCTGCCACTAATCTGTTTTGTAATAATAGCCATATACGGCAACAACATATACAGACAAAGATACGACGCTTAGATATAATTTAGAGTTAATGAACAAGAAAGGCATAGGAGCAAAAACATTCAAGATAATAGGTGCGGTACTTGCCACACCCATGATAATCATGCTCCTGGCAATCGTCCTGCTCTACATACCCTCGATACAAAGATACGCCATAGACAAAATAGGTAGAATTGTAGCAGAAGAAAGCGGTTACAATCTGAACATCGGAACATTCAGACTACACTTTCCACTTAGCTTCAGCATCAACAACTACACCCTCACTCAAAAGAGCGACACACTGCTACAAGGAAGAGAACTGCGCGCAAATATAAATCCGTTGCCACTATTAAAAGGCGAAATAGAAGTTAACTACATCTACATAGACAGCACCACTATCGACAGCCATCGACTGGTCGACGGACTGAGGATAAAAGGCCATATAGGACACTTCCGCACCTCTATACGCAACATCGAACTCGCCGACAACAAAATAAACGTAAGCCGTCTGCACCTCACCGACAGCGACATACTGCTGACACAAACCACTGCCGAAGAAGAGAAAGATACAACAGCCGCCTCCCCTGCAGCCACAATAATCAACCTGAAAAAAGGTAACATCTCAAATGTAAAATTTGAGATGAACATCCCCGAGGATACGACACACATATACGCCTATTTAGGGAAGACAGAATTGCAGAACGCAAAAATAGACCTTGGCGAGTCGAGCTACACACTCGACAAGTTCACCATTGCAGGCAGTGCGGCACAATACGACAGAGGCACAGAGCCCGACAGTATATCCCCAGCCAATCATCTAAAGTTCGACAACATAGCAGTAGAAATAGAAAAACTTGCATACACCCACGAAAACATCGGAGCACACCTCAGCACGCTCTCACTTCGTCAGCAACCCACAGGAATAGCCATAAAAGAGAGCAATCTGACAATAAATGGTGACACCAGCATCATTGCCATAGAGCAACTAAACATAGAGAGCTACAACGGCACCACACTTCAAGCTCACGCCACCCTCCCACGAGAAATATTGTACAATATCAACACCCGCGACAAAGGAAATGCAACATTGGCGGTTCAACTAAACAAGCGCGACCTCGAAGGATTTCTCGACAGGTCCACATACAATACCATGCGAGAACTTCCCGACTCCATGCTATACCTCTCGGCAATCCTCCATGGCAACACACACAACCTGAATATCGACACACTCTATGCCCGTCTGAACAAGATAGCCGAGGCGGAAGTGAGTGGCACAGGAAAGAACCTCGCCGACAGCAGAAAAAGAACATTCGACATAACACTCACCGGCAAAACCTATAAACTGCAATCAACAAACAACAAGCAGAACACCCCTCTACAGATAAAAGGTACTGCATCGCTCTACCAAGGAGAGTATACCACAAACACCACCATAACATACAACGAAGGCAAAACCACCGCACAAGCTTCATACTCAACAAACGACAACAGTTACGAAGCAAATATAGAAATAGCAAACTTCAGCACATCGCAACTGCTGCCAGAAATACCGCTGCACACACTGAGCATGACAGCCACCCTCAACGGGCGAGGCACAGACCTCTACAACGATAGCACCCAATACCACATTACAGCACAGATAGACACCGTAAACTACGACAACAAAAAACTGAGCAACATCACCCTGCAAGCCACGCAAAAGCAAGGAACATCACAAATTCATCTGAAATCCGAAGCCGAAGCCCTGTTTATGGAACTATGGGCAGAGACGCTGCTTGCCAACAACACAATAGACAACAACACAAAAATAGATGCCGCAAAAATCAATCTTCAACAATTAGGCATAACAACAGAGCCATTCGAAACCTCAATGCAACTCAATGCAAAGCTGCAGACCGACCTCGACGAAATATACAACCTTGCAGCTGTCGGCAACGACATACATATGAAGTTCAACGGTAAACGTCACAAGGCCGACAGCCTGAACATTGCAGCAGCAACAAAAGCCGACAGCACAGCTGTGCGCCTGACAACCGGTGACCTCGACATTGAAGGCAACATTGCAACAGGCTACAAAGCCATCATAGAAAGCATAGAAAAGGTAAAAAAACTTGCAATAAGCAAATACACGGCTAATGACACAGTTATAGATATCACCGAATATGAACGTCTGCTACCACAAGCAAGTTTTAAAGTAAACAGCGGCAATAAAAACCTCATATCGGAATACTTGGAAGCAAACGGCATTACCTATACATCTGTCAATCTTTACGGCACACTCGACACCATAAAAGGATTGCACAGCCGAGGATATATCCATAATCTTGAGCACAACAATCAACACCTCGACACCCTGCGCATAGCCCTTGCACAAGATAGCACACAACTGAAATACATAGCAGGAGTGCGCAGCCGTGCCATAGGAGACAACGACGAAAAAGCCAGCTTCGGAGCAGTCATTTATGGCACACTCGACAAAGAAAAGCTCATCACCAACTACATTTTCCGCGACAAGAACGACGTAGTCGGCATGAAAATAGGAGCAACAACCCGATTACAAAGCAACGGGATATCAATAAGTTTTGCCCCACATGCAACATTGTTTAAGCAACCTTTTACCTTCAACAAAGAGAACTATATATCACTCGACAGAGAAATGAACATACGCGGAAACATAGAGATGCTCGACACAATAACATATTCGGGCATGAACCTCTATGCCACATCAGACACACTACATAAACGCGACA
>JAFTTA010000071.1 GCA_017467015.1 Bacteroidaceae bacterium
CGAAGACGTTTAATCTCTTTATACGTTTCTTCTATCAATGGCTCGACATACTCGTTTGCTGTTTCTGAACTTACAACAAAAGAGTTGCGATGACCATGTGCCATAAGATCCGCTTCTATGTGATATGTGTAACCGTGACGTTCACGAATATTTGTCATGAGGCGACTACCAAAGAAACCTCCAAGAAGAACCGTCATATATTTCATAGAATAGAAATCGGGGTGCGATGCAGGAAGTGTCATTGTACCTACCTTTACTGCGCTCTGCAAAGCATCGCCCACCTCCACCTTCACACGTCCGGTTACAATACCGGAAGGAGGGGTATCGACAATTTCGATCTTCTCCGAAGCGCCCCATTTTTCATTTCCGAAAGCAGACGACACATCACTAATGTCAGCATCATCCAACTTGCCTGACAAAAAAAGAGTACAATTTGACGAGCCATATACGCGCATGTAATATTCACGCAACACATCCACCGTAATTGCATCATAATCCTCGGCAAGAAGCATTCTTCCAAATTTATGTTCAGCACCCCAAAGTGCCTTTTCAAAATGGCGATGGGCAAGTACATCTACCTTGTGGCTATTTACCTGAAAATGGGATTTATTTGCAGCACGCACAACATTCAGATCGTCACTACGAAAAGCAGGATTCTTGACTATTTCCTCTACTGTTTTCAGCAACTTACCAAAATGGCGTTTTACGGTATATAAGGTTATATGATTGCAATTTTGCGAAGAATATATCTCTACCCATGCCCCGCATGAATCCAACACCTCTGACACACCGGAAGATGATAAGCCTACGCTTCCCTCACGCAACATCCTATTGGTAAAAAGTGCCTGCAAGGGTTGCCGCTGGACAGTATATCCGCCGGAAAACAGAATATCGAACCTGATAACATCCATTTCGCCTTCGTTTATCATATACAAAGGCGTGCCATTGCGCAACTGCAACAGTTCGGGCAACTTTATGTTGTCCATATCCATTGCCTTAATTTTGGGGATGCAAAATGCCATAAGGTTTTTATGATATGCAATTTATTCGTCCCAGTTCAAACCGATGGAAGCAGCAAATTCCTTGGCACGTTCCAAATCCTCGGGGGTATCAATTCCAATGGTCTCAATATCTGTAATGCCAACCTTAATCTTATAACCATTCTCGAGCCAACGAAGCTGTTCGAGACTCTCGGCTTTTTCCATAGGTGTCTGTTCGAGGGTGGTAAGTTCTTTAAGCACACTCAGACGATAAGCATAGACTCCGAGATGTTTGTAATATGTGTGACGGGCAAGCCACTCTTCTTGTGGCACCCCACGCAGATAAGGGACAACAGAACGGCTGAAATACATTGCAAATTTTTTGTCGTCTACCACCACCTTGGGTGAATTGGGATTACTCAGTTTTTCCCAACCATCAACCACCTCAAATGGTTTCACAAGAGTAGCAATATCTGTTTTTTCGTCTGAAAAACAAGACATCAATGCCTCTATTTGTTTACGACGGATAAAAGGCTCATCGCCCTGTACATTCACAACAACATCGCAGTCGAGAGCCAGTTTGCAACAAGCCTCATAACAACGTTCTGTGCCGTTTTTGCAGTTTTCCGAAGTCATCACACATTTACCTCCGAAAGAAGCGACCGCATCGGCAATGCGACTATCATCGGTGGCTATGTAAAGTTCATCGAAACAATCTTTCACCTGCTCATAAACACGTTGAATTACGGTTTTTCCATTCAACATTGCCAACACTTTTGCGGGAAAGCGCGTTGATGCATATCTCGCCGGAATTATTCCAACAAATTTCATTGTTATATTACTTTTATCTTCTTATCATATTTACCTGACAAATCACTGGAACAAATCGTCAAATCCCCCTGTGCTTGTCTCTTCTTTTATCACAGTCTTATTTCCACCACAAGGATCATAATCCTCGGGTAGCTCAAAAGTTTCATCTTGAGAATATGGCAATGTCTTGTCGGCATACACTTTACTCATGTACAACCCCCAAATAGGCAATGCCATTGAAGCACCTTGACCTTCACTCATATTGTCGAAATGAATATCGCGGTCTTCGCCACCAACCCAACAGCCGGTAACCAACGAAGGGGTGAAACCCATGAACCAACCATCGGAGTTATTTTGTGTAGTACCGGTCTTGGCGCCCATATCAGCATTTATCTTGTAGACACGACGAATGCGGCCTCCGGTACCCTCGTTGACAACAGCTCGTAGCATAGTTATCATTTTATATGAACTTTCCTCGCTGATAACCTCGTTTTTATGAGCAGTAAAGGTGGAAACAGTATTTCCTTCGTTATCTTCTATGCGGGTAACGAAAAGCGGAGCTGTACGAATACCCTTACCTACAAAAGCAGTATATGCGCTCACCATCTCACCCACTGAAGCTTCGCTAGGACCTAAGCATATTGATGGAACCGGCTCTATGTCGCGATTACGAAGGCCAAACTCATGCAACAGTTTTACAAATGTATAAGGATTGAGTTTGCTCATAAGGTAAGCAGAAATCCAGTTGTTTGAGTTTGCCAAGCCCCAACGCAAATTAACCACTTCGCCATAACGCGCCTTAGATGTGTTTTTGGGACTCCACACTTTTCCGTCTTCGGTTACAAGCGTTTGAGGGACATTGCGTGTTTCGTCACATGGTGTAAAGCCATTCTCCATTGCTAGGGAATAGAGATATGGTTTTATAGTAGAGCCCACCTGACGACGACCTACCATCGCCATGTCGTACTTGAAATAATAGAAATTAGGGCCACCAACATAAGCCTTCACTTCGCCGGTGTGCGGATCCATAGACATCACACCGGTACGCAAGAAATATTTGTAATACTTGAGTGAATCCATGGGAGTCATCACAGTATCTTTCAACCCATTATAGCTAAACACCTGCATATCACAGGGGGTATTGAATGCCTTTACAATCTCCTCTTCGCTCGCACCGGCTTTTTTCATCAGACGATACCTATCACTCTGCTTCATTGCACGATTCATAATGCTCTTAACCTCTTCCACGGTGAGCTCATTTGTGAAAGGAGCAGTTTTCTTACCCTTCTTTGCTTTGAAGAAACGAGGTTGCAGATATTCGGTAACATGTTCTTTTACAGCTTCTTCAAGATATGTCTGCATGCGTGAGTCGATGGTTGTATAGATTTTCAAACCATCGGTGTAGACATTGTAGTTGCTGCCGTCGCTCTTTTTATTCTTGTTACACCATCCAAAAAGAGGATTGTTTTCCCAATCAATAGAATCTTCATAGAACTTCTGCATCTGCCAACCGCGATAATTCTTCTTTTCGGGCTTCTTCGCAGTGATTACGCTGCGAAGATATTCGCGGAAATATGTAGCAAGACCGGCTTTATGGTCGGCGGAGTGAAAATCGAGAACCATCTCACTGTTTTTATATTCGGTGGCCTGCTCTTCGTTGATGTATCCTGCCTTCAGCATCTGCCCTATAACAACATTTCTGCGCTGCTTGGTCAGTTCGGGGCGGCGACGAGGGTTATAAAGCGACGAGTTCTTGCACATTCCCACCAACATGGCTGCTTCGGGTACCGTCAAATCCTTAGGCAACTTGCCGAAATAGACATTCGCTGCACTTTTTATACCAACGGCATTGTAGCCGAAGTCATATTTATTGAGATACATTGTCAGTATCTCCTCTTTTGTGTAATGGCGTTCGAGCTGAACTGCGATGACCCACTCAATGGGTTTCTGATAGAGACGTTCAAGTTCGCTGCCCGACACTTCGCTATATAGCAATTTTGCCAACTGTTGTGTGATGGTACTTCCACCACCGGCTTTCTTTTGCATGAGAATGCCTCGCTTGACAATGGCACGCAACAATGCCCTCATATCAATACCCGAATGCTTCGAGAAGCGTATATCCTCGGTAGCAATAAGAGCTTTCACCAAGTTCGGAGATATATCCTTATAATCAACATTAATTCTGTTTTCCTTACTATACGACCATGTGCCAAGAGATTTTCCATCAGAAGAAATTATTTGAGAAGCAAACTTATAAGATGGATTTTCGAGTTCTTCCATGTCGGGCAAATAACCTATCCAACCTTTTGAAATTGCGAAAAAAAGAAATGCCACACATAAGATGCCGGCAATAAGAATTGTCCAAAAAAATACAAATATCTTTTTTATCATAAAACGTCGTGTAATCAATATATAAAAACGGTACAATCCGTAAACTACTAAAAAGAAATCTATTTTACGAAGCAAAGATAATGCAAAAAAATCAAATAGCATAAACTATAAAAAAAATAGAGCATTTATGTAAAGTTGTTTTATAAAAAAAGAAAAGATTCATTATATTTGCAACACATTGCAACGAGATAGAAGATCATGCGACATATTTTGCCACAATAGTTAACACATAGCAAAATATAGGCAATCTTTTACAATATAAAACCATAAATTTCACACCGGAGATAAAAAAAGCCAATCTCATGAAGAACAGAAGTTTAGTATCCATCAACGATCTCTCTCGTGAAAAAATACTTTCACTATTGGAGATTGCAGAAAAATTTGAAGAGAACCCCAACCGCAGGCTTCTTGCCGGTAAAGTAATAGGCTCACTCTTTTTCGAGCCATCTACAAGAACACGCCTCAGTTTTGAAACGGCAGCAAATCGTTTGGGAGCGCGTGTCATCGGATTCAGCGATGCGACAACCAGTTCAGCCAGCAAAGGAGAGATATTGAAAGACACCATTATGATGGTGTCTAACTATGCCGACCTTATTGTAATGCGCCACCATCTTGAAGGAGCAGCACGCTACGCTAGCGAAATTTCTCCTTGTCCTGTGATAAATGCCGGCGACGGAGCCAACCAGCATCCCTCGCAAACACTGCTCGACCTATACTCCATACTGAAGACACAGGGAACATTGGAAAACTTGCACATTCACCTTGTTGGCGACCTTAAATATGGACGCACAGTTCACTCGTTGCTATTTGCCATGCGCCACTTCAACCCAACATTTCATTTTATTGCGCCCGAGGAATTGCACATGCCTGAAGAATATAGAATATTCTGTCGCGACAACAATATACCTTTCACAGAAACTACAGAGTTCAACGAAGATATAATAGCAGAAGCAGACATTTTATACATGACACGCGTACAGCGTGAACGCTTTAGCGACCTTATGGAGTATGAAAAAGTAAAAAACTGTTACCGACTGACAAATGCGATGTTGGCAAACAGCAAGCCCAACCTACGCATACTGCACCCCCTGCCACGCATCAACGAAATAGCTTACGACGTAGACAACAACCCCAAAGCCTACTATTTCCAACAAGCACAAAATGGTCTTTACGTACGCGAAGCACTTATCTGCGACGTACTTGGAATAGATGTTGAATAAAAAACCGACTATCATGAATACCAATAAAGAAGCATTACAAGTGTCAGCACTCTGCAACGGCACAGTCATCGACCACATACCCGCAGATAAACTATTTGCTGTAGTAAACCTGTTGGACATCCCATCAATGACAACCAATGTCACAATAGGATACAATCTGAATAGTCGTAAACTTGGTAAAAAAGGACTCATAAAAGTTGCCGACAAATTTTTCACCGACGACGAAGTTAACCGCATCTCCCTTGTAGCTCCCAACGTTGTGCTCAACACCATACGCAACTATCAAGTAGTGGAGAAGCGCGAAGTGAAGATGCCATCAGAGATACAAGGGCTGGTAAAGTGTCCCAACCCCAAGTGCATCACCAATAACGAACCCATGAGCACACTGTTCCACCTTGTAAACAAAGAAGAGGGTACAATAAAATGCCACTACTGCGAAAAGGAGACAAACGTAGAAAATATCACACTTTTATAAAAAGAGATAGAGAGGATGAAAATCAGTTGGAAACCCGGGACAATGATATACCCGTTGCCGGCCGTTCTTATTAGCTGTGGCGACTCACCTGAAAACTATAATATGCTCACTGTTTCATGGGTAGGGACTACATGTACAAACCCCGCCATGTGCTATATATCAGTGCGCCCTGAACGCCATTCCCACCCCATAATCAGCCGCACAGGTGAATTTGTAATAAACCTTACGACAGCCGAAATGGCACGTGCCACTGATTGGTGCGGAGTGCGCTCGGGAGAAGAGTACGACAAAGCAAAGGTAACCGGACTGACATATGGCCCTTCGGTAAAGATAAAAGCCCCAATAATTGCCGAATCGCCACTGAGCATAGAGTGCAAAGTGAAACAGATCATACCTCTCGGCTCACACGACATGTTCCTGGCAGAAGTGGTAAATGTTCAGGCTGACGACAAATTCCTCAACGAAGAGACCGGAGAATGGAATCTTGCAGCAGCCGACCCCTTGGTATATGTACATGGTAAATATTTCCACACCGGAGAATTCATAGGCAAATTTGGCTGGAGCGTAAAAAAGAAATAATGAAATGAGAAGAAACAGCAAATGCATATTATTCTTAATAATGTTGTTGCTTCCCCTTACACTACCTGCACAGAACAAACAAAAAGTAAAGTTTGACGTAGGATTTAAAGGAGGAGTACAAGCCGGTATCTACAAACAGACCGAACTGACTCTCGACGGATATAAATACAACAACAAGAGCCAGAACACCAGAATAGGCTACACTCTGAGTTCCTTTTTCCGTCTGACCAAAGGGCGTACATACATACAGACAGAAGGCACGTTCAGCATCGACAAACACAACTTCAGTTTTGAAAGCACAATAGCTGACGACACAGAAAATGCCGTGCCACGCTATCGACTTACAACATACTCAGTCAAAGTGCCACTACTAATCGGATATAATTTTGTCGACTCTGAGCCATACAGAATGGGATTTTTCACAGGTCCAAAGGCAAAATTCCTATTTACCTCGCTAAGTGAGCAACAATTCGACAATTTTAATTTCCAATCAGCAAAGGAATATCTCGACCCACTCACATTCAGTTGGGTAGTCGGTTTGGAGGTAGGCATTGCCAATCTATGCTTTGATTTTGTATATCAGGTAGGCATGAACAACGCATCCAAATACATTTACATACCCGAAACCGGCAACAGATTTCATTTCAACAGGAACATAAACATACTAAGTTTCTCTTTAGGCGTTACTTTATAATTACCACCACAACACAACA
>JAFTTA010000072.1 GCA_017467015.1 Bacteroidaceae bacterium
ACCATAATTGGTGTGAATGTAATTGATGGAATATCCATCTTCAAGCATATGCATATATTTTAGCAATGCTGAATGATCGTGTTTCTTACGCATAAAATAAACCCCAAAAGTTTTTTGTCCAAACTTTGGGGTTCACTTCATGGTTGCCCTTATTTTGTCGTTATTTGAGAAATGATTATTCTATTGTAGCAGCAAAGCCACCGCCGGGAGCAAAGTTAATCTGCACTTTGTCGCCTTTGCGCACTTTGCGTGTGCTCATCTTATAGTCCTCGGCATCTCTGCGAATGTTTACACCATCCTCCCAGAGTGTCATTGTGTACTCTTTGCCTGCCTCGAGGAAGTCGAGTGTAACCTCTTTCTTGCGTGATGTCCAGTCGGTCATACCTCCCATCCACCATTTGTTGCCTTTGCGACGAGCCATGATGATATAGTCGCCAACAGCTGCGTCAAGAGCGCGTGTCTCGTCCCATGTTGTGGGAACGGGGCCGAGGAATCTCATCATGTCAGGCTCTTTCTCGTAGTTAGTGGGACGGTCGCAGAGCATCTGCAGAGGCGATTCAAATACTATGTACATGCCAAGCTGGTGGCAACGTGTACCCTGTGACATGGGGATGTAGTAACGCTCAACGAATTCACCTTTCTTAGAGTTGCGCATAGCGCCGGGTGTGTAGTCCATGGGACCGCAAGCCATACGTGTGAAAGCAAGTGTTACGTTGTGCTCGGGTGTGAGGTCGTCTGTCCATTTGTTCTGCTCACCACCATATACACCTTCAGAAGTAAGCATGTTGGGGTATGTGCGTGTGATACCTGTGGGCTTGTATGAGCCGTGGTAGTCGACGAGCAACTGAAGTTCGGCTGCACGTTTGGCAGTGTTGTAGTACCAATCTACCATCCACTGGTCGTCGCGCTGCATGAAGTCAATCTTCAAACCTTTTACTCCCCACTCTTTGAATTTGGGAAGTGCCTCGTCCATCTTCTCCTCAAGACCCAACCATGTCATCCAAAGGATGATACCTACATTTTTCTCTTTACCGTAGCGGATAAGCTCTGCAAGGTCGATGTCGGGAACGATGTCGAGAACGCTCTTTCTGATGTCATACCAACCTTCGTCGAGAACGATGTACTCGATGCCGTTTTTCGATGCAAAATCGATGAAATATTTATATGTCTGTGTGTTTACACCGCAGCGGAAGTCAACACCTGTGAGTGAGCAGTTGTGCCACCAGTCCCAAGCCACTTTACCGGGCTTAATCCATGATGTGTCCTCGATGCGTGAGGGTGAAGCAAGTGCGTAGAGTGTGTTGCTGCTGAGAAGCTCAGTGTCTTTGTCGGCAATAACTACTGCACGCCAGGGATAAGAACGGTTACCGGTTGTCTTTGCAATGAAGTCTGCTCTTTTGGTTACAACCATGTCGCGGTCCGAACGCTTCTCTGTCTCCAGTGCGTATGCAGGGAAGATACCTTTGAATGTGTTTCCTTCGCCTTTCTGGTAGTAAACACCGGGGTAGCTCTCGAGGTCAACCTCTGTGATAATCATTCTCACACCGTTGTCTGTAGCCAACATGGGGTGGCTCGCAAATTTGTTCTTCTCGATAGCACCAACTGTTGTGTCGATGAACTTGCGCTCCTGGTGTGTGTACATAGAACCCTCCTCGGGGAAGAGAATCTTGTTGTCGTTTACAAAGTTGTAGGCAACAGTCTCGTCAATTACGTTAACCTCTTTCTTTCCGAAACGTGTTACGAAGCGGTAAGCAACAGCGTCGTCGTAAAGACGGAAAATCACTGAGTATTTTCCAAAGTTGAAAGTACTTTCGTTGTACTTCATGTTTGCCTTGCTTGTACGCACAGCGATTGTGGGTTCAAAGCTCTCCTCAAT
>JAFTTA010000073.1 GCA_017467015.1 Bacteroidaceae bacterium
AAAGCACCACCGACGAACACTGAGAGCATGATTTTCCAGCTTGCAATACCTGTCCAAAGAAGCAGGATGGCACCAAGAGCAATGGCGATAACGCTTGTCTCACCGATTGAACCGGGGATAAGACCGATAACTGCATCCATAAACTCTGTTGTCACAGGCTGTCCTGCTGCAGCTTCGCCAAGAGGAGTTGCCGCCGTGAATGTCTCGGGCACCTGGCCACCGAAGCCAAGGATGGGGCTTTGTGACACCCATACAGTGTCGTCACCGGTCATTGCAGTGGGATATGCGAAGAAGAGGAATGCACGTGTGATAAGTGCAGGGTTGAAGATGTTCATACCTGTACCACCGAAAATCTCTTTTGCAAAAATTACACTGAAGGCAACCGCAATGGCAAGTATCCACAACGGAGTGTTAACGGGCACAATCATTGGGATGAGCATACCCGAAACAAGGAAACCTTCCTGAATCTCTTCGTTCTTCCACTGGGCTACGACAAATTCTATACCCAGACCTACTGCATATGCCACTACGATTTTGGGCAATACCGCCAAAAATCCGTAAATAAACATATCCAAATATGTACCCTCGACGCCTGATGCCATGTAATTCTGATAACCAACGTTGAACATACCGAACAACAGTGCAGGTACCAGCGCGATTACTACGAAAGACATGATGCGTTTGCTGTCAATGGCATCGTGGATGTGCACACCCGTCTTGCTTGTCTCGTTCGGAACAAAAAGGAATGTCTCGAAACCATCAAACACAGAACGGAAAGCGTGCAACTTGCCTCCCTCCTCGAAGTTAGGCTTTATCTTATCGATATATTTTCTTAACGCTTTCATTATTTATGTATTACTTATTCTTAAAAATTATGCCATCTCTTTACGCAGCATGTCAAGGCCTTGACGCACAATGCGCTGAAGTTCGAGCTTCGATGAATCGACGAACTCTGCAAGTGCAAAATCTTCGGGAGCAACCTCGTAGATGCCGAGTGCCTCCATGCGGTCAATGTCGCCGGCTATGATTGCTTTCACAAGGTATCCTGCGTATATATCCATGGGGAAAACTTTGTCGTACTCACCGCTCATAATCATGTGACGTTCACCACCCTTGATACGCGCATCCATTGTGTATGCACGCTTGGGCGAGAGCCAACTGAAATAGCTGCGACTGGTACTGAACATTGAGAAACGGGGAGCTATCCAGCCAAGCATCTCGGCATCGTCGAGAATTTCGGGGATAACGGTCACCTCTGTCGAGAATGCACCGAGGAAACCCTCATCTGTAGTTTTTGTTCCTGTGAGCACGTTGCCATCGATGATACGAAGAGGATTGTTGTTCTCAAGACGACCTTCTGTGATTGACGAAATCTGTGCTCCCAATACCACCTTGCTGTAAGCAGGGTTTTTAACCTCGCTACCTGCAAGAGCAATAGTTCTTGTGAAATCAACTTTGCCTTTGTTGAAAAGACGTCCAATAAAGATTACATCCTCGGCAGCAACTGTCCAAACAACCTCGCCTTTGTTTACGGGAGCAATGTGGTTAATCTGCACGCCTACGTTACCTGCCGGATGAGGACCATCAAAGCAAGTCACTGTTACGTTTTTAGGAACATTGAGTGCTGTCGATTTCTGGTTGCTATTTATTCCAAGATAGACGGGAGCCATCTTTGCAAGGGCATCAAGTCCTGTCTGGAAATCACCCTCGTTACCCTCGAGAGCAACTTCAAAATCCACTGCCAAAGGTTTAGAGTCGAACGCAGATACAAAAATTGCCTTGGGAGTATCCTTGGGCGATGCTATAACATCGTAGGGTCTTTGTCTGATAAACGCAAAGAGACCCGACTGAAGCAAATCAGCCTTTACCTCTTCTGCCGAGAGAGAAGGCACATCCTTTGCTTTGTACTCCACTGCTACATTCTTACCATCGGCTTCTACTACAACGCTCAGCAAGCGTCTTCTTTCACCACGGTTAACAGCTACGACTTTTCCGCTCACAGGCGAAACAAATCGCAGTTCGGGACAGTTCTTATCAACAAACAGAGCATCACCTGCCTTGACTGTGTCTTCGGGCTTAACCACCACCTTGGGAGTCACGCCATTGAAGTCTGAAGGCTGCAAAGCATAAAACTTCGCAGCATTCACCGCAATCATTTCCTTGGCTGGTGCGCCTTTAAGATTGATATCCAATCCCTTAGAAATTTTTACGACTTTGTACATATAATTAGGGTTACGTTAATACATTATCCGGTACAAAATTACAGAAATTTTTCCGCATATCTATAACTATTTGAAAGAAATATGATTTTTTGTTTAAAAATACAAAAAAAGTTGCATCATTTAAACAAAACGAGGCTGCGTTCAAGCAACCTCACATCATTCTCACTAAGAAAATTCACAATTTGTCATTTTCCTTTATAAGTGGATTTTCGTTTCGGATTTTCGGGAAACCACCCTTTCCGCACCCTTTTGCGCTGTTCGAACACCTCGCCAATGCTCCAAAAGGATGAAAAGGCAACTACTCCGAAAAGGGTTGAGACGAAAACACCCTCTACAAGCAGGGAGACCACACATGAAATTATTCCGACAACAAGAAACAGCCACCAACTTTTCACTCCCCAATAGTATTCTGCCTTAATCACCAAAGGATGAAAAAGCCCTATAACCAAAAAAGTCGCAACACCTATAAGTAAGCCTATATAATTAAGTTCCATAACTTTATCCTTTCCTATTTTAAAATCATACTACAACCTACCACTGCAATTAAACAACCTCAGGCATAAACCATTTACAATTTCCACAACTCTTTATCTATTCTCGATTCAACCGCATTTTCAGTTTCATCGGGAAGTGCAGGAAAGCAATCGATCCCCGTAACGCGCTCCACTTCATCTATGGTGACAGCATGGTCGGCAAGCCGCTTGCTCCCCTTCTTGTTGTCAAATAAAAATCCAATGCCGGTATATTTGCCATAATAGGTAGTAAGTAACACTTTAAAGAAACCATCGGGCACTATAACCCCGTTATCGCCAATGCTGCCATATTTGTTATTATTGACAACAGGGCCGCAAACGACGTACAGATTACCAAAATATCGTGCATACTCGCGGCACTGCTCTTCAAGTTTTTTCCATGTACCCGTATTAAGTTTATGGTCTTGCGGACAGATATTGCTAAGATAAAAGCACTCCTCCATAGCACTCTCGCTCCATTTCATGTCGGCAGCAGGTGCCATGTGCCCCTTATCCCAACCCGAATTACGATAATCATCGACATGCGCTTGAAGCCCATCTATCTCGGGGTCTTGTTTGAAATGCCTGGCACGCTCTTCTTTACCCTCTGTTTCACCGGCAGTAAGTTCATACGCCACCCAATCGGGTAGCAGTCTAACCTTATTATACTGAAGAGTGTATCCCTCGCGACAAATAAGATGTGCAGAAGAAGCAGACGATGGAACCGGCACCTCTATTTTGTCTATCGCTTCGTTTGCTTGCAGTTCCGTGTCGCTATTACGATAATAGAAGAACAGAGCTACTGCCACAACGAAATAAGCAACAAGTTTATATATATTCATCTTACCCGATGAGGTTTTTCTTTTTCCTTTTTTTGTCATATATCAGTCAATAATAAAACATTAAATAGTATAAATTCAATCAAAAAGGCGACACATTGCGGGTGCGCAACGATTCTCTGACCTTGCGTGCGTAGAGCCGCTTCACATTATCGGACAGCGAACTGTTATTCACAAATACACGCGTGGCATCGGGATATTTTGCAAGCGCTGTTGCCAAAAGCCACGCAATGCCCATACGTACATAGTAAGGCGATGCAAGGGAGGTGTATTCAGAATGTATATCAGAAAGATTAATATTTTCCAGTTGCAAAAAAATCTGCGTCAACCACTCCTCTTTCAACAAATAACACATGGACATAACTATGGCAAAACGCACCTCAAACTCTTTTCTCGACTTATAATAGGGCAACAAAAACTCCCACAAGCTTTGCGAAGGAAGCTTCGCCGCCCATTTAGCATTGCAGCAGAAAGAGTCGCACACAGCCCAATTGTCGAGGACAGGTACATATCTGCGAAGCAACTCAAAGCGTTCGTCGGCAGTACATTTCAGTACATTTATTACAAGCCCCCACACGAGCGTCTCCTCATAGGCAAGGCCAAAAGTATCTGCCGCATGTCCTTTCTCAAAAGCTTCAATCAAGGACAAGGCATCGGCTTCGGCAGCAATCTCCTTTGCTACACGTTTACACTCGGGCAGATGCAGACCCATTATCCTGCGTCCCGGCAATGCATTAATAATACGCATATGCCCATTACGATAACGTTCATCGCTGATGAAACGTGCGCTAATATGTGGAGTCAGCCTATCTTCAATCATTTTATAAACAAAATACAGGGAGGTACGAACCTCCCTGCAAAGATATTACTATAAAATCTTTTTCACAAGACCGAACATCTTATAAGGCATATATCGGAATGGAAGGTCGACCCACGTAGGAGTAACCACCACTGCCCTGCGATGCGAGAATGCATCGAAACTGTCACGACCATGATAGTGCCCCATGCCTGAACTACCGACACCACCGAAGGGAAGATTCTCATTGGCAATGTGCATGATGGTGTCATTTATACAGGCACCACCCGAGGAGGTCAATCTTACCATCTCCAGTCCTCTTTTTTTCTCTCCAAAATAGTAAAGCGCAAGCGGTTTTTCGCGATTTACAACAAAATTGCGTGCCTCATCAAAATCCTCAAACTCAACCATTGGCAACACCGGACCGAAAATCTCCTCCTGCATAACAGGAGCTGACGGGCTTACATCTGCAAGGATTGTAGGCTCAATGTAACGCTCTTCGCGCACCGTTGCTCCACCTACGACCACACGACCATCTTTCAAATAGCCGGATACGCGGTCGAAAGCGCGGTCGCTGACCATGCGCACAAAATGGCGACTTTTACGAATATCCTCGCCATGCAGACGTGTCAGTTCCGCTTTAAAAGCAGAGGTAAATTCCTCCACCAACGATGAGTGAATAAGCAGATAGTCGGGAGCAATACATGTCTGCCCGGCATTCAACGTCTTTCCCCATGCTATACGACGCGCGGCAATCTTCACATTCGCCCCTTTGTCTACTATACAGGGGCTTTTTCCACCAAGTTCCAGCACCACAGGAGTAAGATTGCGCGCAGCCGCCGCCATCACTTTCCTGCCCAACGAAGGACTGCCGGTGAAAAATATTATATCGAAACGCTTGTCGAGAAGTTGCGCGTTAACCTCTCTGTTGCCTTGAACAACAGCGATGTATCGCTCCTCGAAGTTCTCCGAAATCATTTTCTCTATTGTAGCAGAAACCTTTGGCACATAAGGCGAAGGTTTCAACACCGCAGTACATCCTGCCGAGATAGCACCCACCAACGGATTAAGCAGCAGCTGCACAGGATAGTTCCACGGCGACACTATAAGCGCATTTCCCAACGGCTCGCTGACAACGCGGCTACACGATGGAGTCATCTTCAATGGCGTGAAGCGCCTTTCGTGACGCATCCAACGCTTCAGATGTGATATATGGTTTTTAATTTCGCCTCCCACAATGCTAAGTTCCGTCAGTATCGCCTCTTCGGCAGACTTATGCAAGTCGTCCCACAAGGCTTCGAGCAGAGGTTTCTCCCACTGTTTCAAAGCGCTTTGCAATTTTTTCAGTTGACGGCGACGAAACTCGTATGAAAGCGTTGCGCCCGATGCAAAATATTCACGTTGCATCCTCACAACGTTCTCAATCCTATCCTTAGTGGTATTTTCTATTTTCATGTCTGCAACCTATTTCTTTCTTCCTGTAAAATTGTCCATGGCAGAGAATATTCCCACCCATTTTCCAAACACCAAATCGAAGAGAGGGGTAGGCAACACACCTTGACAGAACCTGATGAAATGGAAGCCAAAGGGTATGCCTTTGAAATTTCTGTTATTCTCTATGGCATTGATTATTTTGCGCGAAGTAGGCTCGGGCTTTAATATGGGGAAAAGACGCGACTGCACACCATCGAACATGCCCGTATTTATAAAATAAGGAGCTACAGTTGTCACGCGCACATTGCTTTTTGCCTCTTTCAGTTCAATGCGCAAAGAATCGGACCACCCTATCACAGCCCACTTACTAGCAACATAAACCGACATTTTGGGATTGGATATCATTCCGGCCGCCGAAGCAATGTTGCATATGTGTCCTTTGTCGCGTTCTATCATTCCGGGCAGTGCCTGCAAGGCAATCGTCATAGGTGCCACCGAATTAATACTCATGGTACGCTCGATATCGGTAACATTCTGCTTATCAAAAGTTTTATTACCGGTGACAATACCTGCACAATTTATTATTATATCCACGCATCCACACTCACTTTCGGTGCGTTTAAAACATTCCTGCACTGCACTGCTGTCTGAGACATCCACTTTATAACCTCGAACACAACCCAATTTATCATATTCGGCAATTGTATTTTTTATACTTTCGGGGTTAATATCCCAAATAACAAGGCAACGGGCACCCTTTTCCAGTGCCATACGACCCATGATGCGACCAATGCCGGAGGCACCTCCGGTAATAAGCACGCAGTTGTCTTTAATCTTCGTCATACAATATTTAGTCCTTTTACGCTACAAAATTAGCGTATATTAACCAAATAGAAAAGAAAAATTGCACAAATATTATTACTTTGTGCAAAAGAAACTTAAAAACAACATTTTATAATACCTCTTTCCCGACAGATTGCTTTAAACAAAAATACCAACTTCGACTTTCACCGCAAGCATCACATACCCCTTAAGAATTACAAACAAAAGCAAAGAGGCTCTAAAAAACAAAGACAAAATTTTTATTTCTTTACGTTTTATCCTATCTTTGCGTAGCATACAGCGATTATACATATTTATCACCATCAAAGACCACAATTAAGATTATTTTGAGAATGAAAAATAGATTATTGATTATTCTACCCCTTTTATCACTGTTATTCTTGGCTTGCGACGACGAAGTCTCTTACTCGGATATGAAAGATAGAGAGTCACGTGCCATCAAAACATTTTTGAGAAGCGAGGGCATAAACGTCATATCATTCAACGAATTCATTGAAAAAGATTCCATTACCGACATCGACAATAACGAATACGTACAGATTGATGGAGTGTATATGCAGATTATCCGCAACCCCAAAGATGTAGCAGGAGCACGCAAAATACGCGAAGGAGAAACCATGAACATGATGGCACGCTTTTATGAATACAACATTCTTGACGGCGACACCATCAATGGCAACATCTTCGATACCGACAACAACGAGCTTGCTGGTGCAATGGTTGATATGAGCTCTGCTTCATCATCACGTGGTGAGTACATCAACGAGGGTTACTTCTTCCGTGCACAGTATAACTACGGTG
>JAFTTA010000074.1 GCA_017467015.1 Bacteroidaceae bacterium
GCAAATATGTAAGACCATGCTACCGGTGGAAAGAAATATGGCATAACAGCCGAGAACGTCACTTTCGAGTACAAGAAGATGGCTGACCGCAAGACAAAAGTAGTACGCAAATTGGTGGCAGGCATCAAGATGAAGATGGAGCACAACAACGTGGAAGTTATCCGTGGCGAAGCCTCCATAGTGAAAGGCGATGCAACAAGCATCACCATTGCATGTGGCGAAGAGAGCTACGAAGCAAAAAACCTGCTGATATGTACAGGTAGCGAAGCATTCGTTCCACCCATCCCCGGCGCTAAAGATAACCCTGCGGTGCTGACCAACCGCGAGATATTGGCACTGACACAAGCACCCGAAAGCCTTGTAATCATAGGCGGAGGAGTGATAGGCATGGAATTTGCCAGCCTCTACAACAGTCTGGGCATACAGGTAACAGTCGTAGAGATGTTGCCTGAGATTTTGGGCGGACTCGACAAGGAGATCAGCGAAATGTTGCGTTCAATATATGCTAAGAAGGGTGTGAAATTCAACCTGCAATGCAAGGTGACAGCCATTGATGGCAACATAGTACACTTCACCGACTCCGAAGGCAACGAACAGAGCATCGAGGGCGACAAGATATTGATGAGCGTAGGACGTCGCGCCACCCTCACAGGCTTCGGTTTGGAAAATATTGCTGTTGAGACAGAACGCGGGATTAAGGTAAACGAACAGATGCAGACCTCAATGCCCAATGTCTATGCAGCAGGCGACGTTACCGGCTTCTCATTGTTGGCACACACTGCCAGCCGCGAAGGAGAGGTTGCCGTAAACAACATACTCGGCAAAAGCGACAAAATGGAATACAACGCCATCCCCGGTATTGTATACACCAACCCCGAAGTAAGCGGTGTGGGCCTCACCGAGGAGCAGGCGCAGGCACAAGGCATTGAATATCGCCTGAGCAAGTTGCCTATGACCTACGCCGGCCGTTTTGTTGCCGAAAATGAGGGTCAGACAGGAATGTGCAAAATATTATCCACCGCTGAAGGCAAAGTGCTTGGCGTACACATGCTGGGCAACCCCTCAAGCGAATTTATATGCGCCGCATGCATGGCAATAACCAATGGTCTGACCATTGACGAACTGCGTCGCACAATATTCCCCCACCCCACAGTTAGTGAAATACTCAAAGAGGTACTTTTTGAACTATAACAAAGAAACAGAAAGATGAAACAGAGCAATGTCAAGGCAGCTACCGGCAAGTTAGGTATTATGTGTGTTGGTTTAGGTGCTGTCACCACAACAACCATGATAGGCGTACTGATGTCACGCAAAGGCTTGTCACAGCCTATCGGTTCATTTGCCTGCAAAGGCATAATGCGCTTGGGCACAGGACGCGACAAAATGTATAAAGAGGTAAAAGACATTGTGCCTATAGCCGAGCTTAACGACATAGTGTTTGGTGCATGGGACTTGTTTCCCGACAATGCATACGAAGCAGCAGTGAAAGCATCAGTGCTGAAACCGGCAGACATAGAGCCCGTGCGCGAAGAGCTTGAAGCCATACGTCCCATACCCGCACTCTTCGACAAGAGCTACGCATCGAACATCGACGGACCAAATGTAAAAACAGGCGAAAGCCGTTGGGAACTGACCAATCAAGTGCGTCAGGACATACAACGCTTCAAGGAGGAGAACGGCTGCGACCGAGTGGTTGTAATATGGATCGCAAGCACCGAAAAATACATACCCCGCGACAACGAAGTACATGGTTCGCTGCAAGCCTTTGAGGCAGCAATGAAAGCCGACGACAAAGAACGCATAGCACCCAGCATGTGCTACGCCTACGCTGCCATGCGCGAAGGCTGCCCCTTTGTGATGGGCGCGCCCAACCTCTGCATAGACATCCCCGCCATGTGGCAACTTGCCGAAGAGATGAAAGTGCCCATCGCCGGCAAGGACTTCAAGAGCGGACAGACCATGATGAAAACAGTGCTTGCCCCTGCATTCTTCACGCGTCAGTTGGGAGTGACAGGATGGTTCTCGACCAACATTTTGGGTAACCGCGACGGTGTGGTGCTCGACAACCCCGAAAACTTCGAGACCAAACGACGCAGCAAAATGTCGGCTGTGGAGAACATCCTCGACAGCGACATATACCCCGAGCTCTACTCCAACATCTACCACAAAGTGCGCATTAACTACTACCCGCCACGTGGCGATGAGAAAGAGAGCTGGGACAACATCGACATCTTCGGCTGGATGGGTTACCCAATGACAATAAAGGTAAACTTCCTCTGTCGCGACTCAATACTTGCAGCACCTTTGGCGCTCGACCTCGCCCTCTTCAGCGACCTTGCCCAACGCGCAGGATATTACGGTATACAGGAGTTCCTTTCGTTCTACAGCAAAGCACCTATGCACAAAGATGGCGAAGCACCCGTACACGACCTCTTCAAGCAATTCGCAATGCTGAAAAATGCCATACGCGTAATGGCAGGCTACGAAGCCGACCAGGAGATTGATTGATATAAATCAAAAAAAATACATAAAAATACACGGCAAAATCGCGATTTTGCCGTGTATTTTTGCAAATAACAATATTTTTATACAAAAAATCGAATAAAAATTATCACTATTGCGTAAATATGCTTAACTTTGCAGCCCATTAGCATAAATATGCAATTATGAAAATTAAAAACTCACGACTCGAAGCTATACGCCTGATACTCTCAACCCATGAGATAAGCAATCAGGACGAACTGCTGAAAGAGCTAAACAAAGAGGGTTATGTGCTGACACAGGCAACCCTGTCGCGCGACCTCAGACAACTGCGCGTCGTAAAAACAGTCGGCACCAACGGACGCTATAAATATGTGCTCACACGCCAACAGCAGTACCGCCACGATGGCGCACAAGGTGAGATGCGCCCCATAGCCCCACACAACGAGGACAACGGATTTATATCCATAAAATTCTCGGGTAACATAGCTGTAATAAGAACACGCCCCAGCTACGCAGGAACACTTGCCTACCACATAGACAACTGTGAGTTCAGCGAAATTTTAGGAACACTCGCCGGCGACGACACAGTGATGCTGGTGTTAGCAGAAGGAGTTACAAAAAGCGCACTGTTAAAAGTGTTGCGCACCATAATACCGAATATTTAATGATTATCTACTATATATAATAATGGAAGAAAACAAAATAAGCGAAGTACCCATAGATGTAATCATCGCCGATGCTTCGCACGAGAAATATGTCGATGAGATACTCGAAACAATCAGCGCAGCAGCCAAAGTGCGCGGCACAGGTATTGCCAAACGTACACACGAATATGTGGCACAAAAGATGCGCGAAGGAAAAGCTGTTATAGCCCTTGCCGGCGAAGAGAGAGAATTTGCCGGATTCTGCTACATCGAGAGTTGGGGCAACAAACAATATGTTGCAAACTCGGGACTCATCGTAGTAGACAAGTTCCGTCGTCGCGGACTTGCAAAACGCATAAAAAAGACAGCCTTCGAGCTTTCTCGTAAAATGTGGCCCAACGCAAAACTCTTCGGACTGACAAGCGGTGGAGCTGTAATGCGCATTAACACAGAACTGGGTTACGTACCCGTACCTTTTGCCGAGCTCACCGACGACGAGGCATTCTGGAAAGGATGTCAAGGTTGCATCAACCACGACATACTTGAGCGTACAGGACGTCGATACTGCATTTGCACAGCAATGCTTTACGACCCTGCAGAACACGACAAGAAAAACAAAGAAGAATAAATAAAAACATATAATACCATGAGCAAAAAGAAAGTAGTGGTAGCCTTCAGCGGTGGACTCGACACATCGTTCACAGTGATGTACCTCGCCAAAGAAAAAGGTTACGAAGTATATGCAGCCTGCGCAAACACAGGCGGCTTCAGCGAAGAGCAGTTGAAACAGAACGAAGAAAACGCCTATAAACTGGGCGCTGTGAAATATGTCACACTCGACGTAACAAAAGAGTACTACGAGAAGAGCCTTAAATACATGATATACGGTAACGTGCTTCGCAACGGCACATACCCCATCTCAGTATCATCGGAACGCATATTCCAGGCAATGGCAATCGCACGCTATGCAAACGAGATTGGCGCATCGGCAATAGCACACGGCTCAACAGGTGCCGGCAACGACCAGATTCGTTTCGACATGACATTCCTTGTACTCGCACCCGGCGTGGAAATCATCACTTTGACACGCGACATGACACTTACACGCGAGTACGAGATTAACTACCTTAACGAAAATGGTTTCTCGGCAGACTTCACAAAACTGAAATACTCATACAATGTAGGTATCTGGGGAACATCAATCTGTGGCGGAGAAATTCTCGACTCAAAACAGGGATTACCCGAAACAGCCTACCTGAAACAGATTACAAAGGAGGGCACAGAGGAGTTGAAACTCACATTTGACAAAGGCATACTCACAGCCGTAAACGGCGAAAACTTCGACGACCCCATCAAAGCCATTCAGAAGGTAGAGGAGATTGGCGCGGCATACGGCATCGGACGTGACATGCACGTAGGCGACACCATCATCGGCATCAAAGGTCGTGTAGGCTTCGAGGCAGCAGCACCCATGCTCATCATCGGCGCACACAAGTTCCTCGAGAAATACACACTGAGCAAATGGCAACAATATTGGAAAGACCAAGTTGCCAACTGGTACGGAATGTTCCTGCACGAAAGCCAATATCTGGAGCCCGTAATGCGCGACATCGAAGCAATGCTCGAAAGTTCACAGCGCAACGTAACAGGTACAGCCATCCTGCAGCTCTTCCCCAAAGGTTTCTCAACTGTAGGTGTAGACTCACCCTGCGACCTTGTAAAAACCAAGTTCGGCGAATATGGCGAGATACAGAAAGGCTGGACAGCAGAAGATGCCAAAGGCTTTATAAAGGTAACATCGACACCCTTGCGCGTGTACCATAGTAATCACCCCGACGAAAAAATCTGATAGAAAGACATGATAAAAGTAGGAATCATAGGCGGAGCCGGATACACCGCCGGCGAACTTATCCGCCTGTTGCTCAACCACCCCGAGGTGGAGATTGTGTTCATCAACAGCAGCAGTAATGCAGGCAACCGCATCACTGACGTACACTGCGGATTGTTGGGCGAGACAGACCTCACATTCACCGACGAACTGCCCTTTAACAAGATAGACGTGCTCTTCTTCTGCACAGCTCACGGCGACACAAAGAAATTCCTCGACCGTGAGCAACTGCCCGAGGAACTGAAAGTCATCGACCTGTCGATGGATTTCCGACTCAAGAGCAACGACCACGACTTCATCTACGGACTGCCCGAGCTTAATCGTCGCGACACCTGCAAACGTCGCTACGTTGCCAACCCCGGCTGTTTCGCAACTTGTATCGAATTGGGATTGTTACCCCTCGCAAAAGAGCACCTGCTCAAAGGCGACATCTCGGTAAACGCCATCACCGGCAGCACAGGTGCAGGCGTGAAACCATCGACAACCACCCACTTCAGCTGGCGCAACAACAACATCAGCATATACAAACCATTCGAGCACCAGCATGTGCCCGAGATTATGCAGAGCATCAAGCAGTTGCAGCCCGAGTATGATGGTTCGATAGACTTCATCCCCTATCGTGGCGACTTCGCGCGAGGCATCTTCGCTACTTTGGTTGTGAAATGTGACCTCGACATCGAGACCATCTACAAACTCTATGAGAGCTACTACGAGCGCGACTCATTCACACACGTAGTGACAAAACCCGTCGACTTGAAACAGGTGGTAAACACAAACAAATGTTTGATACACCTGCAAAAGCATGGCAACAAACTGCTGATAACATCGGTAATTGACAACCTGCTGAAGGGAGCAAGCGGACAAGCCGTTCACAACATGAACCTACTCTTCGGACTCGAGGAGAGCGTCGGTCTGCGTCTGAAACCCTCGGCATTCTAAAAAAACAACACCATGGATTTATATAACGTATATCCCCTATTCGACATAAACATAGTAAAAGGCGAAGGCTGCAAAGTGTGGGACGACAAAGGCACAGAGTACCTCGACCTTTATGGCGGTCATGCAGTGATCTCCATAGGTCATGCACACCCTCACTATGTTGAAAGCATATCGTCACAAGTGCAGAAGCTCGGTTTCTACTCAAACTCTGTGATAAACAAACTGCAGAGCGCCGTGGCCGAGAAATTGGGCAGGCTATCGGGTTATGAGGACTACAGCGCATTTTTTGTAAACTCGGGCGCCGAGGCAAACGAAAATGCACTGAAACTGGCATCGTTTACAAACGGACGCACACGAGTAATCTCATTCAAAAAAGCGTTCCACGGACGCACATCGCTGGCAGTGGAGGTGACAGACAATGCAAAAATCATTGCCCCCATCAACAACAACAACCACACAACATACCTGCCCCTCAACGACATTGAGGCTGTTCGCGCCGAACTTGCAAAAGGCGACGTTGCAGCAGTCATCATAGAAGGCATACAGGGCATAGGCGGCATCGTAGTTCCCCAGCCCGAATTCCTGCAGCAGTTGCAACAGGCATGTACCGAGACCGGCACAGTGCTTGTGCTCGACGAGATACAGAGCGGTTACTGCCGCAGCGGACGATTCTTTGCCCATCAGTGGGCAGGCATACGCCCCGACCTCATCACAGTAGCAAAAGGCATTGCCAACGGCTTCCCCATGGGCGCACTGCTCATCAGCCCCAAATTCACCCCCATCTTCGGACAGTTGGGAACAACATTCGGCGGCAACCACCTTGCTTGTGCTGCGGCGCAAGCTGTGCTTGACGTCATTGAGGATGAAAAACTGTTGGAGAATGTAAACAAAGTGGGCGACTATCTGATGACAGAGCTCAAGAAATTCCCCACAATTAAAGAGGTACGTGGCAAGGGACTTATGATAGGAATCGAGTTCGAGGAACCTATCAAAGAGATACGCACAAAATTACTCTTCGAAGAACATGTGTTCACAGGTGTCAGCGGCACAAACGTCATACGTCTGCTGCCCCCCTTGAGTCTGAGCATGGAGCAGGCACAGGAGTTTATCGCTCGTCTGCACTAGGTTATCGGATAAAAGAGAACCCATTAAATAAAATGCGTCGCACCGTCAAAAAAACGGTGCGACGCTTTTTTTATTTCATATAAAAACTACTTCATCAAAATAATAGAAGCTGATTTTTTGTAAAAATAGAAATTTTCCATTTTTTTCAGATTCTTTTCAGAATCGGTCATAATCTTTGCATTGTAAATAAAACAAAATTTTAACCACTAAATAAGAAAGAACTATGAAAAAGATTATCATCATCGCATTAGCAGTATTCTCACTCGGTATTATAACAGCAAAAGCCGACAACGACCGTTTGATAGCAAAAGAAAATCTGCCTAAAAAAGCACAACAATTCATCGACAGCAATTTCAAGAACAGCAAAATAACATACGTGAAAGACGAAAGCTACTTCTTGGAGAAAAGCTACGAAGTGTTGTTCGCCGATGGCACAAAGGTGGAGTTCAACCGCAAAGGCGAGTGGAAGGAGATTGATTGCCGCCGCTCATCAATTCCCGCAACCATTGTTCCGGCAAAGATTCTCGAGTATGTGAACAGCAACTACCAAGACGTAAGAATTCTTCAGATTGAGCGCGACAGAGTAGACTACGAAATAAAGCTTTCCAATCAACTGGAGATTACATTCGACAAGAAATTCAATATCATAGATATCGATAATTAACAGCTAAGAATTTATACGAATTAAGGAGGTGTCTTGTCACCTCCTTAATTCGTATATTTTATATGGAAATACTTATCGTTGATTACAACAATTAATATCCTCAAACTTTCTCGCACCTTATAAGCACCTTGCGACCATCGGCAAGCGTGGTGGCAAAGAGATAGGCATCGCCACCCTCAGAGAGTTTCAGGCGTTTGCGCAACTGCTGTACCGTATCGGGGAAATTGCGTACAGTGATATTGGCACTTTTCAGCCCGTCGAGCAAGGACAAAGCTGTGAGCATATTGAAACGCCGCAAAAGATAACAATGCGTCGCACCGATTTTCGATGCGACGTTTTTTTATAAAATATTTTTCATTTTTTCTGTTACATTTTGGTAACTTCACCGTCATATAAGTGAAGAGCACAAAAAACAATGACAAACACAGAATTCAAGAATAGATTCCTGCCACTGCACAAAGAACTATACAGCATGGCAGTGCGCATTCTGGGCGACAGTTACGAAGCCGAGGATGCCGTGCAGAATCTGTACCTGAAACTGTGGGAGCGGCGCGACACGTTGGGTAGTGTAGAGAACGACGGAGCATACTGCCGACAACTGCTCAAGAACATCTGCATCGACCGGTGGCGCGAAATGCAACGGCACCAGCAGCAGAGCTTCGACGAAGAGGCAATTGACCTTTGCGACGAGACACACAGCGACGAGGAGAAGAGCGACAAACTGAAACACCTGAGAGCCTTTCTCGCGCGACTGCACGAGCGGCAACGGCGCATTTTTCTGCTGAGGCTGCGTGGAAGCACATACGACGAAATGGAGCAACTGACAGGACTGACGGCAACGAGTCTGCGAATGACAGTCTCGCGACTGAAGAGAGAATTTATAAACAGCTACAAACAAAAAACAGGTAACATATGAAAGATATTAGAGAAAAGATAGACAGATTCCTCGACGAGCGCATGAGCCGCGACGAGGAGCAGGAGTTTTTCCGTTACCTGCGCTCGACAGAACTGCCCGAGGAGTTCCACGAGGAGCGCGAGCTTATATTGCAAATGGCAGCGCTGCAGGAACCCCCACCCCTGCCCGCGGGAATGGAGGAGCGCCTGACAGCAATGATAGACAACCTTGCACAAGAGAGCAACACCCCTACAAAGAGAGTATTCACGCTGAAACTGCGCCACATATGGCGCGCAGCAGCCATCGTAATAATTATGCTCGGCGGAATATTCGCGGCAATGTGGCAAAAAAGCTACGAAGAGGAGCTGTTGCTTGCCCAAGAGACAGACACCTTTGCCACGCCCGAAGAGGCACTGCCACACGCAAACAACATACTGCGCGACATTGCAATGGCTGTGAAAATCACCCACAACAATGCCGCAAAACTCGAGGAAGACATTATACTACTGAACAACATCATGAACAAATAACACACAGTCATGAAACGAATAATAATATTAGCAATTGCCACACTGCTCATTTCAACAGCAACAATGGCAACCCCCAGCGAGCAATACAGAGCAAAGTCCAAAAGCAAGATTGAAAAATATCTGCAAAAGTTGCCCATCGACGCTGCCGAGGGTATAAACTACAGCTATATTTCGGCAAATATGCTGAAAAGCATATTCTCCTTTATAAGCAACATTGCCGACGACAGCCCCTTGTCTTCAAAAGCACTGACAGAAACCATAGGAAGTATCAGATACGTCAAAAAGTTCGAGGCAAGCACAGCCGCCGGCTATTCCACACTGAAGGAGAAAGCAATGCCACTACTTGCATGCGACGACGAGACAATGGGAATGAATCTTTTATCAACCAACAGCAAAGATAAAGAGACAACCATCGTTTACGGCAACAAAGAGAATACACTTATAATAATAAATAACGGAGAAACAAATAAGATGACGCTCACATTTATCGCCGGACTATCTATGGAGAAGCTCGGCTCTTTGGGCGATGCAGGGATTAATTTGAACTTTTAACGACATACAGACATGAAACATATTTTGATAGCCATCGTGGCAATATTCACATTTGCAAGCGCACAAGCAGCCGAACCGCAAGCAAACAAGAGAAAGGTTAATAAGATAATAAAGGCTATAAAGGCACTCGGCAGCAAACAAATAAAGGTAAATGAGTATGATAGCGACTCCATCATCGAGGACGTAAAGAAACAGTTGTATGAGCAGTTCGATGAAAAGAAGGCAGACGAAGTGTGGAAGGCTAACAAGATTACAATGAGCAAGAGCATCCTTGCCGAGTCGCAGAACGAAGAGGGCTACAATAAAATGCGCGCCTTTGTGGCGAATCTGAACATAGATAACTGCGACGAGCTTGCCGGTATTCCTTTGCAGTTGAACAACAGCAATAACACTGTAAAAGTAGCACTCTTTAGAGACAAAAACAATATGTTTATTTTCACCGACAGTCTGCTGAGCAAAAAATACTCTATCGCTTATTGCGACGACGACATTGTAACAAAGGGGCAAAATATGCTCACACAGTTGGTAAACGACAAGTTTGAGTCAATCAGCAAAGGAGGCCTTATAAACAAGTTTAAAGACAACAAGGGAGAAGGTATAGCCTTTGAAGTAGCAGAGGATGAAGAGGAAGAAGAGCCCAAAGGCATTATAAGTATCAGCAAGTATTTCGACAGAGAGGGCAATTCTATATACCATGACATATGGCGGCCCTATGAATCTGCAATATATTGCGCATTTACATTCAGGGACAAAGTATCCGTTCTTCGCAACAAGTTCAAAAAATCGAAATACACCTACGAGGATGAGTGCCCGTCGATACACTACTACGAAGGCACCGCCGAGAAGGGATATTTTGAAATGGCAAACAACTTTGGATTCGCCATGCTTTCAAGAAATAAACAAGGAGAAAAAACCAACCTCGGCGACGTCAATATGGAGTGCATATGGGCAGCAGACACATTGGGAATGCGCGTGCGCCAATATCAGGGCATGAAAAATGTAACCATGTATATGGTGGATATTCCCGAGAAACAGCAGTGCGCCACACTCATAGTGAACGGCGGGCTGGATGCATTCAAAGCCTTTTTCAACAGCTACACGCTGAACGAAGAAGATAATTTTGCCGACAAATACAATGTGACATTTACAAAAGCTACCGGCAATGCCAACAAGATTCTGTCCACCAAAGAGGAGGTTAATGGCAAAAAGAGCGGCCTGCACCTGAAATATCCCATCCTCGACGAGGCATATTCCAAAGGACTGCTACCCTACTATAAATTCTCGGAGTAAAGAGAGAGGCTACCCCTTCTCGCACCTTATAAGTACCTTGCATCCATCGGCAAGCGTGGTGGCAAACAGGTAGACATCGCCACCCTCAGAGAGTTTCAGGCGTTTGCGCAACTGCTGTACCGTATCGGGAAAATTGCGTACAGTGATATTGGCACTTTTCAGCCCGTCGAGCATGGTTTTAAGTTCATTTTTTGAAAAGCCACAGAGAGCGTTTACCTTGAAAATACGACCGGGAAAGGTCGGCAGATATTCGTCACCGGTGTAGAGATTGCTATTAGGATGCAGTTTTTTCACCCCATAGGTTGTAGCAAGAGCTGCCGGACAGCCAGCCTTCTGTATGGCGGCATTTGGCTCATAAAGGTATCCACACACCTCGGACGAATAGTCCGACGGACTGCTCTCGCCATAGACAAAACTGAACACCTGCTGATTGTTTCCATGAAAATTGACGCAACGGATAACGGGAACGGCAGGGGCTGAGTGCGAAAGAATAAAAAGAAGTTCCTTGCACTCATTATTTACGGCTACGATGTGAGTCTCTTCTACACAGCCGAGCTGCCGACAAGCAGCTGTGATGTCGAGCATGGGAGATGATTTTATCATAATCCTATCTGCCTTTTCGAGCAACAAGGAACGAAGCGCTACAACATCGGGCTCGCAGTCGGCAAAGGCGACAACCTTTTTGCCGGCATCGTCGCGACGCGCAGGGTCGATGAATATCCAATCACAGTGTGGCAAGGTGTGTAACTGCTCCGCGCTGTCGCCATTGACCACTGTAATATGTTGTAACCCCAGAAGTGCAAAATTATGGGCAGCTATGGAGCATAGTTCTTCGCTACGTTCAATGTAGCAAGCTGCCTTGAAATTACGCGATATGTAACTGCAATCGATACCGAAGCCTCCGGTGAGGTCGGCAAACTGTGTACCTTGCATGAGCGATGCTTTGTATAGTGCCGTCACCGACGATGAGCACTGCTCCATGGAAAGCCGAGGTGGATAGAGCAGACCTTCGACAGCTGCCCACTCGGGTAACTTGACTGTTGCGTGTTGCCACCCCTCTATCTGCTTGACTGCCTCGCGCATGTCCACGCCGGAGTAACGGGCAGCCTGCAGCGCAAGGGTACGCACGTCGTCGTTGCGGTGTTCGGCGATGAATTTCAAGGTCTCTTTATCCATTATTTGCTTTGTTTGCGGATTTTGCTCAAAGGTATATAAAATTATTCTTTTTGCGAGTATTTATGGGTTGGCTTTTGGCGATTGGTGGTTCGTGTTACCCTTAATATTTGATTGCAATCCGATAAGCTTCATATTCTATTATGCTCTTTGGCAGTCAAAGAACCCCCAAAAAAAATGTGTCGCCCTTACGAGCGACACATTCAGTTATATTGAATAATTCAATCCAATTAGAGCTTGGGACCTGCCTCAACCAAAGCCTTACCTGCTTCGTTGCCTGTGTACTTGGTGAAGTTCTTGATGAAACGTCCTGCGAGGTCTTTTGCTTTCTCCTCCCATTTGCATGAGCAATCGTATGTATCACGAGGATCGAGGATGTTTGCATCAACACCGGGAAGCTCTGTGGGAACAACGAAATCGAAGAAAGGAATGGTCTTTGTAGGAGCGTTGTCGATAGAACCGTCGAGGATAGCGTCGATGATACCACGTGTATCCTTGATAGAGATACGTTTGCCTGTTCCATTCCAACCTGTGTTAACGAGGTATGCTTTCGCACCGTTCATCTCCATCTTCTTAACGCGCTCCTCACCGTACTTTGTGGGGTGGAGGCTGAGGAATGCAGCGCCGAAGCAAGCTGAGAATGTGGGAGTGGGCTCTGTGATACCGCGCTCTGTACCTGCCAACTTAGCTGTGAAGCCAGAGAGGAAGTAGTACTGTGTCTGCTCGGGTGTGAGGATTGACACGGGAGGAAGTACACCGAATGCGTCAGCTGACAAGAAGATAACCTTTTTAGCTGCGGGAGCCTTAGAAACGGGTTTAACGATGTTCTCGATGTGGTTGATGGGGTAAGATACACGTGTATTCTCTGTTACGCTCTTGTCTGCAAAGTCGATTTTGCCATTAGCGTCAACTGTTACGTTCTCGAGGAGTGCATCGCGACGGATTGCGTTGTAGATATCGGGCTCGCTCTCTTTGTCGAGGTTGATAACCTTAGCATAGCAACCGCCCTCGAAGTTGAACACGCACTCGTCGTCCCATCCGTGCTCGTCGTCACCGATAAGCATACGTTTGGGGTCTGTACTCAAAGTAGTCTTACCTGTACCGCTGAGGCCGAAGAATACTGCTGTCTCGCCCTTCTCGTTGGTGTTAGCTGAGCAGTGCATAGAAGCGATACCCTGCAAGGGGAGGTAGTAGTTCATCATTGAGAACATACCTTTCTTCATCTCACCACCATACCATGTGTTGATGATAATCTGCTCTTTTGAAGTGAGGTTGAACACAACAGCTGTCTCTGAGTTGAGACCAAGCTCTTTATAGTTGGGTACAGTTGCTTTTGAAGCGTTGTAGATTACGAAGTCGGGGTCACCGAAAGATGCAAGTTCCTCAGCTGTGGGGCGGATGAACATGTTTGTTACGAAGTGAGCCTGCCATGCTACCTCCATGATGAAACGTACTTTAAGACGTGTGCTGGGGTTAGCGCCGCAGAATGCATCGACTACGAACAATCTTTTGTTTGAAAGCTCTTTCTGAGCAATCTCCTTGAGAGCATTCCAAGACTCTGTTGAAAGAGGCTTGTTGTCGTTTTTATATTCCTCTGAAGTCCACCATACAGTGTCTTTATAAGTCTCATCGTATACAATGAATTTGTCTTTGGGTGAACGACCTGTGTAAACACCTGTCATTACGTTTACTGCACCAAGTTCAGTCTCCTGACCTTTTTCAAAACCTTCGAGACCCGGTTTTGTCTCCTCAGCGAAAAGCTGCTCATACGAGGGATTGTAAACAACCTCTGTAGTACCGGTGATACCATACTTGGTAAGATCAATCTGTGCCATAAATTAAAAATATTAGAATTTATATTACAATTAATATTTCATTGAAAACCAAGACCCGACATGCCTGCAACCGACTCATTCCACTGCTTCGATTTCAATGTCGTAGACAAGGGAAAAAACCTTAGCCTTAGGGCTTGCCGAAGTTCTCCAAGTGCAAAGATATATCTTTTTAATTAAAAACCAAAACAATTAAAGAAAAATTTC
The DNA here is from genome assembly GCA_017467015.1 of Bacteroidaceae bacterium. Taxonomy (GTDB): domain Bacteria; phylum Bacteroidota; class Bacteroidia; order Bacteroidales; family Bacteroidaceae; genus HGM04593. The sequence goes on from JAFTTA010000074.1 coordinate 14,224, forward strand.
TTTAATTATAATAAAAAAGTAAGCACTAAGAAATCGGCAGATATTTTTACATTTTGTTAATTGCATAATTATCAATATTTTTATACCTTTGGCAGACAGAGACAATTACACTACCCAATATATGAAAATTCTGAATTTATCGCTCGAAAAGAGTATTTTAAACAATTTTCTTGCCGAAATAAGAGATGCGGAGATACAACGCGACAGCATGCGTTTTCGCAAAAACATAGAACGCATAAGCGAAATAATGGCTTACGAAACAAGCAAAGAACTTGACTACGCCGACAGAAGGGTGACAACACCACTGGGCGAAGCCACACACCAAACACCCACCGATAACATAGTGCTTGCGACGTTGCTGCGAGCCGGCCTGCCCATGCACGAAGCATTCCTAAGTGTTTACGACAAAGCAGAGAACGCATTTGTGTCGGCATACAGGAAGTACAGCAGCAACACAGAATTTGAGATTGAAATAGAATACCTTGCAGCGCCGTCACTCAAAGGAAAGACACTCATACTTGTCGACCCCATGCTTGCGACGGGACGCAGCATGCTGCTCGGCTACAAAGCGCTGCAAAGCCACGGCGAACCGTCGAAGATAATTCTCGCAAGCATCATTGCCAGCCGTCAGGCAGTAGAATATATTGAAAAGAACTTCCCAAGCGAGAAGACATCGCTCTACTGCGCAGCAATAGATCCGAAGATTAATGAACATAGTTACATTGTACCGGGATTGGGCGATGCAGGCGACTTATGCTTCGGCGAGAAACTATAATAAGCAGATAAAAAGCAGGCAAGAAGCGGTTATTCGCAAAAATTATATACCTTTGTAATAAGGTAGATATATATGACAGGAAAAGCAGGCAAGAAGAAAGGCGTACACACCATCAGTTTGGGTAAAGTACGCGACAAGCGCGGCAACCTATCCGTTGTCGAGTCGGGCAGTTCCATACCTTTTAAGATAGCACGTTCATATTGGGTATACGATGTACCCGGTGGCGAAGCACGACAAGGGCACGCTTATCACAAAAGCGAGGAATTCATTATAGCACTATCGGGCAGTTTCGACCTGCTTACAGACGACGGCAAAAAAAGCAGCACCATCCACCTCGACCGTTGCAACAAAGGAGTCTACATACCCTCAGGCACATGGCGTCACATGATTAATTTTGCCACAAATTCCATTGCATTAGTGCTTGCATCAACCGCATATAGCCCCAAAGACTACATTAGAGACTACGAAAAATTTAAAGAGCTGAAGGAGGCAGGCGAAATATGACAAAGACAACAATTGACGATTGCCGTATAATAGAACTGCCACGTCACCACGGCGCCAAAGGAAACCTGACAGAAGTTGAAAATGGCAAAGTGGCAGGATTTGACACCGAGCGCGTCTTTTTCATCTACGACATTCCCGGTGGCGCATCGCGTGGCGGCCACGCCCACAAGAGTTTACGCGAACTCATCATAGCCGCTTCAGGCAGTTTCGACATTTACGTGAACGACGGCAACAACGAACGCACATTCCACATAAACCGACCTTCGCAAGCCCTGTTGCTGACAGCCGGAGTGTGGGAGGAGTTGCGCAACTTCTCAAGCGGCGCCGTAGCCTTGGTACTTGCCGACAGGCACTACGAGCCCGAAGACTACATAAGAGACTTTGACGAATTTTTAAAATACAAAAGAGAACAATGATAAAATACCTGCCACTCAAAGAGATAACCGCCTCGTACGAGCCGGATATTACCGATGCTCTGAAGCAGATAGTAGAGCGCGGATGGTTTCTGCTGGGCGAAGAGTGCGCAGCATTTGAAAAAGAGTACGCAGAATACATTGGCAGCCGTCACTGCATAGGATGTGGCAACGGCTACGACGCTTTATGGTTGATACTGAGAGCCTACCGCGCCATGGGCACACTTAAAGAGGGCGACGAAGTACTTGTGCCTGCTAACACATTCATAGCGTCGGTTCTCGCCATCACCAACAATGGGCTGAAGCCCGTATTTGTCGAGCCCGACGCAGACACATTCATTGTGAGCGAAGAGCAGCTACGCAAAGCAACCACCACACGCAGCAAAGCCTACCTTATGGTGCATCTGTACGGGCGTTGCGCCTACAGCGACGCAATCGGAAATTTCTGCCGCGAAAGGGGAATAAAAATCATAGAAGACAACGCACAGGCACATGGCGCCATATACGGAGAACGACGCACGGGCTCACTCGGCGATGCCGCAGGACATAGTTTCTACCCCGGAAAGAACCTTGGAGCATTAGGCGATGCCGGAGCCGTGACCACCGACGACGACAAATTAGCCGAAACAATAGCCATGTTGCACAACTATGGCAGCACAAAAAAATACATTCACGAACAAGAGGGGGTGAACAGCCGCATCGACGAGTTTCAAGCCGCCATCCTACGCATAAAACTCAGACGCTTAGACAAAGACAACAAACGCCGTGAGCAGATAGCCGGCAAATACATGTCGGAGATAAAAAACCCATTGCTACGCATGCCAAAAGCGGCAGAACCAGGGGCAAACGTATATCACATCTTCCCACTGATGTGCAAGCAACGCGACAAACTGCAGAAATACCTTTCGGAGCATGGCATAGAGACACAGATACACTACCCCATAGCAGTGCACAAGCAGAGCTGCTATCCCCAATGGCACACACTCTCATTGCCCACAGCAGAAACCTTGTGTTCACAGGAACTGAGCCTGCCACTGTACCCATTGCTTACAGACGAAGAAGTAGAGGTAATTATAGCAACTGTAAACGCCTACCAAATAGACTTTAACCTATCCATTTGATTTTTCCTACTATTTTTTTGCTTTTTCCGCATAAACAGCTTATCTTTGCACAGCTTTTTAACAGAAAGCACAGAGGATTGTCCTATGGTGTAATGGCAGCACAACAGGTTTTGGTTCTGTTTGTCTAGGTTCGAATCCTGGTGGGACAACACAAAAAGCACTGCTCACGCAGTGCTTTTTGTGTTGTATATATACGATTCACAGATTGGCCGCAAGATATTTCCTCATAACTTCCACCGAAGAGCCACGACGCAGAGCGTAGTCGCGCAGCTGCTCCTCGTCAATCTTACCGACACTGAAATATTTAGCGGCAGGATGTGCAAACATCAATCCGCAAACAGAAGCATGAGGATGCATGGCGCCATTCGCCGTAAGTGTTATCCCTATTTTCTCTATTGAAAGTAATTTGTCTATAACAAATATCACCGACTGGTCGGGCAGAGAGGGATAGCCCACTGCCGGACGTATCCCTACAAAAGGCTCACCATTCAGTTCCTGAGGGGTGAAATTTTCATCAGGGGAGTAACCCCACAGCTCTTTTTTTGTGCGCACGTTAGCATGCAGAAGTGAAGCAGCTGCCTCAGCCAGCCTGTCGGCAAGAGACTGAAAAAGCATTTTGCGATAAGGATCCTCATCATCAAAAGCAGCGGACACCGACGTGGCGAACAACCCAACTTTGTCGCCATGCGGCGACACATAGTCGCTTAAACAAAGGTTGGGAACTTCGGCGCTATCATGTTGCTGACGCAACAACGGCAAACATTCGCCATCGAGCAATATGTTGTCGCCACAGCTACTTGCATCACACAGACGGAAAAGCGAAAAGACCCGCGTTGAGGTGTCGGCAGAAAGCAAAGCCAAAGCCTCGACACGCAGGCTCAGAGCCTCATCACTCTGCCACATTGAGGGTTTTATACCCCATGCATGATAGAAGTAACCCCAATCTATATATGGCAGCAGCTCTTGTGGGTTGTAGCAGAAGCGGAATATCTTCATCTTTGGAATTTAAGGGCCCTGCCACGAACCTTATCGTTCACGACACCATCACAATAGACACATTGACCATTCACCCATGTGCGACACACTTTCCAATTGAATGTTTCACCTTCAAACGGGCTCCACTTACATGGACTGAGGATATTATCTTTGGTTACCTGCCACGGAGCATTGGGTGCGACAAGCACAAGATCGGCGTAATAACCCTTACGTATAAAACCACGCTTGTCAATCTTGAAATATTCTGCCGGGGCATGGCACATTTTCTGCACGACCTGCTCAATGGTAAAAATATGCTCGTCAACCATGCGAAGCATTGCCGATAGAGAGAATTGTATCGAAGGCATACCCGAAGTGGCCTTCAAAGCACCGCCCTCTTTTTCGCTTAAAAGATGAGGAGCATGATCGGTACCTACAATATCTATCTTGCCATCGCGAAGAGCAATGCGCAAAGCATCTCTGTCTGCTTTAGTCTTTATCGCCGGATTACACTTGATGCGTGCGCCGAGGGTGGCATAATCTTCGTCACAAAACGTGAGGTGCGCAGGAGTAACCTCTGCTGTGACATTCTTCTTACACATAGATTTATTCGACAGCAGAGAGAGTTCGCGTGCTGTACTTATATGCATCACATGCAACTGCTTACGATATTTTCGGGCAAGTTGCACAGCTTTCTTGAGAGATTTATAGCAAGCCTCTTCGCTGCGTATCAATGGATGATAGGAGACGTCTAAGTCGTCGCCATATTTTTTTCTATATTTTGCGGCATTGGCAGTTATGATGGCTGTATCCTCGCAATGCACTGCTATAGGCATATTGGCACGCACGAAAACATCTTTCAAACCATCACCATCGTCAACCAACATATTGCCTGTGCTTGAACCCATAAAAAGTTTTATTCCACAAACACGACGAGGGTTGAGTTTTTCAAACAGATGACTGTTTTTGTTGGTTGCTCCAAAGTAGAAAGAGTAGTTAACACGACTCTCCTTGGCCGCACGACTGAATTTATCATGAAGAGCAGGCAATGTAGTAGTTGCCGGAGTGGTATTAGGCATCTCCATGAAAGAGGTGACGCCGCCTGCCGCAGCCGCGCGCGACTCGGACATGATTGTCGCTTTGTGTGTCAGACCCGGCTCACGAAAATGGACATGGTCGTCTATTACTCCGGGCAGGAGATACATTCCCGTACCATCAATCACCTCGTCACATTTGCGACTCGGCATTGCGTCGCCAAAACATATTTCCACAATTTTAGTTGCATTTATCACAACCGAACCCACAAGACTTTCTCCTTCGTTTACGATGGTTACATTTGATATTTGTGTTCGCATGATTCCTTTTATTACATCCTACTCTTACATTCTCAAAAGCAGGGCGCGGCAGTGCCGTCTTATGCACATCTCCGTCGCCCTGACCATAATTCACCCACCGCCACAGCAACACTGCAACGGGGCTTATACTTATATAATATCAGAAGTTATTTGCTATCTTCTGTGCAATTTCAACAAACTCATCGGATGTGAGTTTTAGCTTGGGGTTGCTGAAAAGCATATCTTTCTCGCTTGCCATTGGCACAAGATGTATGTGAGCATGAGGAACCTCAAGCCCAAGCACAGCCTGACCAACCTTCACACAAGCGAATGATTTCTTTATGGCAAGTGCAACCCTTTTTGCAAAAACCTGCATAGCGGCAATCTCTTCATCGCTAAGGTCAAAGAAATAGTCAACCTCGCGTTTGGGGATAACCAAAGTGTGACCTTTTGCCAAAGGGTTTATATCAAGAAATGCATAGAATCGATCATCCTCTGCCACTTTGTAACTCGGAATCTCTCCGGATACAATTTTGCTGAATATTGTTGCCATCAGATAGAAATGCTTATTACCTCAAGATAGATTTTACCCTGAGGAATGGTTATCTCTGCTGTTTCGCCCACTTTCTTGCCCAACAAGCCCTTTGCGATGGGAGTGTTAATAGAAATCTTGCTCTCGCGCAAGTTAGCCTCGCTCTCGGGCACAATGCTGTATGTCATTGTAGCACCGGTCTTTACATTTCTAAGCTCAACTTTTGTGAGCACCTGAACACTATCGGTATTAAGCTTGCTGGTGTCTATTATTTTGGCGTCGGCTATTATCAGCTTCAACTCGTTAATTCTCATTTCGAGCAATCCTTGCGCCTCTTTCGCCGCATCGTATTCAGCATTCTCCGAAAGGTCGCCCTTGTCGCGTGCTTCAGCAATCTGACGCACAATTTCGGGACGTTTGCTTTCCAACTCTTTTAAATCGGCTAACAATTTTTTGTAGCCCTCTTCGGACATGTAAGTCATCTCTATACTCAATCTTAAAATTAGTAAAACAATGGATACCGACAACTTCTTGCCGGTACCCATCTATTTCCTTCTCTGTGCTGCAAATATAATAGCTTTTAATTCAACTTGCAACAAAAAAGTGAATTATTTTTCTTTCATTAATACTTTTTGAAAAATATAAACCAAAGATTTAGAGGTTGTTTGAAGCAACCACTTTGTAAAGCCGAAAAAGCATATTACTTTTCCTTCAGTAATTTTTCAACCTCGGCCGACAAATCTTTTATCTGTTCGTCACGCATCACTATCTCATTGTTTTTGTTTATAAGAAAATATGAAGGTAATCTATCGACCTTATATAGCAAGATGTTTGATGAAGCCGCACCGGCACCATCGCGCACACATACCCATGGCAGATTGTCTGCCGAGGTGCTCCAGAAATGTTCATTTCCATCAAGCGAAACTTGATATATCTCAAAACCTTGTTCCTTGTATTTTCCATACAAGTCGCGCAGGACAAAGGCATGTTCACTGGTACGAACATCGCCATAAGCTATAAAATCGAGAAACACAACCTTGCCTTTCAGCGAAGAAAGAGATATTGAATCGCCTTTGACATTGGGCAGTTTTATATCGAAAAGGCCTGTAGTGGAGAGAGTGGCCTCCTTCACTTGAATAGTATCCTGCACAACAGGACGTGTTGCCTGCATTCCTTTCATAGCTATGCCGTAAAGATTTTTTGCACGCACCGACGTAGGGTATCTATTGTTAAGTGACGTTGCCACAGCCGAAAAGCATTTACTATCGAAGCGATTGGCATTTGGGTTGAAAAGGTACATTCCATTTGTTTTGAGAAAGAGAGCATAGTAGGCACTCGCCTTGTCGGAAGCAGGCAAAATGTACTGCTTAAAAATGTTCTCTTTGAATTCTTTGGTAATATTGTAGACCTGCGCCCTTGCATCACCGATTGCCGAGCCGCACTCTTTCACACAGAGCGTAATCTGCTGTTCCAAAGCACGTCGCAACTGCTCTATTTCCTGCACCTTACGTGTCTCATCGGAGCCTTCTACTGTATAATTATCCGAGAAATTTTTGCCGTCTATACGCAGAGTGATTGTTTCTGTGCTATCCACAGCCACAGTCACTCCCCTGCCCTTTTTATCCAGAAGCAGACGGTAGAAATCGTAGCCATCGGGAGCAGGCTGTCTAAACTCGAATGAACCATCTTTTTCAATATTCGTCGAATCAACAACAACATTCCTTTCAACGCCTAAATGCATGAGATAAATAGCTTTACCCTCAGCCTCGGAGACATTGCCCTTTATTGTAAACTTCGCCTGCTTCTCACAAGCGGCAAACAGCATCAAAACTGCAGACAATATGATAATAAAATACTTTTTCATCACGAAAACATCTATTTTTTTAAAATGTGTCGACAAAGATAGTGGAAAGTGTTGAAATTTGTATATCTTTGCGAGATAATATTAGGGAATATAGAAAATTTTATAAAGATGAATGTTGTTACTAAGAATGTGACATTACCCGACGGACGTGTCATCACTCTCGAAACAGGCAAGCTGGCAAAGCAAGCTGATGGTGCAGTGATGTTGCGCTTGGGTAACACAATGTTGTTGGCAACGGTGTGTGCTGCAAAGGACGCAGTCCCCGGAACCGATTTTATGCCTTTACAGGTAGAGTATAAAGAGAAATATGCCGCTTTCGGACGTTACCCCGGCGGTTTCACAAAACGCGAAGGTAAAGCTTCGGACTATGAGATATTGACCTGTCGTTTGGTCGACCGTGCTTTGCGTCCGCTTTTCCCCGACAACTATCATGCAGAAGTATATGTAAACATCATACTCTTCTCGGCTGACGGCGTGGACATGCCCGACTCACTTGCAGGTCTCGCAGCCTCTGCAGCACTTGCAGTATCCGACATACCTTTTGGCGGACCTATTTCCGAAGTACGTGTAGCACGTATCGACGGTGAGTTTGTTGTCAACCCCACATTTGCTCAGCTCGAAAATGCCGACATGGACATCATGGTTGCCGCAACATACGACAACATCATGATGGTTGAAGGCGAAATGAAAGAAGTTTCGGAGAGCGACCTTCTGAACGCCATGAAAGTGGCTCACGAAGCTATCAAGGTTCACTGCAAAGCGCAGATGGAGTTGATGGAAGAGGTAGGCAAGACCGTAAAACGCGAATATTGCCACGAAGTGAACGACGAAGAACTTCGCGCAAAAGTACACGAGGCTTGCTATGCAAAAGCATACGAGATTGCAGCAAGCGGCAACCGCGATAAACATCAGCGTGCCGAGGCATTCGATGCTATAAAAGAGGAGTTCAAAGCTCAGTACACCGAGGAAGAACTCGAAGAGATAGGTTCACTCATCGACCGCTACTACCACGACGTAGAGAAAGAGGCAATGCGCCGTTGCATCCTCGACGAAGGCAAACGTCTTGATGGACGTAAGACAACCGAGATACGTCCCATTTGGTGCGAAGTTGGTTATCTACCCGGCCCTCACGGTTCGGCAATCTTCACACGTGGTGAGACTCAGTCGCTAACCTCTGTTACATTGGGAACAAAACGCGACGAGAAAATCATCGACGACGTAATGACACAAGGCACCGACCGTTTCCTTTTACACTATAACTTCCCTCCCTTCTCAACAGGTGAAGCACGTCCCCAGCGCGGCGTAGGTCGTCGCGAGATAGGACACGGAAACCTTGCATGCCGTGCACTGAAAAACATGGTTCCCGCCGACTACCCCTACTGCGTACGCGTTGTATCGGATATCCTTGAGTCGAACGGTTCATCATCAATGGCAACCGTATGCGCAGGAACACTCGCGCTGATGGATGCCGGTGTGAAGATAAAGAAACCCGTATCGGGAATTGCCATGGGTCTCATCAAAAATGCCGGAGAGGACAAATATGCTGTACTCAGCGACATTCTTGGCGACGAGGACCACTTGGGCGACATGGACTTCAAGGTAACAGGAACCGTAGACGGAATCACCGCTACACAGATGGACATCAAGGTCGACGGTCTTTCATTTGAAATTTTGGAGAAAGCCTTGAATCAGGCACGCGAAGGTCGCATGCACATCCTCGGCAAAATAACCGAGTGCATCGCAGAGCCTCGTGCAGAGATGAAACCCCACGCTCCACGCATTGAGACAATGCGCATACCCAAAGAGTTCATCGGCGCAGTTATCGGCCCGGGCGGAAAAATCATTCAGGGCATGCAGGAAGAGACCGGAGCAACAATCTCTATTGAAGAGGTTGACGGCGAAGGTATCATTGAAATTGCAGCAACAAATGCAGCAAGCATCGAAGCAGCCATCTCAAAAATCCGTGCCATCGTCGCTATCCCCGAGGTTGGTGAGGTTTACGAAGGCGTTGTTCGCAGTGTGATGCCTTATGGCGCATTCGTTGAGTTCATGGCAGGTAAAGACGGTTTGTTGCACATTTCAGAGATAGACTGGAAACGCTTCGAAACAATCGAAGAGACCGGCCTTGCCGAAGGCGACAAGATAAAGGTGAAACTTTTGGACATTGACCCCAAAACAGGCAAGTTCAAACTTTCACGCCGTGTGCTTCTCGAAAAGCCCGAAGGCTATGTAGAGCGCGAACGTCGTCCCAGACGCCCCCGCAACGAAGCATAATAAGCATAAATAAATCCAAAGCAGGACGAACTTCAAAGGTCGTCCTGCTTTTTTTATCTGCAATTACCATTAAAATGATAATTGAAAGAAAAAAAACTTGGATTTTCTATACAAGGACAAGAAAATAATATATTCTTGGAATAATCTCATAATCCGCTAAGAATAAAAAGTTTATGCGGAAAGTTCAAGAACGAGGTAATGAGTTGGCAACTGTTCTGATTTCTACATTCTTGCGTGGTTTGCATTGATGTACAACTCATCTTGGAACAAAGATACAACTTTTTATAAACGAGCAAAAGGACGGTGTATTTTTCATTATTGCAGGGTAGTATTTGAATTTGGTCTATCATAAATCTGCGATATTATGAGTTTCCCGATTCTGTCATTCGCCTCTCTCCTTTGCTCGTCTGCGAAGGTAGTACCTCAGCCATTGAAAGTTGAAAGGTCGGGGCGGCAAGCCGTTTCGGACTGAATCTTCCTCCTACGGAGAGGATTCTGCCCGAAAAATTCTCAATCAACTGGAAAACTTCAAGAACCAGTTGAAGAAACCAAGACATTGGTTCAGAAACTCAAAGAAACAATTGAGGAAGGTGTACACAATTTCAAACATCATAGAATAGGTTTTGAACCCCCGTTTGTCTTTTGGACTATTGTGATAGAGACGGCTTTGATTCTGGGATTATTTACTTGGAACATAGTATTAGAGAAACCTAACCAAAACCGTATTGAAAACGGCCTCAAATACCGCTATATCAAGATGAAAGGCGATGCCTCGGCAGAGCAGATAGCCACATTGGAGGACATCTTCGAGCTCAACCGCAACACCGAATCAATCGAGCAGATGCGTGAGGATGTGGAAACCTATGAAGAGGCTGTTCGCAAACAAGCAGCCCTTGCCGAGCAAGCAAGGCTCAAAGAGCAGGCGGCAAAGGAACAGGAGAGCAAAGCAAAGTCCATAAAGGCGAAGTAGGAACACAACGTTGAATATAGAGGTTTAAATTCTATTAATAATTGTGTTTAATTGTATGCCTCTTCTTTAGCTTAATTTTCCCGTCCTTAACTTATTGAATAATATTATGGAAGCGAATGAGAACAAATGCTCATTCGCTTCCATGTATAGAGAGGTTATAATATCTCGCTTTATTTATATTTGCATATATAGTTTACCTAAAGTGCTAACTAAAA
>JAFTTA010000075.1 GCA_017467015.1 Bacteroidaceae bacterium
TAAAAGAGATAAACAAACATGGCATAAAAACAGGACGCACAATATCGTGTCTGTTGCAGATACACATTGCACAAGAGGAGACAAAATTTGGTTTCTCCACCGAGGAGTGCCTTGCGATGCTTGCCTCAGAAGAGTGGAAAGAACTTAAGAATATTCACATACGCGGTCTCATGTGCATGGCAAGCAATACAGATGACAAAGAGCAGATTGCTAAAGAATTTGCAACGGTAAAGAGTTTGTTCGATGAGATACGCGACAGATGGTTCGACGATGACAGCGAGTTCGACACCATATCGGCAGGAATGAGTGACGACTATCTCACAGCAGTGGCTGCCGGAAGCACATGTGTGCGCATCGGTTCAAGCATCTTCGGCTAAGCCACTCAATGCCTCACAGCCAAAGCATACAAAAAGGGGAAGAGGATAAGAGAATATTTTATATAAACAAAAGCAGCGTCACTGATGCCCACATCGGCATAACCGACGGACGACATCAACAATGCGCCCGGCAGAAGTGCCACAAACGACGATGCATGATGTTGCACACGACAACAGAGAGCATCGACAACATCGCCCACCCCTCTGAAAGTACCATAGACTATGCCAAAAGGAACAGAAAGCAGAAAGACAAGAAGGAAGAGAATAAACAGTGCTCCCTCTGCCATTGGCGAACCGACCAACGTGCCCGAAATGCTTTTTGAGAGGCTCAAAGGATAGAGGTTACATGCAATTAACAGCAAAGAGAGCAACAACAAAGTTATCAATGCCACCCATAATGCACGACGCATTTTTAGGGTGGCTTTTCTTTGCAGTGCCCGCGATAAAGCCACCGGCAACCCGCTTGCCACAAAAATGCCGGATGTCATAAGTAACAGCAAAAGTTCGCCCCAAGGCAAAGCAGAGATGCCATCAACCGAACTGCGCACAAACCAACGCACACCATCAGCCGAGGCAAGCACAAAATCGACATCACTACCACGGAACAACGACGCAACGCCTGCCACCCACGACCCTATCCACACCATAAAAAGCAAAAATGTGTATAGCAACAAAGGAAAATATTTTATAACATCCCTATTCATCGGCTTCAAGATTTTCAACATCTATAAGATGCAGTTCAATGGCACGCACCACCAATCGGGTAACATTAACCCCTCGCTGTTCACCCTCGGGGAAGAGACGGGCAACAAGGTCGGACTGACGTTTCTCGAGCGACTTCACACCAAAAGGCATGTTTTTGAGATTGGCAATCATCTCTTTGGTATATCCAAGAGCAAGATGTTTCAGAAAGCACTCATCGTAACGATCAATGTCATACTCGATAACCGAACGGCGATATGAATACTCGCGCATAACCTCCTCGCGGAAGCGATTCACTATTTTTTCGAGAATCGGCTGATTGAACACAAAGCGCTTTCCCGACATAACACTTCTTATCTCATTTTTTGTCAGTAGTTCGCCGGTTTTAAGCACTATGCCATCAGCACCTGCATCGAGCACATCCACCCATAGTTTCTCGTTCAACAGTTCTCCTGTAAAAATGAGCACTTTGACATTTTTATAGAGACGTTTCATCTTTGCACAAATCTCTACACCGATGGTTGTAGAACCGCCAAGCCCTAAATCGAGCAATAATAAATCGGGTTGTTGCTTATCCATCAATGGCCACAATTCCGCTTCGTTCATGGCAGTGCCTATGATACATGCTTCGGGAATCTCGCTGCGAAAAATCTCTTCGGTGCCTTTAAGTTCAAGTTTGGCATCTTCAACAATTATAACATTAAACTTATTATCCATTGCAATAACATTATTTTTCAGTTAATAACTATCGGGGAGGGTAAAACGTATGAGAGTGCCTTCGGCTGTGTCAACAGCCTCCATGCGACCACCATAACGCCCCATATAATCTTCGTGCATTCTGACTATCTCTTTCGCTATTAAAAAACCTACACCGACTACCGCACCGTTCTCATCCGGTATATTCAGTGCAGAAGGAACAAACATCAGCTCTCTGAGTTCTCTATCCAAATGGCGACGGGTGTCGAGTATTTCCACCACTGCAGCCTCCTGCTCCTTTTTCACCGAAAGACGGAAATTGCCCGACAAAGGCACATCTGTCAGTTCCATGAATATTGATTCGAGGAGGAAAGCAATCAGTTCCTTATCGCCATAGACAATAGTATCAACATCCTCACACAATAGCTGCATGGCATGCCCACTACGCTTTGTACGACGCTTTACATAAGCCGAACAATCGGCAGCAACATCGCCAAACATGAAGCGCGAAGGCATTAACACCACATCACCCAACTGGTTCATAGCACATGTTGTAAGCACACCATACATAGATGTGTAATATTCCATAAGTTCACACATGGCGGCAACACGTTGTGCCCTCGTCTCGTCGTCACAACCTCCATCCATAAGGTCTGCAACAAGTTTTCTTATGCGACTCGGATAATATATTGTCTCGTGCTTAATCATGGACATGCAGTTGTCGAGCACCTGATTTTGCACATGAAGCACGTTTTCTTCGTATTTCATACGGTTGCTCTCTTCCACCAGTTCATCGAAACTACGATATTCGCGTGCCATTTCAACCGTTGCATGGTAGCCTAAAGAGGCTATATATCCGGCAACAATTTCCAACATTAGTTTTTCGTTTACAGAGACCTTGTGATCAGTTTTTATGGCAAAGGCTCCTACGCAAGTGGTTCCTTCGGCAACAGAAATCACCAAAGGCAATGCTATTACCCCGCCATCGGCAGATGTGTATATTTCAGAAGACAAGAAACTTTTTTCCACAGAGAAAGCGAGACGTTCGTCATCGGTTTTCGAGACCACAAGTTGCTTCGAAATGGCATCTTTAAACGCCACACACACAGCTTCGACACGCATCATCTCCTCGAGACGGTCATTAAGCTCGTTTGCAAAAATAGCGACAAGGTACTTCGCATCCAACCGCTTACCATCAACCGCCTTCAGCAAGCATCTGTTGACCTCGAGCGCAGAATATAGGTTTATTCTATTCATGACATTTTGCCTGAAATAGTAGAGCAGAAGCGCCACTGCAAGCAGCAATAACAGAGCTGCGCTAAGAGCTATTGTCACACGCCGCGCATTCACCACCTTCTGCATATCGGAATAGTATGTAGCCAGCCTCTTGTCTTCGTGAACCAAACGATGCAAAGAAGTATAAGCATTGTTGTTGTAACGATAGTCGTCCCAACGCTGCAATGCAAGCATCGCAACCGACACCTCATTACGCACATCAAGCATATTGTAATACACCTCTTCTATAAGCGTATCAGTGGCAAAACCTTCGCGCCACCACGCCGTTTCGGCAGCCTCACCAACGCCATTTAGGCGCAAAGTATCACCTTGACCACCACGCGACTTATAATAAGCATTGAGTTCGCCAACTACCCTTTGAGCATAATCCAAGGCTACATTATAGTCACCATGAACATTGGATATATATATCGAATCGGTAAGAGCAACCACTCGTTCGAGATGTAAACCGGCAAGAGATTTTGATGGAACAAACATAAAAAGAATGAGCAACAGATGCACAATGCCTCTCGGCAATCGGAAAGAGAAACGGCTGCCGCCACCCTGTCGACTCTCAATGTCCATGCGACATACAGAGAAGAAGGTATCTGTCTTTTTATATTTTTCAATTATACCTTTACAGTTCATCAGTCCAAAACCGCCACCTTTGTTTTTTTTCACATCCTCGCCCGAAGAGGAGCCTATGACAGCCGCATCGTAGACCTTTTCGCCAAGAATCATACGTATATCTTCGTCGGAAAGCCCCACACCACTATCGCTCACAGCCACCTCCACTGCACCATCGACCTCAATGGCAGCAAGCTCGACTACCCCACCCGCAGGAGTGAATTTTGCCGCATTGTCCACCAAAGTGTTTATCATGAACAGCGTCAGAGCCTTATCCGCTTTTACCCATAAGTCGCATGGAGATATTTCCAGCGCAAGTCCACGCATGGAAAAAGCTTGTGAACCTTTGGCAATAATATCAAAAAGTTCTTGCAAAGAGAATGTCTCAATATTCAGGCTGAGCTCACCACGACGCATCTTTATCCACCGTTCGAGGATGGTATTATACTCATTCAATTTGTCGGTTAGCTCGGCAACATAATTCAATTTTCTTGTATAATCATCGCCCTCAACCATGCCAGAAGCAGAAAGTTGCGTAAGCGTCTTTGACATACGGTCCATATAAGGGCGCATACCGACAACTACCGACAGAGAGGCACGTTTAAGAATGTTCTCACGTTTGTGTTCGGTCAGACTGATGGCATACGATAGGTTAAGCTCCTCCAGTCGCAGACGTTCATCACCCATTGCCACAAGCCGGGCTGCGTCGGAGCGTGCCACACTTATATATGGCAAAAGGAAATCAATAATGGCTTTCTCGTCATCAGTAAGACGACGATGGGTATAAATCTTCAAAAAAGAGTCGTCGGACAACACAAACAACACTGTTTCTACATCTTGCCTTGCATCATTTTTCTCAACTACACTTACCCTGTTTATGTTGCGAAGAATGGTGGTTAGAGATGCTTGCAGAAGTTCCGTTAGCTTTTCGTCGACCTCTTCATTATCACTAAATTCACAGGATAATGGGAAAGCGGTCAGTTCGCGACACAACTGCAGCATCGCCATCAATGAAGATGTGAAATTTTTGTTATTTCTTCGCCAACGGCGCAACATAATCATAGCAAGCAATACAACTGCAACAAGTAACAATGCGAGGGCTATAACCCAGCGCAACATGATAGTGGCACTACGCGCAACGTTGTGCGCCCTGCTCTCTATCTCGCTATTCTGACGGGTAACATGCAATAAATCGAGATAGCTATTTCTGTTTGCATCTGAAGCATCCTTATCGCCAAGAGCTGCATAAGCGCAGGAAACTTCGTTGCGTATCAACAACATACACTCTGGTATATTGACGACATCGGCAATAGCCATACGTTTCAGCTCCAACGAATCTTCGGACTGAAAAAGCGTGTAAGGCGGCAATGTATCCACCCCCGCATAATAATCGGAAAAATACCGGTTTACTTCGTCTATGGCATTCTGTGACACATCAAGAGCTTCGTAGTAATCACCGTGATAAATGTGACATGAGGCAAGCACAGCAAGAGCCTTTATCACCATATATCTGTCTCCACTGAGTCTGAAATCATCCACTGATTGTTCAGCCAGCCATTGCGGTAGTTCATCAGTGGCAACAGAATCCTTATTGATGCGAGCAAGGCGACCGGGCGTCACTGTTTGTAGCGAATCTAGCACACCG
Organism: Bacteroidaceae bacterium; assembly: GCA_017467015.1. Classification (GTDB taxonomy): domain Bacteria; phylum Bacteroidota; class Bacteroidia; order Bacteroidales; family Bacteroidaceae; genus HGM04593. The sequence goes on from JAFTTA010000075.1 coordinate 5,323, forward strand.
GCATCACGCAACATCATGGCAAGCATCAGTTTGTAGTGCCCTGAGTGCCATTTACAATCTTCTGCTGACGACTGCATTATACCGCGGTAAAGTATTGTAAAACGCTCATTCAAACTTTTTTCGCGAATTGAAGCCTTCACCAGCCCTACGTCCAACATTGTCGAAGTGTCAGCCGTTTCCGGGAAGTCGCAAACCATCTGTGCAGCTGCCGAATACTCTTCGTAGAGCCCCATGGCCGCAAAATAGTTTGCAGATACGATATTATACTCCAATTGCAATAAACCCAAACGCTCGACTATTGCAGAATCGGAAAAGACCTTTTCATTTTTAATTCGCTGCATAGAACGCTCGGCATTGGTACGATAATCGTAAAACTCCCTGTTTGCCGAAACACGATAGCAGAGGCGCATCATTCCAATACAAGCCTCTAAACGTTCGAATTCGTTATCCGTGCCCGAGATAATCTCCTCATATATTTGACGTGCACGCTTGTAATCCATATCCATCAGAGCATTATAAGCCTCGTCAGAAAGGTTGGCGACGACAGTGTCCGACACACGCGAACGGGTACACAGCGAAAACTGCTCTTTAGCATCTGAAGAGCTCGTTGGCAGGTTGCAAGCCGAGATAAGAAACATCAGCATTGCCAGCATCACCATAGGATATCTACACATTGTTTTCATCATGCACATCATTGCATGATGCTAAGATAATACAAGTTATGCAAATATAGTATCATTGGCACAAGATTTTCTTTCGTGTAGCATGTTTAAAGGAAGTAAAAAGAAAGAAACGACCCCGCGTAATCACTACGGGGAGTCGTTCGGGGAATTGAATGATTAAGAAAAAGTAATATCCTATGTAATCTTTATTACATTCATTGACATTATATAAACAATCATTAATTATATTTTGTTCAGCGATAGAGAAAAAAAAGGCGAGACTACCTTTAAAAGATAGCCTCGCTATTTCATATGTAAATAGTTGATTATTCAGCAGCCTCTTCAGCAACCACCTCAAAAGGAATCTTAACTGAAACCTCTCTGTGCAATTTCACAGTAGCAGTGTAGCTACCAATCTCTTTTGCTGACTCAACAGATATAATCTTACGATCGATCTCAAAACCAAGTTTTGCAAGTTCCTCTGCAATCTGGATTGAACCTACTGAACCATAGATAGCACCTGTTGCGCTAACCTTTGTTGCAATAGTCAATGACACAGGTGCAAGTTTAGCAGCCAATTCCTCAGCATCTGCCTTGATTTTAGCCAATTTGTGTGCACGCTGTTTCAACTCCTCTGCCAATGCTTTCTTTGCCGAGGGAGTAGCTACGATTGCTTTACCGGTAGGAATCAAAAAGTTACGTCCGTAACCGTTCTTTACCTTAACGATATCATTCTTGTATCCAAGATTGATAACATCTTCTTTAAGTATAATTTCCATATATTGTTCCTCCGAATTTATTATTTCATCTGATCAGTTACAAAAGGCAGCAAAGCCAAGTGACGAGCACGTTTAACGGCCTGTGCGATACGACGCTGGAATTTCAATGAAGTACCTGTGATACGACGAGGAAGCAATTTTCCCTGCTCGTTCAAAAATTTCTTCAGGAATTCGGGATCTTTATAATCGATATACTTGATGCCGTTTTTCTTGAAACGACAATATTTTTTCTTCTTGATATCAACCGAAGGCGGGGTCAAATATCTGATTTCCGAATTTTCAAGTGCCATAATTAGTCCTCCTTTTTAGCTTTTAAACTTCTTCTCTTGGCAGCGTACTCTGCTGCATATTTATCTAACTTAACAACCAATGAACGAATAACGCGCTCGTCGCGACGATACTGCAATTCAAGTTTTGAAATTACTGTAGGAGCTGCATTGAACTCAAACATCACATAAAATCCGGTTGTTTTCTTTTCGATGGGGTAAGCCAATTTCTTAAGACCCCAGTTCTCTTCATTGACAATCTCTGCGCCTTCGGCAGTGAGGATGCCTTTGAATTTCTCTACCGCTTCCTTCATCTGAACCTCAGACAAAACGGGAGTTAAAATGAAAACGGTTTCGTATTGATTCATACTGATTAATAAAATAGGTTAAACATTCGTTTATTTAAACGCGGGTGCAAAGGTAGGTCTTTTTTTTTATATTTCAAACATTTACTACTATCTTTTTTTACAATTCGCGCAATAGCGCATACAACAAACGCAGTGTTTCTGCTATTGTCGTTTGAATATTAACCGTGCGTCCGCAGTCGTCGAGGGTGAGCAAATAAGTTTTTATGATACCTTTTATATATATGGCTACCCACACTGTGCCCACCGGTTTTTCCGGTGTACCGCCACTCGGACCTGCAATCCCAGAGGTTGCAACCGCGCAATCCGTCTGCATCAAACGGGCAACGCCACATACCATTTCGCAAACAACAGCCTCGCTAACAGCACCATGTTCCCTCAATGCCTCCGGGGTAACCGACAATACACCATTCTTCACTTCATTGGCATAGGCAACCACTCCACCTTTGAAGACACTGGAACTTCCGGGCACAGAAGTTATTGCAGCCGCAATTCCACCGCCGGTACAACTCTCTGCCGTAGAGAGCGTAAAACCGTTTTCACAAAGCGCATCATTCACCTTTCGCGCCAATTCATACACACTCATATCAATCAAATGGCGGTACGCGTAAATACCGGCTTGTCCATGCTGCAAAAATCTCCTTTAAGATATTTATGATACCCCACAAGACCTATCATAGCAGCATTATCAGTAGTAAATCCGAATTTGGGGATAAAAATATCCCAGCCGTAACGCTTTGCGTAATCGGCATATGCATTTCTTAGAGCAGTGTTTGCAGAAACGCCACCCGAAAGAGCAATGCGCTTAATTTTCAGTGCTTTCGATGCTTTATACAGTTTATCCATAAGCACCTCCACCACTGCTCGTTCAAACGAAGCTGCGAGGTCGTTTATATGCTTTTCCACATAATTTTCATCCTCTGCAACGAATTTGCGCAGCGTGTATAGGAAAGAGGTTTTCAGGCCGCTGAAGCTATAATCAAATCCTTGTATATGAGGTTTACTGAATGAATAAGCCTGAGGATTGCCCTCGCGTGCAAGACGGTCAATGATAGGGCCTCCGGGATAGCCCAACCCCATTATTTTTGCACATTTATCAATAGCTTCGCCCGCGGCGTCGTCGATAGTCTGACCGATTATCTCCATTTCGTTATAACCACTAACTTTCACTATCTGTGAATTTCCACCTGAGACCATGAGGCAGAGGAAAGGGAACTCAGGAGCATGATGTTCCACGCCATCCTCCTTAATAAAATGCGCAAGAATGTGACCTTGAAGATGGTTGACTTCGACCATAGGGATACCCAAAGAGGCGGCAAGCCCCTTGGCAAAAGAGACGCCAACAAGCAGCGATCCCATAAGTCCGGGGCCACGTGTAAAAGCCACTGCACTCAGTTGTTCCTTTTCTATGCCTGCTTTTTTCAAAGCAGCATCAACCACAGGTACAATATTCTGCTCATGAGCACGCGATGCAAGTTCGGGCACCACACCACCATATTGTTCGTGCACAGATTGCCCGGCGGTCACATTGGAAAGGACCGTATCGCCGCGCATCACAGCCGCCGATGTATCGTCGCAAGATGACTCAATAGCCAATATATAGACATTCTTTTTATCCTTATCTTCAACCATAATCATTCTTTTTGCTCTGCAAAGATAGGCTTTTTAGCCATTATACCCACCTCAACCGACAATACTATTTTAATTATTTGTAAAAAATAACTGAAAAAAGCAGAAAAAGCCCACACAATTCATTAACTTTACAACGAAGAACGACTCACTGCCAATGATGCGCATAGAACAATACAACAGCGGAGAAAAAATACCTAACCTGCTTCCGGGAATATTCTTCCACTCGGAACAATTCTTTCACATACTCGAAAAATCCTCGGGCATACAGCCGGTGATGCTTGTTGCATACGACGACAACGAAGAGAAGGGACACCTGCTTGCAATGTTCAAACGCGACATCAGACTTATTCCACCCGGTATATACCATTGGTGCAGCATATACAGCGAAGGGGTCTATAACAGCAACGGCACAGATTGTAACGAAATTTTCTCGCTTTTCATAGAACGGCTGCTAAAAATAATGGATTTCAAATATCTGTTCATCGAAGCACGGTACATAGCCGATTCACGCATAACCTATCGCAGTTTCAGCAAATACAATTTTGTACCTCGCGACGACCTGCGCATTTACATTTCGCTACACAGCAGACGACCCGAAGAGCGCCTTTCACGAGCCTACCACTCACACATACGACGCGCAAAGGTACGCGGAGTAACATACAGGCAAGCCACTGAAAGAAAAGAAATTGAGCTCGGCATAAAATTGCTGAAAAAATACTATGCTTCTAAATTCGATAGATATTTTGCACCTACAGACTTGCTAACAGATATACTTCTCGGCAAGAACGAAAGTCTCGACGTCAGAATGTTCGTTGTCTACAACAAAGAGGGGAAGATGATAGGCTCTTCCATCTGCCTATACACTGCCAACCGCGCATTTCTGCTCTACAACTGCGGACTGCGCAAAAGCTATCCGTTGCTCTACCCCGGCATAATATCGGTGTGGGCAGCCATCAAGGATGCTCACACGCGAGGGGTCCCACATTTTGAATTTGCAGTTTCGGGCACACCATTGAAGAAAAAAATCGGTTATCGTAAATTCCTTCTCAATTTCGGCTGCAAGCAGGTAAGCACACTACGCTGGTACAGATATCGCTGGAACTGGCTCAATAAAATATTGCGCAAAATATACGTTTAACACGTTTTTTACGTTAGATAAAAGAAAACGTGTATTGTACACAATTTTTAGAAGCCGTTTTAAATGAAATATCGCATATTCCTATTATATATATTAACAACCTTCATTGCACTTGCCGAAGTACAAGCTCAGCGTGTTGTCATCAAAGGACAGGTGACAAACGAAAAAGGTTCTCCTATAGAAGTAGCCAACATAAAAGTAGAGGGGCAGGCAGCCGGAGCAATTGCCGACCTCAAAGGACGTTACTCTTTTGAATGTGCCTCTGCCGACACTGTAATTGTTATCTATTCGATGATTGGTTACCAAACAAGAAAGAAAACCCTTCGTAACCCCATTGACACCATTATCTTAAACGTCAAATTGCCGGCAGCCGACTACACACTCGAAGGAGTGGAGATTGTCGATGAGCAACGCCAACTTGGTGGCACACAGCAGATAAAGACACCCAAAATGATGCGCCTTATGCCCGATGCATCGGGCAATGCTGTAGAGAGCGTCATAGCCACACAAGCCGGTGTCAGTTCGCACAACGAAATGAGTTCGCAGTACAATGTTCGCGGAGGAAACTTCGACGAGAACAGCGTATATGTAAATGGCGTGGAAATATACCGCCCACTGCTTGTACGTGCCGGACAACAAGAGGGGCTGAGCTTTCTCAACCCCGACATGGTAGGGTCGATAGCTTTCTCAACAGGAGGTTTCGAAGCAAAATATGGCGACAAGATGGCATCAGTGCTTGACATCACATACCGTCGTCCACGCGAATTTGAAAGCATACTATCGGCAAGTCTCCTTGGCGCAAGCGCCTACGTGGGCATGGGCAACAGCAAAATAAGCTTTTCCAATTCACTGCGTTACAAAACCAACAGCTATCTTTTGGGTTCTTTAGATACAAAAGGAGAATACGACCCCGCATTCATCGACTATCAAGCATTTCTCGATTGGCGCATAACACCCCACCTGAATGCCAATTTCATTGCAAACATTTCGCGCAACAGATACAACTTTACCCCCAGTGACCGCACAACAAGTTTTGGCACACTCGAAGATGTCAAAGAGTTTAAAGTGTATTTCGGTGGATGGGAACATGACCTCTTCCGCACAATGTTCGGGTCGGCATCGCTCAACTACTCACCCAACGAGTATCACCAAATCTCGCTGCTCGCCTCAGCATTCAACTCACGTGAGGAAGAGACATTTGACATCATGGGACAATATTGGATCGACGATATTAACACCGAAGAGAACATTGCAGTAGGTAGCTACATGGAACATGCACGCAACTACCTCGACGCAGATGTCAGAACAGTAGCGCTAAAAGGTATGCACCTGCCCGGAAAGCACGACATACGGTGGGGTGTGGAGTGGAAAAGTGAAAATATAAAAGAAAACCAGCGTGAGTGGGAAATGCGCGACTCGGCAGGATACAACCTGCCATACGGAGGCAACAACCTTGAAATGATATACAGTCTGCGTTCAAATACATCAACAAAAAGCCAACGCTACTCAGCCTACTTGCAGGACACATATAAATTCAACACCACAATGGGCGTCATGGGGCTTAATGCAGGTATCAGGGTATCATACTGGGACTGGAACAAAGAGTGCATAGTGTCGCCACGCTTTTCGTTGGGACTCATCCCTAAGTTCAACGAGAAAATGACACTGCGATTTGCCACAGGAATATACTATCAAGCACCCTTCTACAAAGAGTTCCGCGATACGGTTAACATAAACGGAATAGCATCAGTCAGACTTAACGACAAAATAAAGTCGCCACGCTCGTTACACTTTGTACTCGGCTGCGATTATATGTTCAAAATGTTTGAACGCCCATTCAAATTCACTGCCGAGGCATATTACAAGAAACTCGATGATATAATTCCCTACAACGTCGACAATGTGCGCATAGTATATTATGGCGAAAACTGCGCAGAGGGATATGCCACCGGACTCGACATGAAACTTTTCGGAGAATTTGTGCCCGGCACAGACTCATGGATCACATTCTCCATAATGGAAACAAAAGAGAAAATCAATGGTGGCGAATGGTTACCACGCCCCACTGACCAAACTTTCAACGCATCAATACATTTCACCGACTACTTCCCCGGGACAGACCGTTGGAAGATGAGTCTGCGCGGCGTATATGCCGACGGACTGCCATTCGGGCCTCCGCACACAGGAAGAGAGAAGCACATATTTCGTGCACCGGCATACAAACGTGTGGACCTCGGCATGTCATACCGCCTGTTCGACAACGAAAACCTGCGCTTCCGCAGTGGCATCGCACGCTACATCAAGAATGTGTGGATAGGGGCAGACGCACTTAACCTACTCGACATCAACAATGTAAACTCATATTATTGGGTATCAGACATCTACAATCAAAGCTACGCAGTCCCCAACTACCTCACCAGCCGTCAATTGAATGTCAGAGTGCTTGTAGAACTTTAAACCTCATTGTTTCAAATCAACCAACCCACTATCACAAAAACCAATTATTGCACAAAAATTATTTTTTGTGCAATAATTGAAAATATTTATATATCTTTGCCAACACTTTGACTTTGTAGATAGAAATATTAAGGTTGCTTCGCCTAAGAAAAACATCTACATAAATTTTAGTAACTTCTAAAGTCAACATCTTTATAAAAGAGAAACAGAAGTAGTTGCAATTAAAAAAAATTAGAACTATATTTGTTCCATACTTTGTAAAACAGAGCAGAGGACACAACCTCGGCTCATAAATTGTTACGATATGAAAATATCAAAAATCGAACACCTCGGCATAGCCGTACCAAGTATCGAAGAGGCACTTCCGTACTATGAAAAAGTTCTTGGCTTCACCTGCTACAACATAGAGACAGTTGAAGACCAAAAAGTGAGAACTGCATTTCTGAAAGTGGGCGAAACAAAAATAGAACTACTTGAGCCCACATCTCCCGAGAGCACCATTGCAAAATTCCTGGAAACACGCGGCCAAGGCATTCACCACATTGCATACGCTGTTGAAGATGGCGTAGCGGAAGCACTTGCCGAATGTGACGAAAAAGGTGTACGCACCATCGACAAAGCGCCACGAGGCGGAGCAGAAGGACTGAACATTGCATTCTTACATCCCAAAGCCACACAAGGCGTATTGACAGAACTTTGCGAAGAAAAAAAGTAAAAACATTCAATCGAGAATAGAAAAACCATGAGCAAACAATTTGAGAAAATAAAACAGCTCGTCGAACTACGTGCGAAAGCACGCTTAGGCGGCGGAGAGAAAGCCATAGACAAACAGCACGAACGTGGCAAATACACAGCCCGCGAACGCATTGAGATGCTGCTCGACAAAGGCAGTTTCGAAGAGACCGACATGTTCGTAACACACCGATGTACCAACTTTGGCCAAGAGAAAAAGAGTTTCCTCGGCGACGGAATTGTCACCGGATGTGGAACTATAGACGGACGCTTGGTATATGTTTTTGCACAGGACTTCACCGTGTTCGGTGGCTCACTCTCGGAGACCATGGCACAAAAGATATGTAAAATCATGGACATGGCAATGAAGATGGGCGCACCCGTAATCGGCATCAACGACAGTGGAGGCGCACGCATCCAGGAGGGAATCAACTCACTTGCAGGCTTTGCCGAAATATTTGAGCGCAACATCCTTGCATCGGGTGTGATACCTCAGATTTCAGGTATATTCGGTCCTTGCGCAGGTGGCGCAGTATATTCGCCCGCACTCACCGACTTCACACTGATGACAGAGGGCACATCATACATGTTCCTCACAGGTCCCAAAGTGGTGAAGACCGTACTTGGTGAACAGGTAACACAAGAAGAGCTGGGTGGCGCAAGCGTACACGCGAGCAAATCGGGTGTGACACACTTCACAGCAGCCACCGAGGAAGAGGGCATGCAACTGATACGCAAGCTACTCAGCTACATACCTCAGAACAACATGGAGACAACACCCGTGCAGCCCTGCGACGACCCCATCAACCGCAAGAGCGACCTTCTTAACGAAATTATCCCCGACAACCCCAACCAAGCATACGACATGTATCAGGTCATCGGCGAGATTGTCGACAATGGTGAATTCCTTGAGGTACACCGCGATTATGCACAAAACATAATTGTAGGTTTTGCACGTATGAACGGAAAATCGGTAGGTATCGTAGCCAACCAACCTTGCCGCTATGCCGGTGTGCTCGACTGTAACGCATCTCGCAAAGGCGCACGCTTCGTACGCTTCTGCGACGCATTTAACATACCCCTTGTGACACTTGTCGACGTGCCCGGTTTCCTTCCCGGCACAGCACAAGAGTACAATGCAGTCATCCTGCACGGAGCAAAATTATTGTACGCATACGGCGAAGCAACAGTACCCAAAGTAACAGTAACACTTCGCAAGTCGTACGGAGGTTCACACATAGTCATGGCTTGCAAACAGTTACGTGCCGACATCAATTACGCATGGCCCAGCGCAGAGATTGCAGTGATGGGAGCAGCCGGAGCAGCAGAAGTTCTCTATGCCAAAGAGATAAAAGCAGCAGAAGACCCCCGTGCCCTGCAGGCTGAAAAAGAGGCAGAATACAACAACCTCTTTGCAAACCCCTATCAGGCTGCAAAATATGGCTACATCGACGATGTAATCGAGCCACGCAACACCCGTTTCCGTGTCATACGCGCACTAGCACAGCTCGAAAGCAAACGCCAGGGACTGCCACAGAAAAAACATGGTAATATACCTCTCTAAAACACACTACTTATGGAAGAGAAAAACAAAAACATCGACAATGCAGTAGTAGCAGCCATCTCAATGGCATTGAGCGCCTACTGCGGCGACAATGTTCACGACGAGGAGAGCGGCATTCTCACCATCACCTATGTGAACAAAAACTGGAACAATTGCAACAGATAACCCCCAAAACAGCAACATCATGAAAGAGTATAAATACAAGATAGAAGGAGTCGAATACAAGGTTACAATCAACGAAGTAACAGAAACCTCCGCACAAGTTGAAGTAAACGGAACAGAATACAACGTAGAGTGGGAAAAACCCGCAGCACCCAAGCCCGTAGTAGTGGCTAAGCCGGCTGCTCCCGCAGCAAAACCCGCGGCAACCGCAACACCTGCCGCTGCCCCTGCTGCTAGTGCTGCTGCCGGAGGTTACGCCATCAAGACCCCTCTACCCGGAGTAATTATCGACATTAAAGTAAACGTAGGCGACACAGTAGCCAAAGGTCAGACAGTAGCTATCCTCGAAGCCATGAAGATGGAGAACAACATCAACAGCGACCGCGACGGCAAAGTTGCATCTATCGCAGTAGCCAAAGGCGACACAGTAGCCGACGGTGCGGTTCTCATTACACTCGAATAATTTTATCTTGTCAAACAACAGCCATGGGGTTGCTCCAATATAAAAATTGGTGTAACCCCATAGGCGTAAATATCAAACAACATGAAAAACATCATCAAAACAATGTTTACGCTCATTGCCATGGCTGTGGCAATGCCGGTTTTTGCACAAGTAAACGAAAAACCTTTTGTGATACCGGAACTACGCGAATGGAAAGGCGGCAAAGGTAATTTCACCCCTTCAGAAGGTCTCCGCATCGTTTATCCCGAAAAAGAAGAGGCACTTAAAAAAGTTGCCATCCAATTCTCCAAGGACTACTCTGCAATGTTCAACACCACCCCGGAAGTCGTTGCAGGTAAAGGGAAAAAAGGCGACATTGTGCTAAGTATCAAAAAGGACAAAAAGCTTGACAAAGAGGGTTACAACATAAAGATAGGCGACAAAGTGGAAGTTTACGCACCAACAAAAGAGGGCGTATTCTGGGCTACACGCACACTGCTGCAGATAGCAGAGCAAAACAGCGGTCAAAGCCTGCCACAAGGTGTTATACGCGACTATCCCGATTATGCACTTCGCGGATTTATGCTCGACTGCGGTCGCAAGTACATCCCCATGCACTTCGTACGCGAATATGTAAAGTTCATGTCGTACTACAAGATGAACACATTGCAAATTCACCTCAACGACAACGCTTTCAAGCAATACTTCAACCACGACTGGAACAAGACGCCTGCCGCATTCCGTCTGGAAAGTGAATATTTCCCCGGGCTCACTGCACGTGACGGTTACTACACAAAACAGGAGTTCCGCGATCTTCAGATACTTGCCGACAGCCTCGGCGTTGAAATCATCCCCGAGATTGACGCACCGGCACACTCATTGGCATTCAGCCACTACCGCGCAGAACTTGGCAGCAAAGAGTATGGCATGGACCACCTCGACCTTTTCAACCCTGCGACATACACATTCCTCGACTCGCTCTACGATGAATATCTTGGTGGCGACAACCCTGTTTTCATGGGCAAACGCGTACACATTGGCACCGACGAGTATTCGAACCGCAAAAAAGATGTTGTAGAAAAATTCCGCTCATTTACAGACCACTATATTAAATTGGTAGAAAGCTACGGAAAGCAAGCTTGTGTTTGGGGCGCACTCACACACGCTAAAGGCGACACCCCGGTAAAATCAGAAAATGTTTTGATGCACGCATGGTACAACGGCTACGCCGACCCCACTGAAATGATCAAACAAGGATACGACCTTGTGAGTATCCCCGACGGTTATCTTTACATTGTACCCGCAGCAGGTTACTACTACGACTTCCTCAACTGCAAAATGCTCTACGAAAACTGGACACCCGCACAGATTGGCAACCAGAAATTCGAAGAGAAACATCCTCAGATAAAGGGCGGTATGTTTGCTGTGTGGAATGACCATGCAGGCAATGGCATAAGCACAAAAGATATACACTACCGAGTATATCCCGCCATGCAGACACTCTCTGTAAAGATGTGGACAGGAGCAAAACCCGCAACACCATTCGACGAATTCAACAAAGCACGCCTTTCACTTAGCGATGCTCCCGGATTGAAGATTGCAGGACGCTTCAAAGGTGGAGAACGCGACATACTGAAACTTGCCACACTGAAACCCGGCACCATCACCGACATCGAAGAGATTGGTTTTGCCTACACCGTAAGTTTCGACATAACAGCAGCCGATGAGGCTCTCGGTACTGAGCTTTTCCGCAGCCGCGACGCTGTATTCTATCTAAAAGACCCGGTATCGGGCATGATGGGCTTTGCACGCGATGGCTACTTCAACAAATTCAACTTCCAACTCTATCCGGGCGAGAAGGCTACAATAGCCATCAGTGGCGACCAACACACCACCAGCCTTTACGTAAACGGCAAATTGGTTGAGAAATTGGAACGTCAGACACTCTACTTCAACAAGGATGGAAAGGACAAAATGTACTATGTACCCACACTCGTCTTCCCGCTTGCAAAAGCCGGAACATTCAAGAGTAAAATCACAAACTTCAAGGTTGTGAACTACTGCAAATAGTCCATTTCCGGAAACACAGACAAATAAAAGAAGCGAGCGACTAATTAGTCGCTCGCTTTGTCAAATAATATCAATAATATATAGTTTCCAAGTTTACACAGCCTTGAAAAGCGCTGTTCGATTAGTGTAAATTGGTATTTATATGAGCAAAAAGCCGGAACAAAAAAGGTTACATATTCAACCGCGATTATTCTTTATCTCGCAATCGGGGACATTATATTATCGTTCGTTATTGAAATAACTTGTGACAATCTTTATGGCAATTTTATCATCGCCACCGCGTAATCTGACGCTGTTCATCTTCAGGTCATGGGTGACTCCAACAATATTTCCATTGCCATCGCGTGTTGTGGAAACAGGGATAAGCACCACTTTGTTCCAATCGGGGTTCTTGCTTTCCCACTCCGGATCCGCAGCCAAGCCCTCTTCGCGTTCATTGCGACAATAGTTTATCAGACGTGATATATTGCTATAAACATACTGATTGTATGTCGCGTTGAACGATGCATAGTAGGATGTCACATTGTCGTAACTTTTGTTCTTTAGGAAGAAATCGTACATTTCGCTCTTGCGAACCATCAGCAACACAGCAGGAATGCTATATTTATGTTGATAATCGCTCGATTGATTATAACGTGTGAATGTTATTTTGGCAAGATTAAGCGTATCTGTCTTTTCTGCAATTTCATCAATAGGCAGTTCCACCTCGGTAAATATCCCTGCAGGTGTTTTAAGATAAGTACAGCTATTATCGTCCACCAACGGCTGGATATCGCCGTTATTGAACCTATTCACCTGCAATACCTCTTTTGTAGAAGAGAATGTTGCTATAGATGTCACCAGCGAATCGAGCTTGCCGCTTGAACTTTTTGTATATTGCTGGAAATATACATTTATACGCGCCATGCTCACGTAAATCACGGTACCGTCGCCTTGTGAACATCTCACATAAAGCCCTTTAAGAACATTATCAATAAAGTTTGCCGAGTTTGCAAAATATTGTTTACCAATGGAATCGCCATCGGCATTTGTTTCGTAATACTTACGAATAAAACGATTACCAAGTTCCTGAGGCAATGCGATTGTTATATTTGGTGTGTAGTTATCGCCGTAGCGTATGCTATCGTGAACTGAATAATCCACAGCGCTATAAGTTTTTTCTGCTATTGCACCTTTTTCTTCATCGTAAAACTCTTCGGCATTTATATTTGTGTAATATGGCACTCCTTCTTGAAGAGTTCTGTCGAGTTCAAAGACCTCGCACTTCATAATATTCAGCGAATCGCCGAAATAGCTATTGTAGAACAATTTCAGTTCTATTTTGTAAGCACTATCCCCTACTACCCCTCCGGCAGGGAAACCATAATCTTCTACACAGTTGAACTGTGAAATAAAATCCGAGGTGAATATTGCACCGGTCTCAGGGTCGGTATGTTTGCCCAAGTAGACACGATTGGTATTGGCCAAAATAGAATCGCCTGCAAGCAAAGAACGACTTTTGGCATATACTGTTATTGTGTCTATCTCCATCTTGTCTCCCGAAGGGACTATGCTGCTTCCCAACATTTCTGTGTTATCATCACACGCTGTGAACGCAACGATGGATATAAGTATTATCAAATAGGGGAGAAAACGTTTCATCATCTTTTTTTTCATCAAACCTTGTCGTAGAACTCATTACATGCCTTGGCATAGTTCTCAGCATCTTGATATGGCAGAACAGGTTTGCCAAGTTCTTCTGCATAGGAAATAAGCGAAGCAGGAATATTGGGTGAGTTCAATATTACACCATCGCTATATCTGATTGCAAGTTTGGCAAGTTCTTCATATGTGATGGGAGTATTTACGCCCTCAGTTAACGATTCCAACATATCCTTGCATAATAGTTTCTTGGTAAAATTCTCATCGAGAGGATTGTTGAAATTGGTATCATAAAGCGAAACAACCACCTTTGAATCACGGAAAGAGGGCTCTTCACTGTATGAACTCTTCACATACAATGGCACCAAAGCAGAAA
>JAFTTA010000076.1 GCA_017467015.1 Bacteroidaceae bacterium
GGCATTAGAGAATGCCAAAGACGATTTCAAAAAGATTCTTGGCATAAGCCTCGAGACAAACATAGAAATTATTGCACAGGTTACAGCGCAGCCTGTGACCGTTGATCTTGGCAAAGCCATAGCCAATGCTTTAGACTCACGTCTCGAACTCAAACAACGCGAAATTTCGCGTACTGAACTTGACTTGCAGATGAAGCAGATAAAAGAAACGAACAGTTTTAATGGCGAACTCTCGTTGTCAATAGGTATCATGGGTGATAATGAAAGGCTTGGTGATATTTACAAGACACCCACCAACAATCCTCGCGTGTCACTTTCGTTCAATGTACCTATATTCGACTGGGGCGAAAGAAAAGCACGTGTCAGAGCGCAGGAAATTGCCATTGAGATGCACAACCTTGAGACGGATGAAGAGAGAAAAGCCATAGAAATTGCCATAAGAAAGTGCTATCGCAACCTCAATAATCTTCTTGCACAGATATCAATTGCTGAAAAGAGCGTGAAAAATGCGCAACTGACATACGACCTTAATGCCGAGAGGTATCGCAATGGCGAGATTACAGGTATGGAGATGAACCAGTTCCAGACCCAGCTCTCGAATAGGAAAATGTCGTATGTATCCACTATCATAGATTACAAGAAAGAGTTGCTTAACATGAAGATTCTTACACTCTACGATTTTGAGAATGACAAAGCAATATTGCCGTTGAATCTTGTGCCGGCAACAGAGAAATAAACGCATGAAACATTTAACAGAAATATATAACACCATGAAGATAAATAATATTATATCGTTGATAGCAGTTGCATCTTTCGTATTAACGGCATGTAACAAACAGAAACATGAGGGGGCGACAGAGATAGCATCACCCGTTTCAATAACCGAGGTTAGTAAAAACTCCATAAGCAAGTATAACAGCACGTCGGGAACAGCAGTTTCAGCCTCGGAAGTGGAACTTAAGTCGGAAATTGCCGGCAAGTATCATCTGCAAAGAAATCCCCGCACCGGTGCGCCCTACAAATTAGGCGACAAGGTTATGGCAGGAGAAGTTATTGTAAAACTCGAAAACAAGGAGTATGAAAATGAGATTGCAATTGATTCCAAAAAACTGAGCCTTGAGATTGCCGAACAGGAGGAGGTAAACACCAGAGCACTTCGTGAAAAGGGTGGTGTAACACTTAAAGAACTTAGAAATGCCGAGGTTGCAATAACCACTGCAAAATACAGCTATGATAATGCCAAACTCAATCTCGACAAAATGAGCATTAAAGCGCCTTTTGCCGGTGTTATTGTAAATCTGCCTCATTACACATCATCTGTGCAGATTGCATCGGGAACATCCATTGTCTCCATTATGAGCTATTCAAAAATGGTTATGGAGATAAACCTCCCCGAAAGCGCAATTAACGAAGTGAAAACAGGGCAGGATGTATTCATCACACACTATACACTACCCAACGACACCATAAAAGCTACAGTGAGCGAGTTGTCACCCGCCATCAGTCCCGAAACACGTACATTTAAAGGTAAACTTCTCATCGACAACGAGAAAATGAAACTGCGTCCCGGAATGTTCGTAAAAGCCGACATCGTTGTGAAAAAAGCGAATAACACAATTGTCATTCCCAAAGAGGTTGTTATGAGCAACAGAAACCGCAAATATGTATATGTGGCTGATAAAGGTTTTGCCAAGGTACGCGACATAAAAACAGGCATCGAGGACAATGACAACATAGAGGTATTGCATGGATTAAAAGTCGAAGACCAATTGATTGTAAGAGGATACGAGACTCTTCGCGACAACAGCAAAGTGAAAATTCAAAAATAATTTTGAATAATGAAGAAGATTATAACATTCGCAGTCAAGAACCCGGTAACCATTCTCATGGCAGTATTGGGTATTATGCTGTTGGGTAAAATATCATACGACAAATTGAGTGTCGACCTCTTGCCCGACCTTAATAACCCTAAGTTGTATGTGGATATAAATGCCGGTGAGAGACCGCCCGAAGAGATTGAGAAGTTCTTTATAAAACGCATGGAGTCGATGGCTATACGTCAGCGCGATGTCCTCACCGTATCATCCATAATTAAGGCTGGAACAGCACAAATTACGGTCGAATATGCGTGGAATAAGGATATGGACGAAGCTTTCCTCGACCTTCAAAAGGCTATGAACTCCTTTGCACAGGACGAGAAACTGACCAAACTCGAAATAACTCAAAACAATCCCAATACCGACCCAATTATCCTTGTCGGTATGTCGCACGAACATTTTACCAATATGGCTGAGTTGCGCAAGATTGCCGACTCATACATTCGTAACGAACTTGTTCGTGTCGAGGGTGTAGCAGATGTTACGCTCTCGGGTGGCGAAGAGAGTAACCTCGTTATAAAAACCGACCCATATAAGCTTGCTGCATACAATTTGACAATTGATGCAATAAGCAAGCAGATTGTCGAAGAAAACCAACGTCTTTCGGGTGGCAGGGTTGCCGAGATGGGCACTCAATACATTGTCAGCGGTGTGAATATGCTGAAGACAGCAGAGGATTTTGGCAATATCATCGTGAGCTATAAAAAGACCGAAGCAACCAACGCTACAGCAACAACTCAGACTGTCGATGGTGAGGGCATGGCTCCTATCTATCTGAAAGAACTTGCAGAAATATCTTTTGAAAATAAACTCCCGGAAAATATTGTACGAATAAATGGCAAGCGTTGCATAGGCTTGTCAATCTACAAGGAGATGCAGCATAACACCGTGAAAACGGTTGAAGGTGTGGTAAAAAGATTTGCCGAAATAGAAAAGGCACTGCCGGGATATGAATTTGATATAGTAAGCAATCAAGGCACATTCATCAATAGCGCAATAAGCGAGGTGAAAGATAGTGCTATTTTGGGTATATTGCTTGCAGTGGTAGTGCTCTATCTGTTCTTGCGCAATTTGAAAGTCACTTTTGTTATTTCGTTGGCAATACCTATCTCCATTATAGCCACTTTTAACCTTATGTTTTTCAACGACCTAACGTTGAATATAATGACTCTTGGAGGTTTGGCGTTGGGCGCCGGTATGCTTGTCGATAACGCCATTGTGGTCATTGAGAGTATTTTCAGAAATCAAGAGAAAGGACTATCGCTTAAAGAAGCAGTTGTGCAAGGAACAAGCGAGGTAGGAAGTGCCGTTACTGCATCTACTCTAACTACTATTGTGGTGTTCCTGCCTATTGTCTATCTGCATGGAGCTTCCGGTGAGTTGTTCAAAGACCAAGCATGGACGGTTACCTTCTCGCTTGTGTCGTCGCTCTTTGTTGCCATCCTTGTGATCCCCACTTTGTACGAAAGATTGCTTCGCAACAAGAAAGAGACAAAGGCAATGCAAACAGATGCATCGATAAGAATAGACGGCTATTCGAAGATGTTGCGAACAATTCTCAAACGTCGTTGGTTTGTGGTTGCAATGTCGTTATTACTCGTTTGTGCGACCTATTGCCTTCTTCCTTTCATCGGGGCAGAGTTTATGCCAAAGTCCGAGAATAATTCGTTCAACATTTCTGTGAAGATGCAGGAGGGTACACGTCTCGAACGTACAGCATCCACGGTGGAGTCAATTGAAAACCTAATATATGCAATAACTCAGGATTCACTTTGTACTATATACAGTCATGTAGGTCCCGGCTATAGCTCTGGTGGCACTACTTTTGATGGTGACAACACTGCGTCGATGAAAGTAATTCTTTCGTCCGATTCAAAATTCACCCCCGAGGAACTCATGGAGGAGATTTTTGACAATACAACCAATATAGAGGGGCTTGAACTTTCATTTGCGCAGGACCGCAACTCGTTGGGTGCGTTGATGGGTAGCGAAGATGCTCCCATAGTCATTGAAGTCAAAGGTGAGGAACTTGATGAGATAGCCAACATTGCTGAGCAGGTAAGCGAACTTGCCAAAGGTGTGCCCGGGCTTTTCAATGTGAGCAATTCCATAGAAGATGGAGCACCCGAAATGGTGATAACCGTAAACCGCGCATTGGCAGGAATGAATAACCTGAACGTCACAACCATTGTCACTCAGATACAGGAACAACTATCGGGAAAGAGCGCAGGACAGATGGACTACAAAGGTGAGATGCGCGATATAATGATAAAAGTGCCGGAAATTCCTTTGTCGCAGTTGAATGACATGGTTATCACAAGCGGTGCTAAACAGTTCCGTCTTGCCGAACTAGCTGATGTGCGCCGTGATGTTGCTCCAAAGGAGATATTCCGACGTAATCAGAACCGCATTGCCAAGGTAACTGCAAACCTTGAAGAGGGGTACACGCTCAGTCGGGTCTCGGAAAACATTCGTGCAACTCTCAGCGCGATAGAACTTCCGGCAAACTACAGCATAAACATAACAGGCGAAGAGGAAAAACGTCAAGAATCTATGGGTGGGCTAATCTTTGCACTCATACTTTCTGTGGTACTTGTATACATGGTCATGGCATCGCAGTTCGAGTCGTTGTTGCATCCCTTTACAATATTGCTGACCATTCCGTTGGCGTTGGTGGGTGCCATATTGCTATTCTTCATCACTGGAACAACCATAAACATCATGGGTGTCATAGGTGTAATAATGCTCTCCGGTATTGCCGTAAACAGCTCCATCATACTTGTCGACAGAATTAATCAGTTGAAAGATGATGGCATGGCGCTTGATGATGCAATTGTGGCAGCAGCACAACAGCGTATACGACCTATCTTCATGACAAGCATCACCACCATTTTGTCGTTGCTGCCAATGGCTATTGCTTTTGGTGACGGTGCTTCGTTGCGTGCCCCCATGGCTATAGCTGTGATAAGTTGACTTGTGACATCTACCTTGTTGAGTCACGTTGTAATACCTTGCGTATATTTCCTTTTTGAGCAGATGAAAGCCCGCTTCAAAAGATAAAGCACAAAAAACGAACAGATGAATTTCATTATAAAAAGAAAGATAACGATATGTATGTTGTTTATAGCCATCTCCCTGTTGGGATATGTCTCCTATAAACAACTGAAAGTGGAACTTTTGCCCAATGCGGAGTTGCCGATGCTGTTCATTCAGATAAACTCCGACAAGGATGTTACTCCTGCATACATGGAGTCACAGGTTATAGTCCC
>JAFTTA010000077.1 GCA_017467015.1 Bacteroidaceae bacterium
GGATACACCCTATCGTAAGTACGGGTTTTAGGATTGAATATGTAATAGACCTTGCGCATATAATCTCAAATGAATTTAGGGACAAAAATGTCCCATTGTTAACGAAGTAAGAAGTTACACCCCTATTTTCGCCAAAAGTTTTGGCAAAAATAATAATTCTGAATTATCTTTGCAAATTGATTGCAAATAGTTTGCAAAAACCACGCTTAAAGAATATTAAACAAAGAAAATATGCTTACTTCAAAGGAGATAAGAGAATCATTTAAGGAGTTCTTCAAAGAGAAAGGGCACCTGATAGTACCATCGGCACCGATGGTTGTGAAAGACGACCCCACACTGAGGTTCACCAATGCCGGCATGAACCAGTTCAAGGATATAATTCTGGGCAACCGCCCTGCCAAGAGCAAACGCGTAGCCGACTCGCAAAAGTGCTTGCGCGTAAGCGGTAAACACAACGACCTCGAAGAGGTAGGCCACGACACATATCACCACACCATGTTTGAGATGCTGGGCAACTGGTCGTTCGGAGACTATTTCAAAGAGGAAGCCATAACATGGGCATGGGAATATCTGACAAAGGTTGTGAAAATAGACCCCGAGCGCCTCTATGCAACAGTTTTCGAAGGTTGCAAAGCCGAGAACCTCGAGCGCGACAACGAAGCGGCAGCCATTTGGGAAAGATACCTCCCCACTGATAGAATTATCAACGGCAACCTGAAAGACAACTTCTGGGAAATGGGCGACACAGGCCCCTGCGGTCCATCATCGGAAATCCATGTCGACCTGAGAAGCAACGAGGAGCGTGCAGCCATCCCCGGCCGCGACCTTGTGAACGGCTCACACCCTCAGGTTATTGAAATATGGAACCTTGTGTTCATGCAGTACAACCGCATGGCAGATGGTCATTTGGAGGAGTTGCCTGCAAAGGTCATTGACACCGGCATGGGATTTGAGCGTCTCTGCATGGCATTGCAAGGCAAGACATCGAACTACGACACCGACATCTTCCAACCCATCATTAAGAGCATCAGCGAAATATCGGGCAAGAACTATGGCGAAGATGCACAGACAGACATCGCCATGCGCGTAATAGCCGACCACATTCGCACAATATCATTCTCCATCACCGATGGTCAGCTACCCTCGAACGCAAAAGCCGGATATGTCATCCGTCGCATCCTGCGTCGTGCAGTACGCTACGGCTACACATTCCTGGGACAGAAACAGGCATTCATGTACAAACTTGTGCCCACACTTATAGAGAACATGGGCGATGCATATCCCGAACTTGGACAACAGCGCGAACTTGTGACTAAAGTTATCAAAGAGGAGGAAGAGTCATTCCTGCGCACACTTGAAACAGGTATCAACCTGCTCAACAAGGTCATTGCCACAGCAAAAGCCGAGGGCAAGAAAGAGATTAGCGGCGTGGAGGCCTTCACTCTTTACGACACATTTGGATTCCCCATCGACCTCACACAGCTCATTCTGCGCGAAAACGACCTCGACGTCAACATGCAACAATTCGACGAAGAGATGCTCAAGCAGAAGACTCGCGCCCGCAATGCAGCAGCAGTAGAAAACAGCGACTGGACAAACATAGCCGAGGGCGAGAGCCGCTTCGTAGGCTACGACCTTGCAGAGTGCGACACCACAATTCTGCGCTATCGTCAGACAAAACAGAAAAACCAGACACTCTATCAGATAGTCCTCAGCGAAACACCTTTCTATGCCGAGAGCGGAGGACAGGTAGGCGATACAGGTGTACTCATATGCGGCGACGAAAAGATAGAAGTCATCGACACAAAAAAAGAGAACAATCTGCCTATACACATAACAAAGAAGCTGCCCTCCAACCCCGAGGCAATCTTCCATGCACAGGTGAACATAGCCAAACGCAAGGCATGCGCAGCAAACCACTCATGCACCCACCTGCTCGACCAGGCATTGCGTGAGGTACTTGGCACACACGTAGAGCAGAAGGGTTCATTGGTTACACCCGAAGGCATACGTTTCGACTTCTCACACTTCCAGAAACTCAGCAACGAAGAGATTGTAAAAGTGGAGAAAGCAGTAAATGCACGCATCCGTGCCAACATCCCCCTCACCGAATATCGCGACATTCCCATCGCCGAGGCACAACAGCTGGGCGCCATAGCCCTCTTCGGCGAAAAGTATGGCGACAGAGTGCGTGTCATACAGTTCGATAAATCCATTGAGTTCTGCGGTGGCATACATGCAAATGCCACAGGCGAGATTGGAATGGTTAAAATCATTTCGGAAAGTTCGGTTGCAGCAGGCGTACGACGCATCGAAGCCATCACAGGAGAAGCCCTCGAGGAGAACATCATAAAGATGCAAGACATGATGGCAGAGATAAAAGCACTCTTCAATAACGTGCCCAACCTGAAAGCCACCATAGTAAAAGCTATCAACGAGAACAACGAATTGAAAAAACAGGTCGAGGAGTACAGTCGCGAAAAGGCTGTCGCAACAAAAGACAAACTGCTTGGCGAGGTAAAAGAACGCAAAGGCATACGCGTGATAAGCGCTATACTCCCCCTGCCCGCAGCAACCGTAAAAGACATCGTATTCATGCTGCGTAGCGAAATGCCCGACAACCTGTTCTGCGTCATCGGCAGCATACAAAACGACAAGCCCCAGCTGACAATATCGGCAAGTGGCGACCTTGTAGAAGCAGGCATCAATGCCGGCAAGCTCGTAGGTCAGGCAGCCAAAGAGATGCAGGGCGGCGGTGGCGGTCAGCCCCACTTTGCTACAGCCGGTGGCAAGAACATAGACGGCTTGAAAAACGCCATGAACAAAGTATTTGAACTTGTGGAAATTTAATTCCCGAACACATACAACACACATTAGCGAGGGCGGCCATCGATGGCCGCCCTCGCTAATGTCGTACAGCAGAATAAAAAGAGAGCACCAAACAGAAGTAAAACACGCAAAAACTACCTCTGTTATTTTGTATTAAGCGCACTTATTTGTAACTTCGCACGATTATTATATGTATAATGGTATAACCATACCACAGAAAAAGTACAAATATGAAAAAGCAAATATTGAGCATAGCCATATCTCTGTTTGCCTCAGCAGTTTTGTTTGCTCAGACAGAGGTAGGAGCATATAAGAGTGGCGAATCGACAGGTGTAACATACTATCTGCCCAATACCGTGCTAAACATAACCTTAGAGGCAGTTGAGATAACACGCACACCGGGCGAATTCAGTTCATACGCAAGCAACTACCTGCACATAAACGACGCCATCTCAAATGCCGAAAAATTTTGGGAGATAACATCGGTAAAGGTGAAGCAAAGCGGCACACCCAACCCCGAAAAGATGTACACCATCAAGCTGAACAATGGTAGCACTGCATCAAACGTACAGCTCACAAATGATGGTCTGTTGCAAGCCATCAACACCACTGTAGACGAAGAGCTTGCTAAAGAGCAGAAAAAAGCCACAAAGAAAGCCATTGACCCCAAAAGTTTCCTCACCGAAGAGATACTGCAAGCCACCTCCACAGCAAAAATGGCTGAGCTCACAGCAAAAGAAATTTACGAAATACGTGCCAGCAAACTGGCAATAACACGCGGACAAGCCGACAACATGCCCAAAGACGGACAATCTATGCAGATTGTGATGAACGAACTGAACAAGCAGGAGGAGTCGTTAAAGAGTCTTTTCACCGGAACAACAGACACCGTGAAATACACTTGCGAAATAATGCTCACTCCCACCATTGAGAGCGACACCACAAAAGCTGTTCTGTTCCGTTTCTCACGCAAATTGGGCATACTGCGCAACGACGACCTTGCCGGCGCACCCATATACTACGATTTCAAAAACCTTTTCACCATACCGCAGCCATTCAACGATGGGAAAAAGAAGAAAGCTCCCAAAAATGAGGGAATCTTTGTAAACATCCCCGGCAAAGCAGAAGTTAAAATCTACTCACCTTCAGAGGTATACTTCGAAGAGAAGCTACCATTTGCACAGCTCGGCACTACCGAAAGCCTCTCAAAAGATTTATTCAACAAAAATGCCGGCACCAAAGTGGTGCTCGACAAAGCCACAGGCGGAGTGATAAAAATAGAGAAATAATTATTTGAATAACACCATAGAAACGAAAAAAGAATATGTTTGAAAACCTTAGCGAACGCCTTGAACGTTCATTCAAAATACTTAAAGGCGAAGGCCGTATCACCGAGATAAACGTTGCGGAAACCCTGAAAGATGTGCGCAAAGCACTGCTCGATGCCGACGTAAACTACAAAGTGGCAAAAACCTTCACCGACACAGTGAAGAACAAGGCCATCGGTCAGAATGTGCTCACATCAATTCAGCCCGGTCAGTTGATGGTGAAACTCGTTCACGACGAACTTACAACCCTTATGGGTGGCGAGACAGCCGAAATAAACTATGAAGGACACCCCGCAGTCATTTTGATGTCCGGTCTTCAAGGTTCGGGTAAAACAACATTCTCGTCAAAACTCGCCCTTTTCCTGAAGAAAAAGAAGAACAGAAACCCGCTACTCGTAGCCTGCGACGTCTACCGTCCCGCAGCCATCGACCAGCTTAAGGTCCTCGGCGAACAGATAGGCGTGCCCGTATACAGCGAGCCCGACTCAAAAGACCCCGTGCAGATAGCGCAGAACGCCATAAAAGAGGCAAAACAGAACAACTACAACCTCGTCATCATCGACACCGCCGGACGCTTGGCTGTTGACGAAGCGATGATGCAGGAGATAAGCGCCATAAAAGAGGCCATCAACCCCACAGAGACACTCTTCGTGGTAGACTCCATGACCGGTCAGGATGCAGTGAACACAGCAAAAGAGTTCAACGACCGCCTCGACTTTACCGGAGTAATCCTCACCAAGCTCGATGGTGACACCCGCGGCGGTGCGGCCCTCTCAATCCGCACAGTCGTAAACAAGCCCATCAAGTTCATCGGCACAGGAGAAAAGATGGAAGCCATCGACCAGTTCCACCCCAACCGTATGGCCGATCGTATATTGGGCATGGGCGACGTAGTTTCACTCGTTGAGCGTGCACAGGAGCAGTTCGACGAAGAAGAGGCAAAGAAGCTCCAGCGCAAATTGGCAAAAAATCAGTTCGACTTCAACGACTTCCTTGCACAAATTGCCCAGATAAAGAAAATGGGTAACCTCAAGGACCTTATGGGCATGATACCCGGTGTAGGCAAAGCCATCAAGGACATGGACATCGATGACAACGCTTTCAAAAGCGTGGAAGCAATCATCCACTCCATGACACCTGCCGAACGTGCCAACCCCGACATCATCAACGCATCGCGTCGTGCAAGAATAGCACGAGGTAGCGGCACTGATATTCAAGAGGTTAATCGTCTGATGAAACAATTTGAAATGATACGTAAGACAATGAAGACAGTGGCAGGCGGCAAACTTCCCGGAATGCCCCGCTTCAGAAAATAAAAAATCGCAAACAAACAAAAAACATACTATCATGAAGAGAATAGGTAAACATATCGTAACAGCAATTTCAAGCGTGGCAATATTCGCTGCTTGCACAGCACCCGCGCCTACAAGCTATACAGTTACCGGCATTCTGCCCGACTCGTCAATGAACGGACAGACAATATACATTACACAGTACGACAATAGAGCACGCATAGATACAACCACCATCGACGGAAACAAATTCACATTCACCGGTGTAGCAGACAGCGCATCACTCTGTTTTACAGTCGTAAACCGCAATGCACAAGTCTTTATATTAGAGAATGGCAACATTGCAATAGACCTAAATAAGAATAAAATATCCGGTACGGTCAATAACGAAATTATAACAGAAATAGCCACCTACGAGGATAGCATCTACCAAGCAATAATTAACACAGCATCTGAAGATGCTCGTAAAGCAATCATGGATGCAGGAAAAGCAATGTTCAATGAGTGGTTCGCACAGCACAGCAACGACGAAGTAGGTCATTATCTTCTGAGAACAAAAATTTTTGACCACCTATTCGATAATGACGAGAAAATAGCAATATACGAAAAATGCGGAGGCGCACTTACAGAAAACAACACAATAAAATCTGCGCTAAAAAGAGCAAAAGCCTTAAAAACCACTGCCGTAGGAAAGCCGTTTGTTGACTTCGGCGGCACCGACCCAGTAGGAAACCCTGTAAAACTATCGGACTACGTTGGCAAAGGCAACTATGTACTTGTGGACATGTGGGCAAGCTGGTGCGGTCCTTGTAAACGCGAGATACCCAACATAGCAGAGGTAAACAAACTGTACAAGGACAAAGGTCTTACAGTACTCGGAGTATTCGTATGGGACGATGTCAAGAACCTGCAACCCACAATAGAGGCTGAGGGTGTTACATGGGCACAGATTATCGACAGCGAGAAGTGCGCCACCGAACTATATGGCGTTGATGGCATTCCAGCCATCATGCTCATCGGCCCCGACGGAACAATTCTGGAGCGTGGCAGCAGCATGCGTGGCGAGAATATGAAAAAGACAATCGAAAAATATTTGAAAAAATAGAAGAGACAGCCCTTCGGCAGATAGGCGGATTATTAACCACATAAAAACGACAATCATGCAGATAATCGACGGAAAAGCCATTGCGGCAGAGATAAAAAAGGAGATTGCCGCAGAAGTTAATGAGATAATAGCCAAAGGAGGCAAACGCCCCCACCTTGCAGCCATCCTTGTGGGACACGACGGCGGTAGCGAGACCTACGTTGCCCACAAAGTACGCGCCTGCGAAGAGTGCGGCTTTACATCCACCCTCATCCGCTACGAGGACGACATCACCGAAGAGACCCTACTCGCAAAGGTCGAGGAACTGAACAACGACCCCGACGTAGACGGATTCATCGTACAGCTACCCTTGCCCAAACATTTCAACGAGCAGAAAGTGATTGAAGCCATAGACTACCGCAAGGACGTCGACGGATTCCACCCCATAAATGCGGGTCGACTGACAATAGGACTGCCCTGCTACCTCTCGGCAACCCCCAACGGAATATTAGAACTATTGCGCCGCTACAACATCGACACAAAAGGTAAGAAATGCGTTGTGCTTGGTCGCAGCAACATAGTAGGCAAGCCCGTCGCCAACCTAATGCTTCAGAAAGGCACACCCGGCGACGCCACCGTAACCATATGCCACAGCCGTACAGCCAACATCGAGGAGGAGTGCCGTCAGGCAGACATCATCATCGCCGCATTGGGACAACCCCACTTTGTAAAAGAGAATATGGTAAAAGAAGGAGCGGTAATCATCGACGTCGGCACAACACGCGTGCCCAGCACCGAAACAAAATCGGGCTTCCGCCTGATGGGAGACGTAGACTTCCCCAACGTCTCACCCAAATGCTCGTATATAACTCCCGTTCCCGGAGGAGTAGGCCCCATGACCATCGTTTCACTGATGCAGAACACACTGCTCGCTGCTAAAAAGGAGATTTACAAGTAACCCGGAACATTGAAACTCCGCAAAATGATATTATGCGCACTGTTTGCGACGGCAACAACCATTGCCGCACAGACAAGTGCGCATTTTTCACATCTCGACATACTCTTCGCCGGCGACCTCATGCAACACGAAAGCCAGCTGAACGCTGCGCGACAATCTGACGGCACATATAGTTTCTCGCCCTGTTACAGACATATAAAAGAGTACGTTTCCGAGGCAGATATTGCCATAGCCAACCTTGAAACAACCATTGCCGGCAAGCCTTACAGCGGTTACCCCATGTTTTGAGCACCCGACAGTTTCCTCTATGCCGTGCGCGACGCAGGATTCGACATAATGCTGCTTGCAAACAACCACTGCCTCGACAGAGGACGTCGCGGAGCATTACGCACCATCAGCATGCTCGACTCGTTAGGGATAGAACACATAGGAGTCTACCGCGACAGCACCGATAGGGCGCAACGCTACCCCTACATACTGAAAAAAAACAACATGCGCATAGCCATGCTCAACTCCACCTACGGCACAAACGGAATACCTGTGCCACAGCCCATCATCGTAAATCTGATAGATAAGGAGGTGATGCAACAGGACATCGCCCGAGCACACGAAATGCACCCCGACGCCATCGTCGTGTGCATACATTGGGGCAATGAATTCACCCACGAAACATCCAAAGAACAACGCGACCTCTCAGGCTGGCTCATAGCACAAGGCGTCGACCACATAATAGGCAACCATCCACACGTATTGCAACCCATGGAGATACGTCGCGACAGCATCACCCCCAAACGCCACGCTGTGGTCTATTCGTTAAGCAACCTAATCTCGGGGATGTTTGCCCGAGGACGCGACGGCGGTGCATTGGTCACGCTCGAGATGCAGAAATTTTTAGGAACTACACGCCTAAAGAAAATGAAATATCTGCTCACATGGGTGGCACGTCCCGAACGCGACGGAGTAAAAAATTTCGAAATATGGCAAGCTGCAAAGCCACCACGCGAAATGCTTCCGGCAACAAAGGAAAAGTTAACAGAATTCCTCAATGACAGCCGAACACTGCTGAACAAACAGGATGAACACATGATAATAGAGTACATCGCAGAATAAATTCAAAAAAGGAATAAAGCAAAAATTAATTACAAAATTGTTTAATTTTAATTTATATTTTAATACATTTGCATCGTTTGTAAAAAAACATTATTAATTAACATAATAAATTTACAAAAATGAAAGTATTAAAATTTTTCTCTTTGGTAATGATGTTTGCTCTTACCAACTTTGCATTAATCAGTTGTGGTAGTGACGATGACGGCGAAAGCGGCGGTGGCGATTCAGGTGCACCCTACGCTGGAGTATGGAAAGCAACATACATGGAGATCGAAGAAGATGGCGAAAAATTAGGAGGCAAAGTTCCCAACGGTTATGTGATGACACTCACCCTTAAAGAAGACGGTACATATACATATTACACATACACTCCCGCCGAAGATGGTGACGAAGCAGAGGAATATTACGAAGTAGGTGAATGGTACTACAACGAAGAAACATGCAAGCTCTACTGTGAAATGGTTTCCGAAGGCGATGTATTTGAATCATATACATTAGGAGTTACAGACGTACTCACATGGACTCCTTCAAAGTTGGTTACCAAATTTGTTGAGAATGACGAGTATGGCAGATATAGCCAAACTACAACTTGGAGCAGATAATCTCTAAACTCTCGATGCAGTAACCTTGCCATTAGGCAAATATAACTAAAATATAATGAGGCTGACTAAAAAATGATGTGATCCCCAAAAGTTGGACGGTTTAACATCATTAAGAGGCACTCTTAGATTGGAATAAAGTTCGGTATTATACCGGGCTTTTTCCATTTAACCTCATTGCTTGTATGCGGAGTTACTATCGTTTACACATACCTGCTGTTTTAATTAATAAAACCGATTTACAGTTTAGGTTATTCTTTAAATTATCGAAGAGATACTCGCAAAACTTTATAATAGAATATAATCCTTTATCGCCATAATTGAAAAACGCATGACAGATACAACAAAAACATAAGGGCTGTTGCACCCAATGGGTGCAACAGCCCTTATGAAATATAAATTCATTACTTTATAAGCTCAAACTCGGCACCTGCGGCAAAGTCGGCGCCATTCTGCGAACTGAGAGCCGTGAAACGGATGTAACGCATCTTAACAGGAGCATCGAAAATCACACGCTTGATATTCGCGCTACCATCAAAAGCACCCTTCTTCACACTCTTCCACTCTTTGCCATCGTTACTTATGGAAACCTCATAATCTTTGATATTTCCATTGTTACCGCCATCCTGACGAGGTAGATAAGAGAAGCCTTTCACAATACACTCTTCACCTGCATCAAAATCAATCCAGTGAGGATATTGTGCCACTGTCACCGAGTACATTGTGTGCCAAATGGTATTTGCGTCGCCGTCGACAAGTTTGTCGGCTGCCTCTTGAATTTCCTGACTTGAGGCATAAGTAACAACTATGGGCTGAACAGTAACAGCAGAATAGTTATATACCGATGTCATTTCCGGACGGTTCTTATCCCACACTGTAAGCACACCACCCTTACTCATATCTATAGGTTCATTGTACTTCACGCTCTTCACACGACGACCTGTACCTACCTTATAATATATTTCGCTACCTGCATCGTCGGAGCGCATGGTAACCTTGCCACGACGGTCGCGCACAACTACAATAGGAGCTATCGACGAAGAAGAGACATTGGCAGCCTCTGTGAACTTAGCACCCTTCACAGGACGCATGATGAAGCCCATCATATTGTCACCGGCTTTCACGCAATCCTTCTCAAGAGGACCACCCTGACCGCAACTGTTACCTCCTAGACCGGTAACCTTTCTGTCAAGGTTCAGATATGTGCTGTTCGATTTAGGCAACTGATAGGGGTGCCCTGCCTCGGCAAGCTGCACAGAATTCCAAGACAAAGCCGATGCAGCCATACCTTCTGTTGCCGCAAAAAGCACACCGTTTCCTGACCAGTCGGTGAGAGCACACCAACGTACATCCTCGCGGTTAGCCATGTCCTGAGGCTTGGGGAAGTTCACAAACTGATCTGAAACCTTACTATCGTACTGCTCGATGAAAGCACCTGAGCGACGGTCGGCGTAGTTGTTGTGAGGTCCGCAACCATAATAGTGATAATATTTCAGTTCGCCGGGAAGTTGTATCTCATAGCCGAGACGAGCCAGATTCAAAGCACTGTTGTTACCAACGATGCTGCTCTTAAGTTCCACAGAACCATCTTTATAAATGGTCCATATTCTGTTCGAGATAAAGCTGAAACCATTCTCGCCAAGAGGTGCTTTGTTGTTTACAATAGTCATGGTGTTATCCTCATTGCGAACAATCTTGCCACCAAATGGTGCTTGTGTGTGAACAACATACTGCAACACCATGCTACCATCTTCAAGCATCTGCGCGTTGCGCGATAGCACGCTATCGCGAAGATCATAGAGACCATTCGCATACCATGCGCCACGTGCCCAGTTATCGTTGTCGACAGGCGCACGGAAAGCACTCAGTTTCATGGTGTTTCCTGCGGGAAGTATCACCTTGTCACCATAAACTACATTGTAAAGTACACCCTTCTTGTCGTCGAAAACAATGGTGAATGCATCGCCGGCGCCTTTGAACGTTGTCTGCATAGCGCTGTCGTTGCACTCAATGGCAGCAATAGCCTCATTTGTTTTGGTTACATCAGCTATTGCAGGCTTAGCTGCCGGGCTCTGCAAGAGCAGCTGCTCAGCCATCTGCACATAATTTTTCTTTGCCCATGGAGTGTTCTCCTTCAACAAGAACTCCACTTTTACGAAATACTCTTTCTTTGCATCGAGAGCATAGTCGATGTTGAGGTCGACAACAGCCTTTTTACGAGGAGCTACAGCCACTTCGGGCAGAATATTGCTGTAAACCTGTTTGCCATCCTCCCAAAGTGACACTTTCACAGCAAGGTCGCTGAGGTCGCAGAAGTAGCGTTTATTGAAAATCTCAATCTTGCTCTTCTTCTCATCAGCAAACTTCACACCTACATTCTGGTAAACCTTCTTCACCTCGTAGTATTCGGGTTTGGGGGTGTGGTCGGGCAACATCACACCATTCATACAGAAGAGGTGATCATTGGGGCGGTCGCCAAAGTCGCCACCATAACCC
Organism: Bacteroidaceae bacterium; assembly: GCA_017467015.1. Lineage (GTDB taxonomy): Bacteria > Bacteroidota > Bacteroidia > Bacteroidales > Bacteroidaceae > HGM04593. The sequence continues at coordinate 11,697 of JAFTTA010000077.1, forward strand.
ATATATTTATTGCCTTTCTCATCGTAGTTATAGAAAGCCTGGTCGGCCCAGTCCCAAATGGCAGCGCCACAGAAGAAGTTGGTGCTCTCCATTGCATCCCAATAGTCCTGAAGGTTACCACCGGCATTACCCATAGAGTGGGCATACTCCGAAATGTGGAACGGATATTTTATTTTGTAATTGCCTTTGACAGCGCCGCGCACCCAAGCGACAGAGGGATATTGGTTAGAGCCCATATCTACAATGTCGTTGTTACGCTCATACTGCACAGGACGCGAAGTGTCGAAAGCATGCAACTTATCGTATGCCTTTACGAAGTTCACACCGGGGCCCGCTTCGTTACCGAGCGACCATATAACGATTGAAGGACAGTTGATATTGGCATGCGCCATCTCCATAACACGTGCTACGTGAGCAGCTTCAAACTCGGGAACGTGAGAGAGCGATGCCTCGCCATAGTAATACTGATGACTCTCTATGTTTGCCTCTTCCTCGAGATAGATACCATACTTGTCGCACAAATAGTACCAGAAAGGAGCATCAGGATAGTGAGAACAACGAACATGGTTGATATTGCCACGAAGCATCAACATAACCTCGTTGTACATCTGTTCGCGAGTGATGGCGTGTCCGCGCTCAAGGTTACTCTCGTGACGGTTTACACCCTTCAGTTTCACAGGCTGACCATTAACATAGAAGTAACGACCTGCAAGACCAAACTCATCCTTCTCGGCGGGAGTATCTTTTATCTCCACCTCGCGGAAACCGAAGTAAGTAGAAGCAGTCTCCACCACCTTGCCCTTTTTGTTCTTCAACTGAACAACAAGTGTATAGCGATAAGGAGCCTCACCCGACCATTTGTTAGGGTTTTTCACTGCAATTGCAAGCTTTGAAGTTGATGTTGCGCCTGCAGCTGTCGCCGCCACATCGGCAATGCTCTGCGCACCTGCCACCACCTCATTGTCGTCGCTGAATAGTTTGTTGGCATACAAGGTAGCCTCCACAGTGTATCCCATGATGTTCTTTTTCGAAAGGTTGCGCACGTCAATCTCTATATTGGCAGTGCCATCCTTGTAGTTTTCGTCAAGGTCGGTGCGTACACGCAGGTCGCGCAACTGCACAGGCGATGTAGCTGTGAGCGAAACGGTACGGAAGATACCGGGCAGACGGAACATATCCTGTGCCTCTAGAAACGATGCATCGGAGTTTCTGTACACTTCAACAGCTACAACATTCTCGCCCTTCTTGGCAAGGTATTTTGTAATGTTGAAGGCAGCAAGGTTACGAGAATTCTTTGAGAAGCCTACATACTTGCCGTTTATCCATAAGTAGAAGAAAGAGTCCACACCATCGAAATTGATGTAAATCTCGCGACACTCCAACTCAGCGTGAACGGTGAAAGTGCGTCGATATGAACCCACCTCGTTACGATGTTTATATGTTGTATGGTGAGGAGCCGGCTCACGCATAACGCCCTTTTTCCAGTCGCCCACAGCCACCTGATGCTTAAAAATCACAGGCTGGTTGACATAGATGGGTGTACCATACTTCTGGCTGCCATCTTTCTGAATACCGGCAACATTCCAGTTCATGGGCACTTGTACATTGTCCCACTTCGAATCGTCGAAGTCGCATTTATAGAAATCCATGGGACGTTCCGAGGGGTTGGGAACCCAATTGAAACGCCATGTGCCATCGAGCGACAGATAATATTCGCTGGCGTCGGGCAACACCTTACGGGCATTATCCACGCTTGCAAAATTAAAAAACCACGCCTTAGGCTGCTCTTTGTTCAGAGCAAGCTGCTGTGGCGATTCCCATTCGTTGCCGACAGGTGCGGCAACATCTCCATAAGCAAACCCAGCCAATCCCTGTGCGTACAGAGAGACAGCTGCAAATATTGCGGAGATAACAGTTGAAACAAACCTTTTCTTCTGCATAGTATTATAAAATTATTAGTAATATCGCTGATGTTTATATTTTCCAACCACTTATGGTAGTTCGACATACATAGGTTCAAACCGTATGCTATAATTTGCAAATTTATAATTTTTTTATTAATGTTTCAATACATAAAGGCAATTAGCGCAAAAAATATTTATCCAAGATAAAAACACTGTAAGAAGTTATCATTATTGGTAAAAGCAACGCGCCGAATTATTCCGATTTTCTGTATAGAATCTCAGTAACTGCTTACAAGCTATCCCGATAGCCCCCCGTTTGCAGTAAAATAATCCTACATCTTGCATTACATTCCAATCGTGCGCCGGGAACAATGATTTTTTGAGCAACCAACACAAAATCTACACTATTTTTGATATGCACTTTAAAAAAATGCACTTCTTGTGAACAAAACAGCACGTTTAATTGTTATTAATAGTAAAGCATTACTCTATTCACACTTTTGTAAAGATTATTTCAATAAACCTTTAACAACAAACAGCAGTTATGAGACATGACGAAATTAAAGAAAAATTAATGCTTCTGCAGCCAACGCTGAAACAACACGCAATTGCACTAACGAAAGAGGAACAAAGTGCCGACGAGCTGGTGCAAGAGGTCACACTGAAAGTGTTGTGCAACATGAAAGCCTACTACA
>JAFTTA010000078.1 GCA_017467015.1 Bacteroidaceae bacterium
GCAACTGCGTGAAAATAGTTGGAGGAAACGTCAGCTTCATACACTGCACCATAGCCAACTTCTACGTGTGGAAACAGCGCGACACAGCCCTTGCCTTGCACAACACACTGCAGGAAGACGCAGCCCCACTACGTCGTGCACTCTTTGCCAACTGCATTATCACAGGCAGCAAGAACGATGAAATCATGGGCTACTTCTCCGACCTTGGCGACAGCATCGCCGACGGCACAAACTACAAGTTCGTTTCATCGCTACTGAACACAATCGCAGCCGACGAAGAGAATGAGACTTTCATAAAAATCGTATGGGACGACAAAAAGACAACACCCTTCGGCAAGGAGCACTTCCGCCTGATAGACAACAATATTTACAAATACGATTTTCACCTTGACAGCCTCTCGACGGCACGCGGCATAGCCGACGAGGAGTACAGCCGCCTCTACCCCACCGACCTCGACAGCCTGCAACGCCCATCGACACCAACCGACGCAGGATGTTACCTGTGGGTGACTCCACCCTCTGAGGAGTAAAGTATACTTAAATTAATGATAGACTATTCGTGATGATAGGGCAAGCCGCCAATGATGGTATATGCACGATAAAGTTGCTCAACGAACAATAACCTTATCATCTGGTGCGAGAATGTCATGCGCGAAAGTGATATTTTCTCACTTGCGCAGTCGTATACCTTCTGCGAAAAGCCGTAAGGACCGCCTACTACAAAAACCAAACGTTTGGAAACAATCTGCTGCTTTTTCTCTATCCATGCAGCAAATTCAGTGGAACGAAACTCTTTACCACCCTCGTCGAGCAACACAACAACATCGCCCGGAGCAATATTTTTGAGTATAAGCTCTGCCTCAGCCTCTTTCTGCTGTGCCTCGCTCAACTTACGAGCGTTCTTCAATTCAGGGATGACCTCAATGTCGAAAGGGGCGAAATGCTTTATTCGTCCCACATAATCGTCGATGGCAGCAATAAGATGCTTATCGACCGTGCGTCCCACAACAACGAGTGTAGTTTTCATAAATCGGTGCAAACATAAGAAAAATATTCAAATACACATGAAATAAAGAGAACAGATTACGCACAATATCATTTTTTGTTCTTATCTTCGCAAGAAATAATATTAAATAAACAAACCAACATAATACGATTATGGACGTAAAAGAAGAATTGATAGAGAAACTCATAGAACTATCATTCGCCGAGGATATTGGCGATGGCGACCACACTACCCTTTCATCAATCCCCGAAGATGCCATGGGCGAGAACATACTCATAATTAAAGAGGATGGAGTGCTTGCCGGCGTGGAGATGGCAAAACGCATCTTTGCACACTTCGACAAAGAGCTAAAAGTGGAGGTGCTGATGGAAGATGGCACCGAAGTGAAGAAAGGCGACATTGCCATGCGTGTGTCGGGCAAGGTACGTTCATTGCTTCAGACAGAGCGTCTGATGCTCAACGTGATGCAGCGCATGAGCGGCATTGCCACCATGACAAGAAAATATGTGAAACAACTTGAGGGCACAAATACCCGCGTACTCGACACCCGCAAGACCACTCCCGGAATGCGCATCATGGAGAAAGAGGCTGTGAAAATCGGTGGTGGAGTAAACCACAGAATTGGTCTTTTCGACATGATTCTTTTGAAAGACAACCATGTTGACTTTGCCGGAGGCATCAAGCAAGCCATCGAGCGTGCAAAAGAGTACTGCAAAGCCAAAGGCAAAGATTTGAAGATTGAGATTGAGGTGCGCAACTTCGACGAACTGCAACAGGTGCTCGACCTTGGCGGAGTAGACCGCATCATGTTCGACAACTTCGACACCGACGCCACACGCAAGGCTGTGGAGATGGTTGGCGGACGTTTCGAAACCGAATCGTCGGGCGGCATCACTTTTGACACTCTGCGCGACTATGCCCTTTGCGGTGTAGACTTCATTTCTGTTGGCGCACTGACACACTCGGTGAAAGGTCTCGACATGAGCTTCAAAGCCGTGAAATAATTGCAAAAAACAGACATAAGGGCTGCCGCACTAACACACACCGGCACCCTTATTTTATTTTTCTAACCCCCAAAGAAAAACCATGAGAAACATCGCACATCACATATTTATTGCATTGTTGCTGCTGACATCGCTCCCCATTGCAGCAGAAACCACATTCGAGAAAGGCGCACTATATATTATACGTTCAAAGAAGAACCCCGAAGCAGTAATACAGTTCATCGGTAACAACAACGGATGTGCGGTGCAATTAAGCAACGACAAAGAGAACGGAGCGAACTACCTGTGGAACATATCAGGGTTGTCGGGCAGCTACAGAATGATAAACCCCTTTGTTAACTTGTCGTTCCATGCAACAGGTGAAGGAACAATAGAAACAGCCGAGAACAATGGTAGCGACGAGTCGCAACTGTGGAAGTTCGAGCCGGCAGCAGGTGGTGCCTACCTGCTTGTGGCAGCCAACCGCCCCGACAAAGCCATAAAGCGAGAGAGCAAGAACAGACTGGTGCTTGCCGATAAGAAAGGGCTGAAGAACAACCCCGATGCACACTTCGTGATTGAAAAGAGCAGAATAGCCGGTTTCGACGCGAACACAGCCTATCAGATTGTCTCTGCCACAGACGCAAGCATGGTGCTGGGCAATGGCGACAACCCTGTGAACAACGCGCCCATCTGCCTGGAGAAACGCGACGAGGAGAACCGCGGACAATACTGGAACATAAACATGCTCGACACTGAGGTGCGCACCATCGGCGGAGTATTCTACACACAACATTTCGACGACGGAGGAGGCAACGCATCAATAAAACACCTCATTCAGTGGCCTGCCGAGGTGGGAGTGTGGAACAATGCAAAGTTCAAATTTCTGCCTGTCGAGGGCGAAGAGGGAGTGTATCAGATAGCTTCAATTAACCCCACCAAAAGCGCCGAGGTCTATGCAGCAGCCGAGGGACGACTCATGCGCATTGAGAAATCAAAAGCCGGCAAGGAGTCGTGGTTCCGCTTCGTCGCAGTGGAAAAGCCCTCTTTTGAGGCACCCTGCTGGGAAGACGAGAAAATTTTTGCCATAAACAAAGAGGTTGGTCATGCAACATTCATGCCCTACGAAAGCATAGACGAAATGCGTGCCGACACAGCATACTATCGCACCCCATGGGTGGAGAACAAGAGCAGCCGTGTGCAATCGCTCAACGGCAAATGGAAATTCAACCTTGTCGACGAGCCTTCTAAACGCCCGTTGGACTTCTACAAAGATAATTTCGACACCAGCAAGTGGGACGAGATACCCGTGCCATCGAACTGGGAGATGCATGGATACGACAAACCCATCTACTGCAACGTGGAATATCCCCACTCGAACACACCGCCTTTCATCAAAGCACGTCCTTGGTTCAACGACGGCGGCAAGAACTATGGAATAAACCCTGTAGGCTCGTATGTACGAACATTCACCATTCCTGAAAATTGGGAAGAGAACCGCACATTCATACACTTTGGTGGC
>JAFTTA010000079.1 GCA_017467015.1 Bacteroidaceae bacterium
CTCGACCTCATTTGGGGCTTTCTCTTTAATCACTGCGTATGTCGACCCCGGTGTATCCTTTATTCCTAACCGTCGCATCTCCAACGCCCCATCCCTATATATCTCAATATCTGTCCTTTTTATTATCGGTATTGCGTCGGTGGGTGGTGGCAGCGTGGTGACAAACCTGAAGGTGTAGCTGACGTCTGCCAATCCACTGCTTTCATCAGTAAATAGCAGTGTGTTTGCAGGAACCTCCTTCTCGGTTACCCCGCTTACAGATATCTTCAGTGGACCAAAGGATAATTGCATTTATTCTTTATTAAGAGGCGTTTGCCTGTCTGCTAAAGTAGGTTACCTCGCCCGAACCTTTATGCTTGTATGTGTCACTGCCAAAGACACTTTCCCATGTACAATTATAGAATTCTTGCCCTACATAGCTTACCTGGTCTACTCCGGGTATATTAACCTGAGTAAGGTTAATATGAGTCTTATCAGCCCCTTCTGTACCGGAAAGAGTTAGTTTGCCGTTTTTTAGTGTTACCGTTACAGTGGATTGCGCGCAAGGTGCTCCATGTTTTAAACCATCATCACCCCATCCAGTAACTTTTCCATAATCACATACCAAATTTGCTCTATAGGTGAAGCATGCAGCGACATACTCTTGTGGAACGAATGTTTCGCTTTTGATTGTTGGTGCTTGATACTGCTTTTTCATATTATTTCTTGATTGTGTTTATGATGTAGTCTATGTCGTCGTCGGTGACTACCGGTCCCGAAGGCAGGCACAATCCTTGTTCAAATGCTTTTTCCGATGTGCCATTGGTGTAGGCAGGTGCTTCGGCAAAAACAGGTTGCATGTGCATGGGTTTCCATAAGGGACGGCTCTCTATGTTGGCAGCTGCCAGCTTTGCCGACAGCTCGTCGCGGGTTGTTCCTGCGATAGTGTTGTCTATTTCTATGCAGGTGAGCCAATAGTTGGGCAACATTGTTGCATCGCCTTGTGGCTCCTTTACTGTTATACCGGCAATGTCTTTAAATTTTTCGACGTATAAGTTGTGGTTGACACGGCGGCGGGCTATATGGCTGTCGAGTATGTGCATTTGACCACGACCTATGCCAGCCGATATGTTGCTCATGCGATAGTTATATCCTATCTTCTCGTGCTGATAGTAGGGGAATGGTTCACGTGCCTGTGTGGCATAGAACTTGGCTTTGTCGGCATCGGCTTTATTGTGGCTTATGAGCGCGCCACCTCCTGATGTGGTTATCATTTTGTTACCATTGAACGAGAATATGCCATAGTCGCCTATGGTGCCACATGGTTTTCCGTCGTAGATGCTTCCCATGGCTTCGGCAGCGTCTTCTATTAATGGAATTTCGTAGCGACGAGCTATTTCTGTTATTCTGTTCATGCACGCAGGGGTGCCATAGAGGTGTACAGCAATGATTGCACGTGGCAGTTTACCGGTTTTTTTCTTGCGGTCGACGATGGCTTCTTCCAGAAGGTCGGGGTCTATGTTCCATGTGCCGGGCTCGCTGTCGACGAATACAGGGGTGGCTCCTACATAGCATATTGGGTTGGCCGATGCTGCAAAGGTAAAGCTTTGGCAGATGACCTCATCGCCACGACCGATGTTGAGCATGACAAGTGCCAGATGTATGGCTGATGTTCCCGAAGCGAGGGCTGTGACGTGGGCGTCGGGGCATCCTTGATGTGTGAGCCAGCTATTAATATCGCTCTCGAAGCCGTCTACATTGGGGCCTAACGGTGTCACCCAGTTTGTTTCAAAGGCTTCGCGTATATATGCCTCCTCTTTACCGCTCATCTTGGCTAATGAGAGCCATATCTTCTCCATCGTCGTTAGTTTGTGTTTTTCGCTCCCTTTTCGGGTGAGTGTAGTTTATGAATAAAATATCAGTTGGCAAATTTTTGCCAACTGATATTTTGAAGTGTTTTATTCTTCTGTTTTTCTTTGCTCTGTCATGAAGATTACTACACGGTTCCACTCGTTCTTCATCTTGTAGGGCTGTATGGTGTCACCCTTGAAGTCTATGCGCAGACGGTCGGGTGATACGCCAAACTCGTTGACAAGGCAGTTGAATACCGATTTTGCACGGCGCTCCGAGAGTTTGAGGTTGTAGGCGGGGTATGCTGTCTGAACGTCGGCATAACCTGTTACTACGATGTTTACATCGGGGTGCTCTTCAAGGTATTTGGCAACTTCGGCTACGTTCTTCTTCTGAATGTCGGTGATGTTGTATTTGTCGATGATGAACGATACAGTCATGTTGAGAATTTCGCTGCGGAATACCTCTTTCTCTACTTTTACTACCTTCTCGGGTTCGCGAACTACTGCCTTCTCCTCGGCAATCATGTCGTTGAGCTTTTCAATGACATCGGCATCGCTAACCTCTGTGTAGCGGAAACGACGGTCGCCGTATTGGTCTTTGAAGTGATAGGTGAGTCCCACCATAGCTGTTGCGTATGAGTCGTAACGATTGTCGTAACGCAAACCGTTGTAGGCGTCGTCGACAATGTTTACTGCACCTTCGAGAGTGAGGTCGAGGGCTTCGTTGAGTTTGTATGTAGCCATGAGACCTACGCGACCTGAAAGATATGCCGACTCGTCGGTGTAAACTTTGTAGCGACCTTCCACTCTTTCGCCGTTCTCGGTGAACTCATTGTTCCATGCTTCAACTTTGCTGTCGAAGTTGTTGGTGTAGTTGAAACCGAGACCGAAGAAACCGAGGATGTTCAGACGTGTTGTCTCTCTGTACTGTCCGAAGAGGTTGTTGAAGTTCAAAAGTCCGTCTACATATCCCGACCAGATGTTGAAACCATAGTTTCCGTCACCGTTGATGATGGGGTTGTATTGTACTGCCTCTTCGTTGGCACGGCTCTGCTGCTGGTGGAAACCAAACTGCAAGCGTGCACCGAGTGCCGGGCTGAAGAACTTACCTACTGAGATTGCGAAACTGGGTTTTGTCATGTCCCAGAAACTACCGTGACGTGCATTCTCAGAGAGTGAGTGGTTGAGACCTCCGTGTACTCCAATAAACCAGTTGTCGGTTGCTTTGTAGCTCTTGAGAGCGCGTACTGTGTCGGCTTTTACATTAATTTCCTGACTCTGTACCCACATAGGCATTGAACAGAGTATTATAGTCAATATAGTGATTGCTCTTTTCATATTGTCAATTATTATGTGGTTATTATTCGTTGATGTAAAGAATTACGCAATCTTTCTCAGGAGCAAGTGAGTCGATGAGGGCAGGGTTTTTCTCAATGAAGATTTTTCCTGCTGCAATGTTGAAGTTGTTTACCAACATGTTGCGAATAGACTGTGCACGTGCCATGAAAAGGTCTTTGTCCATATCTTTAGCCTTTTCGTTGATGGTGATGTAGAGGTCGCCATCTTTAATTTGTGAAAGTGCTTGTGCTGCTGTGTAAACGTTAACCTCTTGCAGACGGTTAATCTTTGATACGCCTTTCTCGAATGAGATGACGGTGCGTATCTGGTTGCTCTTCACTGCCTCTTTCTTGATGATTACCTCAGGCTCAACGGGTTTTGCGTTCTCGGCGCGGAGACTGTCGAGTGCTTTGTTGAGTACCTCATACTTTGTCATGTTGCGACGTGCATATGTGAACTGACGGCTGCCATCGTGGTTCTTGAAGCGGTAGTTCATGCCTAGCATGATGTTCACGTGGCCGTCGAAGGTCTTGTTGGTTACCTGACTGTCGAACTCGTCGTCGATGAAGGTGTTGAGTACTTCGAGACTGATGTCCCATGCTTTACTTATGCGATACTGAGCCATGAGACCGGCGCGTACAATCATAGAAACAGTTCCGTCGTTGTTGAAGTATTTTTTACCATCGTTCCAGTCGTAGTCGCTGATACCGAATGTGTTTTCAACTCCAACACCTACTACACCCAGGAGGTTGAAGCGGCGTGACTCTTTGTAGCCTAATATCAGGTTGCTGATGCTGAGAAGTCCGTCGAGGTGACCGCCTACCGAGTTGTAGTAGTAGCTTTCCCAAGGATCTGCCAACTGTCCTTTGTGCTGTGCAAAGGCTGCCTGCAATCTGAATCCGCCGGCGGGCGCTAACATCTTGCCGAATGAAATGGCTACTGCCGGCTGGACCATTGTCCAGAATTTTGCACTGTTACTGTTGCTACCCCATGTGTGGTATGTACCAAGATGGAGTCCCAAGAACCAGTTGTCGGTGAATTTACTCTTGTTTAGCAATTTAGCGTTGTTTGCTGTCGAGTCAACCCAATATACGGTTTCTGTTGTAGCTTTTACCTCAGTCTGAGGTGCCGTATCTTGAGCGTACCCAACACTACTAACGAGAAATAGCATCACAAAAATTTGTGTAAATCTTTTCATGTGGCTTTCTTTTGTTTAATGTGGTTTAACTTATTTTCTATTTAATTTCTATATGTTTTTTTTGTTACATCGCTAACATCTTGTCAATCTCTTCGTATACAGAGCTTTGACTCTTGAATTCATTGTCTATTTGTTTCATGAATTCAACTATCTGGTAACGGCTTGAGGTATTTGCTATCTCAAGCAATTTTTCTATTTTCAATCTCAAATCATCGTATTCCTTGCGTATGCTTTGTGCATGGAATATTTTTGGGTTTTTGGTGGGGATTGTGGTCTCTTTTTTATATAGGAGTTCCTCGTACAGCTTTTCCCCCGGACGTAGTCCGCTGTATTCTATTTTTATATCTATATCGGGACGCAATCCGCTGAGTCGTATCATCTTTTTTGCCAAATCCAATATCTTCACCGGTTCACCCATGTCGAAGACAAATACATCGTTGCCTTTTCCAAGAAATGCGGCTTCAAGTACCAAACGACATGCTTCGGGAATGGTCATGAAGTAACGTATAATTTCGGGGTGGGTGATGCTTACGGGGCCTCCTTCGGCTATTTGCTTGCGGAACAAGGGTATTACGCTGCCATTGCTTCCGAGTACGTTACCAAAGCGTGTGGTTACGAAACTTGTCTCTCCTTTTATTTTGCCCTCTTTTATGGCGGTGCCAAGGCTTTGTATGTACATCTCGGCAAGGCGTTTGCTGGCTCCCATTACGTTGCTGGGATGAACAGCCTTGTCCGAAGATATCATTATGAATTTTTTTACATTGTATTTTATGGCTGTCTCTGCCAATATTTGTGTGCCGCCAACGTTGGTGCGGACAGCTTCGCATGGGAACTCTTCCATCAACGGTACATGTTTGTAGGCTGCTGCGTGGAAGATGATGTCGGGGGTGTATCTTGCAATTTGCGATTCTACTCTTTTTTTGTCGCGTATGTTTCCAATGATTGAGTATATCTTTAATTGAGGATACTTTTTCTTCAGCTCAAGGTCGATGTAGTAGAGTGCTGTCTCACTGAAATCGAACATAATGAGCTGGCTTGGATTAAAAATAGATAGCTGCCGACATAGCTCACTTCCTATGCTGCCGGCAGCTCCTGTTACCATAATGGTACGCCCTTCTATCTCGTTGCGTATGTTGTCGAGGTCTATTATTATCTCATCTCTGTTGAGAAGATCCTCTATTTGTATGTTACGCAACTGAAGTGCTGTTGGGTTCTGACGCGTCTCTGCAAGTGGTGCTATGCGCAGTGTTATATTGCTCTCGAGGCAATAATTTACTATGTTGTTGTTTTTGAGGTTGTCGCTGTTGGTGAACAGTATCGTCGTTATTTTTTTATCTTCGTTGAGTCTTTTGATATCCTCTACGCTGTTTATACTGTAGATTGGATATCCCATCATTCTTATTTTTGCTGTTGGGTGCGTGCATGTCGCAAAGCCTACAACCTTATATATATCATTACTGCTCTGCAAGTACGTCGCAAGGCTTATAGATGCATGCGTGGTGCCGTATATTAGTACGTTCTCCTTTTTAGTGCCAAGGCTTTGTGTCATCATGTAGTAGAAGTTCACAATTAGCACGCGCATGGTCACAAGCAGAAATACTGAACACATGAAGTCGGTTATCACCAGCGTGTATATGAACTTTCCTACATATTCGAGTGTTACATGATAGAATATTACAAACGAGAGCATCTTCAGCATCATTGCATAGGAGATGCGTGAGAGCTCGCCAACCATGGTGTGGCGTATTATGCCGAAGTTTGTTTTGCATATATATGTCCACAAAAGGCTTGTGGCAATAGATAACAAAATTACATTACGCATCAGGCCTGTGTTTATCTCAACACCTAATGTGTAATTGAACAGCAAATATATGAATATGGTCGACGATATAGATAAAAAGCAGTCGGCAACCCATATTATATATGGGCTGAGGAATTGTATCTTATCTATCTGAAATTTCATGTTTGTTTGTTGTTTGTCTCTGATGGCTGTTTAGCCTTATTGCTTTTTTTTTATTATTCTGTCGGTTCTTCTATTTTTTTACAATACCATTTGGGGATGTGAAGCATCACCCCTAGATTGGCAATTGTTATTATTACGTATGAGCGTCCTTTGTAGCGGGTGAGCTTACCTTCGAGTCCTTTGAATGTACCTCGTGTTATTGTCACCCGGTCGCCTTTGCGGGCTTCGGCAAATGTGCTGTCAACGTATATTGTGTTTTTATAATTGGGGTCGCATATAGCGCGCAGTTCTGTCATTTGACTATCAGGTATGTTGTAATAACTATGCGTTGACTTGTTTTGTATTACAGATACCATGGTAGGGCAGCTCTCTATGACCTTTTTTATATCTTCTTCGTCTTTGGTCTTTTTAATGAAGAGTAGATTATGTATGGCAGGAACCAGTTTTCTTGTTTTTTTGCCGCTGGGTAGTATGTCTTCTTTATATATGCTTGGTATGAAGTATTCAACTCCGTTTTCTTTCAGGTGTTTTGCTACGCTTTCTTCTTTGCAGTAGAAAGTGCGAACAGCATACCAATATATTTTTTCTTCCTGTGTTGGCATTGTTTCCTTTATTTTGGAGCCGAGCCTCTCCTCCCTCGAAATATGTGTTCCGTGGTTATCATTTTCTTAATAAGGCCCTTAGCAGTTTATCATGCCTCCGTCTGAAAACATAAGTTTACGGAGATTCGCATGATACCTTTTCTAACGCTTTGAAAAGGTACAATAAATGCTTTTATATATATCCTAATTTTTTGTCGTTTTTTCAAATTTACAATGTGAAAAAATGTTAAATGAAATATTGTTTCGTTCAACCTTTTGCTGTATTTAATCCTTTGGGTATCAGCTGAATAACTCTTGATTTTTGAGCAGCTTTACTTAATCCGTATTGCACAATTGTGCATGTTTTGTGCAACAACGAAAAGTTGGGGGTTTTCAATGTGCTTACTGATTTTCGAAATATATTAAATTTCGTATTGTTCAATATATTCGTTATTGTTTGTTAATTATCGCCAATTGACTTTTGGCTTTTGTTTATGTAATTAAAATTTAAAGGCGTCAGAAATTTCTGACGCCTTTAAAAAGTATTTAGATTACAAATTAGAACAATTTGTTGGGATATTCGCCGGCCTCAATTAGTGAAGCAATTTTGTCAACTGTTGCCTGACGGTCGTCTGCGTATGTTACACCAAACCATTTTGATGTTGTGTCGAGTACCTCGCATGTAGCTTTGCCACTGTTGATGAGTGTGTCGATTACCAGAGGAATGAAAAACTCTGATTTGGGGTTGCTTGCATTGGCTTTCAAGAAGTCTACGAACTGCTCCTCTGAGTAGTTAAAGTAGTCGGGTGTGAAGCCCCAGAAGTTCATTGATACGGGTGCGTTCTCTGCAACCTCTATCCATGCGCCATTCTCGTCTTTGTAGCAGATTTTGCCATCAACACGCATAATCTCTGTGCGTTCTACAACGCCTGTGAGCATGTTTGCATCGTTCTTCTCGCAAACGCCACGTGCTACGCTACCATTCTCGCTGAGTGTGTTGCATACGCGGAAACCTACCATGCTGTAGCGGTTAGCGCTTCCTTCGGGGAGCTCGCTGAGCCATTTGCCCATTACCTCGAATGCATCGCGACCATAGAAGTCATCGGCGTTGATTACAGCGAAAGGCTCTTTGATTGCGTTCTTGCCCATGAGTACTGCGTGGTTTGTGCCCCAAGGTTTTTTGCGGTCTTCGGGTGCTGTGAAGCCTTCGGGAAGGTCGTCAATAGCCTGGAATACCAATTCTGTGGGAAGGTGACCCTCGTATTTGCTAAGGATTTTTTCACGGAAATCCTGTTCGAAGTCCTTGCGGATAACGAATACCAATTTACCGAATCCACCACGGATTGCATCGAAGATTGAGTAATCCATGATTGTCTCGCCATTGGGGCCCAGACCGTCAAGCTGTTTCAAACCACCGTAACGGCTGCCCATACCTGATGCTAATACAAAAAGTGTAGGTTTCATGAGTTTTGTTTTTTTAGTATGTTTGTTGAAAATAATTGGTTCTTTTTTTATCTCAATGCTACAAAGGTAGTTAATATTTTTAAATAATAGGTTATGTTTTTGTTTTATTTGTTATTTGCTCTCATTATGGTTGTAGATATATTTGTTTTAAAAGTGTTTCTATTATGGTTATTAAGGAAAAGAATTCTGCAATCATTATGTTACAATTGGCTAATTGTATTTATCTTAGTTTTTACCCTTATCGTTTTATTGCAATCCGAAAAGTCCTTGTTTCTATTATGTTCTTTTGCCGGGCAAAAGAACGAAAAGCCCCGGCACACGGGGCGCATCAGTCGTCACTTCCTTTGTTCAGGAATTTCCCTATGGGAAATATCCTTCAGTCGGTGCGTTCCTTGTCGCTCAACTCTTATCGTCTGCCTTTTGGGTGCTGTGGAACTCGTTCGGTTAGCTACGCCTTAAGGCGCATCTAA
>JAFTTA010000080.1 GCA_017467015.1 Bacteroidaceae bacterium
ACTCCTCGCGACAAGCGAGGAGTGAGACAATGGCTGATTTCTTACAAAATCGAAGCGAGAAATATTCGCACTTCATACTTTTGCTCAAACGAGCAAATCTTTGGGAGCTGCTTTCCACCTATGGACAACACACATTGTGAGCGACCCCACAAAACCCGAGAATAGGCACTGAAAAGAGTTTGATTTTCAAACAGTTTTTTAAGAAACTATTTGAAAATCCCTACATATTTGAAGATAAATGACTACATTTGCCGCAAATTATGAAAAGCCTATAGGTCGTATGATAAATGAGACAATTAAATTGACCCCTACATCGGGATTGGTACTTGAGGGTGGAGGTATGCGCGGAGTGTTCACCTGCGGTGTATTGGACAACCTGATGGAGCGTGGCATACGTTTCCCCTATACCATAGGCGTCAGTGCCGGTGCGTGCAATGGTCTTTCATATATGTCGGGGCAGAAAGGCAGAGCGAAAAATGCCAACATCAACCTGCTCGACCAATATCATTACATAAGTCTCAAAAATCTGCTTCTCAAGGGCAACATAATGGATTTCGATCTAATGTTTCGCACATTCCCCGAGGAGATTATCCCCTACGACTACAAGGCATACGAACAATGTACGGAGATATTTGAAATGGTAACAACATGCTGCCACACAGGAGAAGCACGTTACTACAACGAAAAGCACGACCCGAAACGCATCATTGAGATTGTGAGGGCCTCCAGCAGCCTGCCCTTCGTGTGCCCCATAGCATACGTCGATGGTGAGCCTATGATGGACGGAGGAGTGGCAGACTCCATTCCTCTGCTGCGCGCCCGCGAGCTTGGTTACGACAACAATGTGGTGGTGCTCACACGAAACAAAGGTTATCGCAAACCCACAAAAAAGACGACTGTACCGTTTTTCATGTATAGGAAATACCCCGCTCTGCGCAAAGCCATTGCCGAGCGCAATGCTCTCTACAACAGACAAATATCATTGGTGGAAAAATTGGAAGAGGAGGGCAAGATAAAAGTTATACGCCCCGAACGCCCCATTGTGGTGGGACGTATGGAGCGTGACACAGGAAAGCTACTCGACCTTTACAATGAGGGTTATGAGTATGCTTCTAAAATTGTTTTTGAACCAGTGGCGAAATAAGAGAGCTACTTCCAGAACTGATGAAAATGGTGCACAGGTCCATGACCGCCACCAATCTCGTAATCGGCACCGGCAACAATAGCAGCATTAATATAATCCTTTGCACACCTTGCGGCATCGGCAAGCGACATGCCCTTTGCCAACATAGCCGCCATAGCAGACGACAGCGTGCAACCTGTACCATGAGTGTTTTTCGAATAGAGACGTTTGGATTTAAGTTCGACAGCCTTGTCACACTCGGCATCGTAGAAGATATCTATCAGTTCGTCATCGGTGAGATGTCCAGCTTTCAGAAGCACCGACACAGAATAGATTGATGCAAGTTCGCGAGCCACAGAGGGCAGTTCCTCTTGTCCGGCAATGGCACGTCCCAGCAATATTTCCGCCTCGGGGATATTGGGGGTTATGACGCGCACCATGGGTATGAGCACACTTTTCATTGTCTCCACCGCCTCCTCTTCTATGAGACGATGCCCCGATGTGGATACCATCACAGGGTCGAGAACGATGTTTTTCATTCCATGGAGACGCAACGCATCAGACACACAAT
>JAFTTA010000081.1 GCA_017467015.1 Bacteroidaceae bacterium
AACATGAATAAATACATTAAATGGGGAATTGTCGTAATCATCGTTATAGGACTTACGATATTGGGTATACGTACATTCACACCCAAGGTAAATGAAGAAATTCAGAAAACCCCAACAGCAACTAAAGGAAAACAGAGCAGAGACCTCAATGTCAAAGCAGTAGTACTATCAGAAACAACCATTTCCGATGAATTTTTTGTCAGCGGAAGCATTATCCCCGATGAAGAGGTAGACCTATCGTTTGAAACATCGGGAAAAATTACAAACATATATTTCAAGGAGGGTTCGCAAGTTTCCGAAGGCGACCTTCTGGCAAAGATAAACGATGCCCCACTGCAAGCCGAGCTTAAAAAACTTGAATCGCAGTTGAAGCTATACACCGACAGGATGTATCGCCAAAATGCGCTGCTCGAAAAGGAGGCTGTCAGCCAAGAGGCATTCCAAGAGGCAAAAACCAACCTTGCAACCTTGCAAGCGGAGATTGACAAGGTGGTGGCAAACATAGAGCAGACAGAGCTGCGCGCGCCTTTCGACGGAATAATCGGTCTGCGACAGGTGAGTCAAGGTACATACGCATCGCCTACAACAACCATCGCCAAGCTCACAAAGACCAACCCCCTGAAAATAGATTTTGCCGTACCTGAGAGATATGCAGGGACATTGAAAGCCGGCATACCGCTAACATTCACCGTAGAGGGCGACCTTGCCGAGAAGAGAGCAAAAATCTATGCACTCGACTCACACGTCAACAACGACACCCGCACATTCAGCGTGCGTGCGCTATATGACAACTCAGACGGCAAACTCTATCCCGGACGCTACGTCAGCGTGGCACTCACCACACAGACCTTTGAAAACACACTCGCCGTACCCAGCCAGGCAATCGTTTCGGAAATGGGTATCGACAAAGTATTCCTCTACAAAAGCGGCAAAGCAGTTCCCGTGGAAATAACCAAAGGTGTACGCACTGAATCGATGGTACAGGTGTTGACAGGATTGACACCCGGCGACACCATCATCACAACCGGAACAATGCAGCTGCGCACCGGACAGGGAGTGATACTCGACAGCGTAACAAAATAAGAGGAGGAGAGAGCGATGAATATATCCGAACTAAGTATACGCCGACCGGTTCTCGCCACCGTACTCACACTTATCATTGTGTTGTTCGGTCTCATAGGTTACGCAAGCCTCGGAGTACGCGAATACCCTTCGGTGGACAACCCTATAATATCGGTACAATGCTCCTACCCCGGAGCCAATGCCGACGTTATCGAGAACCAGATAACAGAGCCTTTGGAGCAGAACATCAATGGTATCCCCGGCATACGCTCGTTGACCAGTGTCAGCCAGCAGGGACAGAGCCGCATCACAGTAGAATTTGAGCTGTCGGTAGACCTTGAAACTGCAGCCAACGACGTGCGTGACAAGGTGTCACGTGCACAACGCTACCTACCTCGAGACTGCGACCCGCCCACAGTGTCCAAAGCAGATGCCGATGCAACGCCAATACTGATGGTTGCTATACAGAGCGAGAAACGCTCACTTCTCGAAATAAGCGAAATAGCCGACCTCACCGTAAAAGAGCAGTTGCAGACTATCCCGGAAGTGAGCAGTGTCTCCATTTGGGGTGAGAAACGCTACTGCATGCGTCTGTGGTTAGACCCGATAAAGATGTCGGGATACGGTATCACACCTATGGACGTTAAAAACGCACTCGACAAAGAGAATGTAGAGCTTCCCTCGGGAAGCATCGAGGGCGACAACACCGAGCTTGCTATACGCACCCTCGGACTGATGCACACCACCGACGAGTTTAACAACCTTGTTATTCGAGAAGAAGAGGGACGCATCATCAGATTCAGCGACATTGGCCATGCCGAACTAAGCGCACGCGACCTGAAAAGCTACATGAAGATGAACGGAGTGCCCATGGTGGGTGTGGTTGTAATTCCACAACCCGGAGCAAACCACATAAACATTGCCGAGGCTGTGTACGACCGCATGGAGAAGATGAAAAAGGACCTCCCCGAAGATGTTACATACAACTATGGTTTCGACAACACACGCTTCATTCGCGCCTCTATTGACGAGGTAAAAAGCACCGTTTACGAAGCATTCATACTTGTAATCATCATCATATTCCTGTTCCTACGCGATTGGCGTGTGACACTTGTACCATGCATTGTAATCCCCGTTTCACTTGTGGGAGCGTTCTTCATAATGTACATAGCAGGTTTCTCTATTAACGTGCTATCAATGCTCGCCATTGTGTTGTCGGTGGGACTTGTGGTCGACGACGCCATCGTAATGACGGAGAATATATACATACGTATAGAGCGAGGCATGAGACCCAAAGCGGCAGGAATAGAGGGTGCAAAAGAGATTTTCTTTGCTGTAATCTCTACCACTATAACACTGCTGGCAGTGTTCTTCCCCATCGTATTCATGGAGGGAACGACAGGACGATTGTTCCGCGAATTCAGTTTTGTGGTGGCCGGTTCGGTAATTATTTCATCATTTGCAGCCTTGACATTCACACCCATGCTCGCGACCAAATTGCTTGTACGTCGCGAAGAACAAAGCTGGTTCTACCGCAAGACAGAACCATTCTTTGAAGGTTTGAACCGATACTACGCACGCAGCCTCAACTGGTTCTTGCGTCGTCGCTACATATCCATCGCCATAATGGTGCTTGCATTCATAGGCATCGGATGGCTGTGGAGCACCATTCCATCGGAAATGGCACCGCTTGAAGACCGCTCGAGCATCACCATACGTACCATGGGTGCCGAGGGTGTCACATACGAATATATGCGCGACTACACAGAAGACATAAGCCGCATGGCAGACTCGTTGATGCCCGACGCAGAGTTCATCACTGCCCGCGTGTCAAATGGAGGCGGTAACATTCAGATTACACTGAAGGACCTGAAAGAGCGTGACTACACACAGATGGAGGTGGCTGAAAAGCTCTCAAAAGCTGTACGCAAAAAGACCGATGCCCGAGCATTCGTACAGCAGCGTTCAACCTTCGGAGGTCGACGCGGTGCAATGCCCGTACAATATGTGCTTCAGGCAACAAGCATAGAAAAGCTGGAAGAGGTGTTGCCCAAATTCATGGCAAAGGTATATGACAGCCCCGTGTTCCAAATGGCAGACGTGGATCTTAAATTCAGCAAGCCCGAATTGCGCATAGAAATCAACCGCGAGAAAGCCAACCTGATGGGTGTGAACACAAAAGACATTGCCCAGACACTGCAATACGGACTCAGCGGACAGCGTCTGGGATATCTCTACCTCAATGGCAAACAATATGAGATTGTGGGCGAGATTAACCGCCAGCAACGTAACAGCCCTGCCAACCTGAAATCAATCTACATGCGTAGCACCGAGGGCGAAATGATACAGATGGAGAACCTGGTGGAACTTATCGAGGGCATAGCACCTCCCAAGCTCTATCGTTACAACCGTTTCGTGTCGGCAACTATCTCTGCCGGTCTTGCCGAAGGAAAAACCATTGGTGACGGACTGGACGAAATGGACAAAATAGCAAAAAACACACTCGACGACACCTTCCGCACAGCACTTGCCGGCGACTCTAAAGAGTTCCGCGAGAGTTCATCGAGCCTGATGTTTGCCTTCGCTCTGGCACTTGTGCTCATATACCTTATACTCGCAGCACAGTTCGAGAGTTTCAAAGACCCGCTCATCATAATGCTCACAGTACCACTTGCCATCTGTGGAGCACTCATATTCATGGCAGCGGGCGGAGAGACCATGAACATCTTCAGCCAGATTGGTATCATCATGCTCATCGGCCTTGTGGCAAAGAACGGTATTCTCATTGTGGAATTTGCCAACCAAAAGCAGAAAGCCGGAGTTGATAAGATGATGGCAATACGCGATGCATCCGTACTGCGTTTGCGCCCCATTCTGATGACAAGTGCATCGACCATCCTTGGCTTGCTGCCGCTTATGTTCGCATCGGGCGAGGGTTGCAACGGACGCATAGCCATGGGAACAGCAGTTGTAGGCGGCATGCTCATTTCTACCATGCTGACAATGTACATTGTACCAACAATATATTCATTCGTATCGACTAACCTTGCAAACAAAAAATAGATGAAAATAGGAAGAAGATTTATAACAGCAGGAGCGCTGATGCTCACATTGATTATTACATCGGCACAAGATGAAACAAATACATTGAAAAACTGCATAGAACGCGGACTCGAGAACAACTATTCACTGCGTATCGTGCGCAACAAACAGCAGATAGCCGAGAACAACTCAACATGGGCTAATGCAGGATTGCTGCCCAAAGTAGACCTCTCGGCCGGCTACAATGGGACACTGAACAACAACGAGACAACAGCCCGCGAAGATGGCAGCACAACCAAGCAGAGCAACATCACCGACCACACACTGAATGCCGGCATAGATGTAAAATGGCTGATATTCGATGGTTTCAAGATGCAGGCAGACTACAATCGTCTGAAAGAGTTGAAGTTGCAAAGCGAGACACAAACCCGACTCGCAGTCGAAGATTTCGTAGCAGCCTTAACAGCAGAATATTACAATTTCGTGCAACAGCGTGCCCGTCTACGCAACCTCAACTATGCGGTAAAACTATCTCGCGAACGTCTGCGCATTGTTTACGAACGCTACGTCATTGGCGACAACTCACGACTAGACCTGCTACAAGCACGCGTGGACTTCAACGCCGATAGTGCTGAGAGTGTAAAACAGCACGAACTTCTTGCATCGTCGCGTATACGTCTGCACGAACTTATGGCAGAAAAAGATATAGACAAAATGTTTACCGTTGCCGACACAATGGTAGACGTTAATCGTCCCCTAAACTTCGACAAGTTGTGGGAGTCGACTTTGCAAAACAACGCCTCGCTGCTTATTGCCGCACAAGACAAAAAAATAGCCGAGACAGATCTCAAGAGCATACGCTCACGCGACTACCCCTACCTGAGCCTCAACGCCGGCTATGGCTACACCTTTAACAAATACGAAATGGGAGCAACAGAGAAACGCAAACAATGGGGAGCCGACTTTGGTGTCACACTGGGTTTCAAACTCTTCGACGGAAACAGAAACCGCGAACGTCGCAATGCAAAAATAGCTATCCAAAATGCCGAACTTGAGCAACAAGACCTCGAACTGTCGCTATACTCCGACCTTGCCGATCTGTGGCAGGCATATGAAAATAATACCCGCCTGCTTGCACTCGAACGACAAAATGTGTTTGCCGCACGCGAGAACTACGCAATTGCACACGAAAGATATCTGCTTGGCG
Organism: Bacteroidaceae bacterium; assembly: GCA_017467015.1. GTDB lineage: Bacteria > Bacteroidota > Bacteroidia > Bacteroidales > Bacteroidaceae > HGM04593. The sequence continues at coordinate 5,312 of JAFTTA010000081.1, forward strand.
ACCTCTCGGGAATAGAGATGCGCGAAGCACAAAAAAGCCTTCTCGATGCCGAGGAACGTATTTTGGTGGTAGAATACAACACCAAGCTCTGCGAAATCTCGCTATTGCAGCTCAGTGGCAACATAATGGTCTACATAGAATAACATATAAGAGACTCGACAAAAGATAGTGAAAGGCTCTGAAGAAAAAATAGGCTGAACTTGTTTTTTTCTTCATAGCCTTTCACTATCTTTGCTTTTTCAACAAACAGGCAAACATATGCCTTAAAAAGAGAACACATGAGCAACGATAAGAAGCAACTGTTAGGCATGACATTGGAACAGCTACAAGACATTGTAGCACAGGAAGGAATGCCTCGATTTACAGCAAAACAGATTGCAGACTGGATATACAAAAAAAGGGTTGACAATATAGATAAAATGTCGAACCTTTCGGCTAAGAACCGCGAAAAGCTGGCTGCCACATACGAGGTGGGAATAAATCCACCGGCAGAAGCTGTGCGCTCCACTGATGGCACAATAAAATATTTGTTCTCAACAAGCGACAACCGTTTTGTGGAGGCAGTGTACATACCCGATGGCGACAGAGCCACACTATGTGTCTCGTCACAGGTAGGTTGCAAAATGAACTGCCTCTTTTGCATGACAGGCAAGCAGAGCCATACAGCCAACCTCACAGCCGGCGAAATATTGAACCAGATATATGCATTGCCTGAATTTGACAAACTGACAAACCTTGTATTCATGGGCATGGGCGAGCCATGCGACAACCTGTCGAATGTGTTGCAAGCCATAAAGATATTGACAGCAGACTATGGCACAGCCATGAGTCCCCATCGCATAACCGTCTCCACCGTAGGACTGCGCAAGGGACTGAAACCACTGCTCGAAGCAGGCGACTACCACATTGCCGTCAGCCTGCACCACCCCATCCCCGAAAAACGTAGCGAACTAATGCCGGCCGAGCGTGGTTATTCAATAAAAGATGTTGTGGAATTGTTACGCGAATACGACTTCAGCCACCAGCGAAGACTCACATTTGAATATATAGTGTTCAAAGGAATAAACGACACACTCTATCATGGTCGCGAGTTGGTAAAACTGCTCGAAGGGCTCGACTGCCGCATCAACCTCATACGCTACCATGCAATACCATCCGTACCACTCGAGGGCGTCACAAGCGAGGAAATGATAAAATTAAGAGATTATCTGACAAAAAACGGCATATTCACTACCATACGAGCATCGCGAGGCGAAGACATTTTTGCAGCCTGCGGAATGCTATCCACACTTAAGCAGAATAGTAACAAATAAATATTTACACCATGAAAAAAAATATATTTTACTTGCTAATGGCAACAATTCTTCTTTTGTCGTGCGACGGTAACGGTAAAGGTAGCACCTTCTTCAAACAGACTTCAGTGGGACAACCATATGAGTTGCTTGTTGTATGTGAGCATGATTTTTGGAAAGCGCCAGCAGGTGAAGCACTTGATTATGTACTGAAGAGCGACATACCCGGACTGCCCCAACCTGAATATTCGTTCCGTGTGTCACAAACCTCACCAACGAACTTCACTCAGATTTTCAAGCCATTCCGCAACATTATAGAAGTGCAGATTGATCCCACACGCTACACACAGTCAAAATTCAAATACACAAAAGATAAATATGCCTCGCCACAAATGGTGATGACAATACAGAGCCCTAATGCCAATGATTTTCAAGAGTTTGTAACCAACAACGCACAAACTATTCTCGATTTCTTCACATCGGCAGAGATGAATCGTGAGCTAGAGCTGCTGAAGAAACAATACAACAGGGCCTTTCTCGACTCAATACAGAAAATATTTGGTTGCGACATGTACATACCGGCATCTCTCACTGGCATTAAAAGCGGAAAAGACTTTCTGTGGGCATCGGATATAAATACTGCAAAAGAGAGCATCATGAACATTGTAGTATACAGCTACCCCTACACAGACAAGAACACATTCACACACGAATATTTTGTAAAAAAGCGCAACGAAATTCTCGGCAAGCACATACGAGGCAACCGCGAAGACAGATACATGGGAACAGACTCCTTGCTCATAACCGTGAAAGACAGCCAATTCCGCGGAAAATACATGCAAGATGCACGCGGATTATGGGTTATGGAAAATGACATGATGGGAGGTCCTTTTGTGTCACACTCATTCGTAGACCAAATGAACAACCGCGTGATTGTAGCCGAAGGATTTGTATATGCCCCAGGTATTAGAAAGGGAAACATGATGCGCCAACTCGAAGCATCGGTCTACTCACTGAAACTCCCTGTAGACAAAGAGATAGAAAATGCGGTTGCTATACCCGAGATAATAGCAGAAGACACAGTAAAAACAGATATTAAAGAATAATCATAATGAGTGAAGAACATAGAATACGCGTCGGAATAACACAAGGCGACATCAACGGCATAGGTTACGAAGTGATACTTAAAACATTTGCCGAACCCGAAATATTTGAGTTATGTACCCCTATTGTATATGGTTCACCTAAACTGGTAGCTTACCATCGTAAAGTTCTCGAACTGAACACAATGTACAATGCCATAGAAAAAGCAGCGGATGCAGAAAACGAAAAGCTTAACATCATCAACTGCAACGATGATGAAGTGCATATAGAGCTTGGTACTATTAGCAAGGAGAGCGGCAAAGCTGCGTATGAGGCACTCGAAAAAGCCATAGACGACTACAAAGCAGGTGAAATAGACGTGCTTGTAACAGCCCCAATAAACAAAGAAGCTATTCAAGGTGAAGATTTTAAGTTTCCCGGACATACAGAGTATCTTCAAGAGCGCATGGAAAACGACGAGAAAGCACTAATGATACTTTGCACCAACGAACTACGCGTGGCTCTTGCAACTTCACACATACCTCTGCGCGAAGTAGCTGCAAGCATCACCCCCGAGCTTTTAGAAGAAAAAATCACACTCTTCAACAGAAGCCTGAAGGAGGATTTCAACATCAACGCACCCAAAATAGCTGTGCTGGCACTGAACCCTCATGCCGGTGACAATGGCGTGCTTGGTAACGAGGAGCAAGAGATAATCCGACCTATAATAGAGAAAATGAGCAACGAGGGCATACTTTGCTATGGTCCCTTCCCGGCAGACGGCTTTATGGGAAGTTCCAACTACACTCACTTCGATGGTGTGCTTGCCATGTACCACGACCAAGGACTTGCCCCCATGAAAGCATTGGGCATGGACGACGGTGTGAACTTCACAGCCGGACTTTCTATTGTACGCACCTCCCCTGCACATGGCGTAGCATATGACATTGTCGGCAAAGGATGTGCCGACGAGAATTCGTTCCGTCAAGCCATCTATGCTGCTATAGACATCTATCGCAACAGAAAAAGTAACAGCTATGCCCATCGCAACCCGCTGCGTAAACAATATTTCGAGAAACGTGACGACAGTAACCGTCTGAACCTGCAACAACCCGACAACGAATAACGAAGAATGAAATTTGCCATAATAGCAGCAGGCGAAGGTTCAAGACTGGCTGGTGAAGGGGTGAAGCAACCAAAACCTTTGGTGCCCCTCAATGGTGTGCCACTGATAAAAAGGCTTATTGAGATATTCAGCCGCCACAATGCCCAATCGATAAATATCATAATAAACGAGCAGCAACCCGAAACATTGGCACTGCTTAAAGAGATGAGCAAAAGCCACAATATAAACATTGTGGTGAAAAACACACCAGGTTCCATGCACAGCATGTATGAACTTGCGCCATTGCTAAGAGGAGGTAAATTCTGCCTGACAACGGTGGATACAATTTTCAGAGAAGATGCTTTCGCAAAATATCTTCAGACCTTTGAAGAAAGCGACTATAATGGTGTTATGGCTGTAACGCCATTCATCGACGACGAGAAGCCCCTGTATGTAGGCACAGACAAAGAGATGAACATCACAGGTTTCTATGATGAGGCACAGCCCGACAGTTACTACATTTCAGGTGGCATCTACGGACTCACAGAAGCAGCCCTTGACACGCTTGAAAAATGCATGCAACAGGGCATATTGAGAATGCGCCATTTTCAGCGACAGCTCATCGCCGACGGCTTGAAGCTGAAAGCTTTCTCGTTGGAAAAGATTATAGATATCGACCACGCAAGCGACATACAAAAAGCAGAACAATTCATATCGGAGAAATGAAAATAATCGGCATACCCAGAGCCCCCGAAAACTCGCCCAACATGTCCGAGAAGGACTCACTGCTCTTCAACGCCATAGTGGAGAAGCTGCAGGCAAAAGGTCATGCCGTAAAAATCATCACAAAACTCGACGAAGAGAATGAAAAATATGATATGATTTTTCACATGTCACGCACAATGCATACGTTGCAACAGATTGCAAAATATGAAAAAAGTGGAACCACTGTGATAAATTCTGTCAACAGCGTACAAAACTGTTCACGCGACAAGGTGGTGTACATTCTCGAAAAAGAGGGTATCAGACAACCGGCATACCGTTTCATTGAAACACCAGAGGAAACCACTACACTAAGCTATCCCGGATGGCTGAAAAAAGCCGAAGGATGGTCGTGCCATGCTGATGATGTTATCTACACAGCAAACGCCAATGAAGCAACCGAGGCGCTACTACAGATGAAATCACGAGGAGTGAATAAAGCATTGTACTGCAAGCATATAGAGGGCGACATAATTAAGTTCTACGGCGTAGCCGGAAATAACTTTTTCCGTTGGCACTACCCCGACCCCGACAAAACAAAATTCGGGTTGGAAAGAATGAATGGAGCCATTCAAAAGCACTGTTTTTCCGAAGAAACATTAAAAAATACAGCCTTTGCTGCTGCACAAGCCATTGGAGTGGAAATCTTTGGCGGCGATTGCATTGTGACAACAACAGGAGAGATATACATTATAGACCTGAACGACTTTCCCAGCTTCTCGGCAGATCGCGAAGAGGCTGCCGAAAGCATAACAGCACTAATAGAAAAAAGGTAAAAAGAT
>JAFTTA010000082.1 GCA_017467015.1 Bacteroidaceae bacterium
CACCTTTAACAGCGTCGGTGATTGCTACAATCACTTTGCTTGCCATCTCTTTGCCACGTTGGTCTTCGCATTGTTTCTTCAGCAGACGGAATGCGAGGGCTGTCTCAGTGGTTGTACCTGATTTAGAGATGTTGATGACACCGAATTTCTTGTCGCTGAGGAATGCAGTGAGTTCACTCAAGTAGTCTTCGCTGATGTTGTGACCGGCAAAGATTACTGTGGGGTTTTTCGTGTCGCCGATGAGCGCAGCAAAGTTGTTGCTGAGTGCTTCGATGATGGCGCGTGCACCGAGGTAGCTGCCACCGATACCTGCTACAACCACTACTTCGCAGTTCTCACGCAATACCTGAGCCGTTGCTTTGATATCTTCAATGAATTCTTTTGTTGTTGAACTGGGGAGGTGCAACCATCCGAGGAAATCGTTGCCGGGGGCTGTTCCTTCTTCAAGTGCTTTTTGAGCGGCTGCAACTTTGTCTGCATAACCGAGGATAGTCTCTTTTGATACAAATCCTGTTACTTTCTCAATGTTTAATGCGATATTTTTCATCTTATTAATTGATAATAGTTTGTTTTTATTTGAATGAATCTGTCAATAGCTTTATCTCAATGACGGGTGATATTCCTTCGTAAAGAATGTTATAGACGGCATCAATGATGGGAGTGTTTATGCGGTAGTACTTGTTTATCTCCTTAATGCACTTTGCACCGTAGTAACCTTCGGCTATCATCTCCATCTCTATTTGTGCGCTCTTTACCGAATAGCCTTTTCCTATCATTGTACCAAATATCCTGTTTCGGCTGAAGTTTGAGTAACCGGTTACAAGCAGGTCGCCCAAATATACCGAGTCGTTGATGGTGCGGCTGATGGGGTGTACTACGTTTATGAATCGGTTCATCTCAATTACGGCATTGGACATTAGCACTGCTTGGAAGTTGTCGCCATATTTCAGTCCGTTGCATATTCCGGCTGCGATGGCGTAGATATTCTTTAATACCGAGCCAAACTCAATGCCTACCACATCTTCGCTGACTGAGGTTTTTATGAAACTATTGGCAAGTTTGGCTGCAAATTGTGTGGCATGCTCAATGTTACTGCATCCTACGGTCAAGTATGAAAGGCGCTCGAGGGCGACCTCTTCAGCATGGCAAGGTCCTGCCATTACCGACAGATTGTCGTAGGGTACCTTATATACTCGGTGGAAGTATTCCGAGATGATTAGATTCTCATCGGGTACAATACCTTTGATGGCGTTGACGATGAATTTGTCTTGTATGTCCTCTTTCAGTTTCTTAAGATGGCTCTTGATATAGGGTGAAGGGGTGACAAACACCAATACATCCGACTCACGTGCTATCTTGTTTATGTCTGATGAGAAATTAATGCGATTGGTGTCGAAACGTACCGATGATAGGTATGCGGGGTTGTGTCCCAAACGTTTGAAATCCTCTATGCGGTCGTCGCGGCGAATGTACCAATTGATTTTTTCGCAGTTGCTAAGTAGAATTTTGGCAATGGCGGTAGCCCAACTGCCTCCTCCCATTATGGCAACGGTAGCATTTGTCAAATCCATAATTATGCAAGTTTGTTTATCCACTCTGTCACGTCGTTAACTGATGGAGTGGTGTAATTGAGTTTATACTTTTTGTTGATGCCTCCTATCTCTTGCTGTATCTTTTGTGCGTTGCCGTCCTTAAGATCGGAAACAAGATTGTAGCCTGCTTTTTGCAGTACAGGTACCCACTCTTCAGGTACACCTATGGCTGTGAATGCCGATGCGGGGTCCTTGGGTATCTTTTTCTCGGGACGCATCTGGGGGAAGAAGAGTACTTCCTGGATGGCAGCTTGTCCTGTCATGAGCATGGCAAGGCGGTCCATGCCTATACCCATACCCGATGTGGGGGGCATTCCATATTCGAGTGCGCGGATGAAGTCTTGGTCTATGAACATTGCTTCGTCGTCGCCCTTTTCACTCAAACGCAACTGCTCTTGGAATCGCTCTGCTTGGTCGATGGGGTCGTTGAGCTCGCTGTATGCGTTGCAGAGCTCTTTGCCGTTTACCATAAGCTCGAAACGTTCGGTCAGTTCGGGATTATTGCGGTGGCGTTTGCAAAGGGGTGACATCTCAATGGGATAATCTGTGATGAAAGTGGGCTGTATGTAGTTGCCTTCACAGAACTCGCCGAATATTTCGTCTATGAGTTTGCCTTTGCCCATTGTTTCGTCAACTTCCATCTTAAGTTCTTTGCAGATTGCGAATATCTCCTCCTCACTCTTGCCGTTGAGGTCGTATCCGGTGAACTCTTTTATTGCTTCGAGCATTGGTACGCGGCGGAAGGGAGCCTTGAAGTTGATGATATTGTCGCCTACTTTTACTTCTGTGGTGCCGTTTACATCCATGGCTATTTTTTCGAGCATCTGCTCGGTGAAACTCATCATCCAGTTGTAGTCCTTGTAGGATACATATATTTCCATGCAGGTAAACTCGGGGTTGTGTGTACGGTCCATACCTTCGTTGCGGAAGTTCTTGGAGAATTCATATACTCCTTCGAAGCCGCCGACAATGAGACGTTTCAGATATAGCTCATTTGCAATGCGCAGATATAAAGGAATATCGAGCGCGTTGTGGTGGGTGATAAAGGGGCGTGCTGCTGCTCCGCCGGGGATTGACTGCAATACGGGTGTTTCAACCTCCATATATCCTTTCGAGTTGAAGTACTCGCGCATGGATGAGTATATTTTATTGCGTTTGATGAATATCTCTTTCACTTCGTCGTTTACAACAAGGTCGACGTAGCGCTGGCGGTAACGCAGTTCGGGATCTTCGAATTTGTCGTATGCAACACCATCTTTGTATTTGACAATGGGCAGGGGACGTATGCTCTTAGAGAGTATTGTAAGCTCTTTGGCATGTACGGTGATTTCACCTGTCTGGGTGCGGAAAACATAGCCTTTGATGCCTACAAAATCGCCTATGTCGAGCAGACGTTTGAACAATACATTGTAACCTTCTTTGTTTTCTCCCGGACAGATGTCGTCGCGGGTAATGTATACTTGTATGCGACCTTTGGAGTCTTGAAGTTCTATGAATGATGCTTTACCCATTACTCGACGGCTCATCATACGTCCGGCAATGCATACTTCGCGAGGTTCCTCTTCGTCTTTGAATTCATTGAGGATATCTGTTGAGAATGCGTTGGTGGGATATTCTGCTGCAGGGTAGGGTTCTATGCCCATGCTGCGTATTTCGTTGAGTGATTCGCGGCGGATTATCTCCTGTTCGCTAAGTTCTAATATGTTCATTGTCTTTGTGCTATTTTTTTGTTTATACGAGTTTCTTGAAATATTCTATGGTGCGCTGCAGACCTTCGGTGAGTTGTACTTCTGGTTGCCATCCCGATAGCTCACGACGTGCCACGCTAATGTCGGGTTTGCGCTGACGTGGGTCGTCTTGTGGCAGGGGTTGGAATATGATTTTCGATTTTGCGCCGGTGAGTTCAATTACTTTTTTAACGGGGTCCGTGGTGGTGCCGGGCTCGTCC
>JAFTTA010000083.1 GCA_017467015.1 Bacteroidaceae bacterium
ATGCGACAGCAATGGCAATTGCAAGCCCTGCAACATTCAACACCGACGACAGACGTTGCCCACGCAGTGTCATCCTTAAATTACGTAATAGATTTCTCATATTTCACTTTATAATTTATCGTTTATCCCTTATTCAGCACCTCAATAGGATTGCGGTTTACCGTACGCCAAGCAGTCACCGTCACAACAACAGCCACCACGGCAGACACCAACAACAGTACAAGTGCAAAAATCCACCAATGCAGTGCGGTCTTGTAGGCAAAGTTGCTCAGCCACTCGTTCACGACATACAGGGCCACAGGCAATGCCACGATAAAACTCAATGCCACCATATCAAGATATTTCCTGTTTATCAACCTTATCATGTTCCACACAGTCGCTCCGTTTACGCGGCGAAGGGCAATCTCGCGCTCCATGTATCTTACCTCAAAGAGCACTGTGGCCAGCAAGCCCATGACAGACACTATTATCGCAACGACGGCAAAGGCAGAAATCTGCAATGCTTTCAACTGTTCGTCCTTGTACTCGCTGCGCATGACATCATCGATTAACTGCACCTCCATTGAAGAATTATCTGTTTCGAAGTACTCTGTAGTGGTGGCGCGCATATACTCGGCAACATCCTTCAGGTTGTATCCAGGCGCAACACGCACATAAATAGACATATTTATTATCACCCTGTTCAAACCTATAGCCAAAGGCTCAACATCGTATTGCAGTGGCCGATATTTGAAATCACGACAGAATCCCACGATAGGTGTTCTTGTGCCGACGATACAATCGCCCACGTTCAGCGAATAAAGTTTGCGTGCCTGTTCATTACATATATATCCGCCGGGTATAAACTCAATGGTAGTTTTTGTAATAATCACTGCCGGAAGTTCGTCGTGTTCAAGAGTGCGCCCCTCATAAATATCAAGTCCCATAACCTGTGGAAAATCCGACGAAACTTGCATCATTACAATATTTGCTCTATCGGTTCTGCGGGTGCCTTTATCTTCATTCGACTCCCCTATTATAGCAACATTACGCTTATCGGGCGAATGAGATATTATATCAGCATCACCCAAAGCAGCAGCTACAATACCGGGGTGCTCGCAGAGTTTCTCACAAAGTGCGGCGTGATCGCCGATCCCGGAAGCATTGGGAGTAGCAACAAGCACCGACTCTTTGTCGAATCCGACGTTGGCACCAAGCATGAAGTTGTTCTGTGTGCGTATGAACACCGCAACAATGATGAGCACGAAGGAAATTACAAACTGCATTATAATAAGTACCAGACGGAGCCTCATTCCACGCCTGTTTCGTGCAAAGTCACCGTTCAATGCCAGTGCCGGAGTGAACGACGTCACGTAAATCGACGGATATATTGATATAGCCACGGCCAGCAACAACGATGCACACAGCATAACGGATGCTACACCCTTATTCTCCCACAAGGACAGCCTTGCGGAAAAGAGTGAAGACAGTTCACTGTCGTCTGTTACAGAAACGATCAACGATGCTATTGTAACGGACAGAAGCACCATTATAACCGACTCGATAATGAAAGTGACACGCAACTGCATCACCGATGCACCCATAATTTTTTGAGTATTGACACTGCGTATGCGTCGCGGCATCAACGAGAGGCAGAAGTTAAGGTAATTTACAAAGGCAATAGCGAGAAGCACCACCGCAATGGCAATGAGCGCAATAGTACCTGTTAGGCTTCCCTTCTGCAGAGCTTTTACCTCGGCTCCATAAAAATGAGAATCGGTTAAAGGCATCGCACGCATCTCGACACCGGCTTCGGGAGATTCGGCAGCTATTTTTTCATTCATCGCCCTGCTAAGTTCCTCGGCAGTATATTCGGGAGTAAGTTTCGCATACGCGACATAATAATTCTTATGTTTCGAGTTGCGATAGAAATCACTAAACTTCCCCATTGAGACAATTACATCAAGTGCTGCAAAATCGGAATTTTTCTTGAAGTCCTTGTAAATAGCAACTACTGTCATCACCCTATTGTGGAAAAAGGCCTCGTGAAAGCCCTGTGTTGTCCTTTCTAATGTTGAACCAACCTTTAGATTATATCTCTTTGCAAAGCTCTCGCTAATGAGGACATTCTCATCGCGTAAAAGATTATCAACACTACCCTCGACTATTTCAAAAGGCAATATTTCAAAAACATCGTCCGAAGCAAAAGATATCGAGAGGGGGATATTTGCATCGCCAACAGTAAACCTGTTGGGTTGCTCATTGATATTAAGCACTCCCAACGACTCGACACCGACAATGTCACTCACTGCATCAAGAAAATTCTCGGAACTGAAAGCTTCCCACTTCTCGGGTTCTTGCTTTATGTGTCCGTGCATCTCAATGCGCACAATGCGCTCTACATCCTTTATATCCTTATTATACGACAGTTCGTACTGAACCTGCACGGCAATCATATATGCAACGGCTATGGCAACACCCAATCCAATGATGTTCAGTGCCACCACTAACGGGTTACTGCGTAATGTCACTTGGAAATTATGTAATATCTTTTTCATTTTCAACACCAATTATACAGTTTCTTTTAGACATGATATTTCGGGGACAGCCAGGTAATACCTGACTCAATCAAGTATCAGCCTCTCGCTCTCACCGAAGTTGTCATAGGAAGAAGTTATTATCCTCTCACCAGGCTCAAGCCCCTCAATGACCTCATAATATTGAGGGTTCTGCCGTGCAATCTTTATCGGGCGCTTCACAGCCTCACTGCCA
>JAFTTA010000084.1 GCA_017467015.1 Bacteroidaceae bacterium
CATCTTCAATACTTTGCGCATAAGGTATAATCTTATTATTGATAACTTTCACATTGTTCCACTCTGTATCAAATGCCCCTTGATCATAACCACGTTCAGGGAATTTTCTAGGATCAACATACACTCCAATAGTTGTGGTACGCAACTCACCGGAAATGGTCAAGTCATTTACAGTAACCTTGGGAGGTGTCACTCCTTTGTAACCACTCTGATGTGTGGTAAAGGTGTTGATTATATAAATCTTCATCGAAGATGTCGAGAAGTTATATGTCTCGTTATTACCATTGAGAACAAACTCACCGGTGGGTATTTCGTAGTCATATTCAACATCGCCCGAACCTACAAAGCCTTGATCTTCAACTCTGGGAACATCGCACATAATAGCTCTATCCTTGCTATCTACGTCATCATTGATTTCAAGAGATTTACCACCCAACATGGTCTTAAGCTCAATATATTTGCTACGAGCAATTACATATTGTTTGGGAAGTGTCACAATGTAGTCCAACTCATCAACATCGGTGTCGATAGATATTGTGAGGTCATTCTTTGCGTATGTTCCGGCAGGGATGGCTACAAGATATTCGGTGTACTCCTCGTGGCTCAAAGCACCTGCAGCGTCGCAGTTAGTGAGCATGATGGTCTTGGAAGGAGTACCCGTTGTGGCTACCTTGGCTGTGAAGTCGCCACCGGCTGTCTCTACATACATATCACCGGCAAGATTGTTTGCCTTAGACATGATTTCTATTGACTTGACCTTTACCTCCTTAACGGCAGCGGAATATTTCTTGATGTAGAACTTGATGAGGGCACATGAGTTCTTGAATTCAAAAACATTGCTGCTTGAAGGGATGCGCGACACCATGATGGCTGTACCCATATCTACCTTCGAAGGGTTGTATGTCTGGGTAGAGGGCAACTGACTGTAGAGCACGCCATTGGCATCGACGGTGTTTGCTGCTGTGTAGGGGAAGATTGCAAAGTAGTCGTCGATGGTAATCTCAGTGGTGGGGTTTACACCCTCCTCGGTCATGGTAAGTTCGGTCATCTTTACATCGCCCTTATAAGACTTGAACTTCCAGTTCTTGTTGGTCTGGGTGAAGACTGATGCCTCATCGCCTATTTCCCAATAGCAATAGTCATCCTCGCCAAGATAGGCGCGTGAGTTCTCAAAGGTGGCCTTGAACTTGCTGGGAGCATCGATATCCATGCCACCGCCATCGTTTGAATCGCTTGAACAGCCGCTGAGCACAACTGCAAAAGCTGACATGTAAAAGAGTATCTTTTTCATAGTCTTTCTCTTTTGATTGGTTAGAAACTAAAGATTAGAAGAAGTCGCTACCTACAGATTGGTACTGCTCGGGGCCTGCGCCACCGCCTGTGCCGTATGACACTGCAAAGCCTTGTTCTACTTCTACAAGCACTACTTTTACTAAAGGTGCTTCGTAATACATTTTCTTGCTCATTTTCTTTTCTTTTTTTTAGTATATGCCCTGCTTTTTCTGCATATGGGCAAATCGTTAAACATTATTTCTTGAAGCATGAGATATTTGAGGCTGTTTCACTCTTCATATCCACTCTAAAAAAGGCAGCTGAAAATAGGAGTCTGACACGAGCATCACTCTTTATCATTCTATTTCCCGGGATTTTTATTGATATTTAACTCTAAAAATTTGTCTATTTGGTACAAAGTTAGCAATTATAATTAAAATAAAAATGAAAAAGCCTTACTATTTTTATATTTTTCAGTAAGTTTTAAAAGGAAAAGTACATCTGAACAGAAAAATGTGTTATTTATTGACAAACAAAGAGTTCAAATTCAAAAAAAAGGAAGAAAACAAGAAATCACCAATAGTAACGCCACATGTTGTTTATTAGAAAACGGCGCAGGGGTTCAAAAGCCCTCCATAGCCGGCTGATTGCCCGCCATCGACGACTATGAGTTGAGATTTCGGCGCCGGAAGGGCGTATTACTTTAGTGACAATACCCACGACGTCTGCGAGGCAACATTGTTCGAAAGATGCATATATGCCATCGCCCTGCATCAATAGTTGTTCGCCTTTTCGATTGATAATTCGGTGAAGCACATAGTCACCACGATAGCGGAAAAGAACAACATCCATAGGTTTCAGCTCATTGACATTGCATGGCGACAGCACAACCATCTCTTTATTGTTGCGCAGCAATGGGTACATTGAATTGCCTTTGAGACGAATGCGCACATTGTCGCCGGCAGCAATTCGTTCGGCAACATAATCGAAATATTGCTTGTTAGGAATTTTCTGCATCGGAAAATATTTTTCTGTATGATAGAGAAGCTGCATCGCGGTTGGGAAGACATGCCAGATGATACACCGGCACCGCTTGAATTACTTTTTCTATGAGTTTACTGATATAGTCATAGAGATTGTTGTCGTAGGCAAACTGAGGTGGGAACGACGGGTGAAGAGCTGCATAGGAGTGCAGCACCGACAACTTATGAATAGAATTCTCGGGCGCTTGCGAGAGACGCACACACCCCTTCAGTTCGTAACGCAAAGGTTTGTAGCACGGTGTTTTGCCACTCCATGGGCTTCCATAGACCCACAACTTACCACCTATGCAACGAACAATGGGACTGTCGTCGTTGAGCAACGAAGAGCCGGGAATGTGTTGCAACCACAACGAGGTGTGGGTGCTTTTGCCTGTACCGCTCTCGCCTAAGAAAAGAACGGCTTTATTGAGGTTTACTATGCAACTGCTGTGCACAGCAACTGTTTCGTAGGGCAATGTCATGAGGCTGTACCCCACCCATAGGGCGAAATGAAAAAGATGCAACGATAAGTGGCCGGAGATATAGACCTTGTTGTCGCCGTTGGTGCACCACAAATAGAGTGTGCATTGCGAAGATTCGCGCAAAGTGAGAAGATACCCCGACGGCGTAGCGCCGAAGGTGGTTTCCACCCCCTCGTGCAACAGTGAGTAGTCTGTTTTTATTGCCTCGGGCCTTTCGCTACCCTCCTCAAATGAGAACAAAGCATCACCTTCGGCGACTTCAAACGGGGCAAATGCGGGGATTTCGGCCACAGCGCCACATAGCCAATCGCCTTTCACAGCAAAACAATGCCCGGCAACATTATACTTTGTTATCATTAATCAAAAAAAAAATAAAGTATGGCACCTTTAAAGCAGATTATTCTTCTATAATGCCCTGTTCTTTAAGTGCCTGCGCCCAAACAACGACGTCGGATATTGCTTGCGATTCCTCAATTTCATAGGTATCGACAAGCAGCTTTGCAGCATCGTCTATTGTAAATTCTTTGCCTGCCATTGCTTCGAAAAGCAATTTTGCCGATGCGTTGAGCGAAATGATGCGAGTCATGTCTACATCGGATGTGCCTTGGTTCACTATGATTGTTTCGCCGGCAATATCACGCAGTCTGAAATTTGGATTTATTTTCATAGCATAAAGATAAACAAGAGGCCGACTAAAAAGCAACTTAGCAAGCCATTGATAATTAAGAGAGTGAATAAAAAGTGTACTGTGTCGTTACGCTCGCCCTTAATATACTCATTTACACTAAGTAAACTGCGCCTTTTCGGGCTTCGCAAGCCTAAAACTACATCTTTTTATTCACTCTCTACATTTTATTATTGCATTGCCAACAATTCGTCGAGTGTGTACTCTACACCATTGCATGTTATCTTGTCGACAGTACCCGGAGCTATTGTCACGCTCTCGAAAGAGGTGGAAGCCAGATTGAGTACACCTACGTGAGCGCCTTCCTGTATTGCCAGACGTGAGCCGTAAGGCATGGGCTGGAGACAATCGAGCACGCCTACCTCTGTGCCGGCTGCGATGGTGAGCATAGAGTGGTTGGTGGAATTACATGTCAACGACATTATTCTGTCGGCTTTAACATTGTTGAGGGTTGCCACTGCATGCTCCCAGAAGAACATTGTATCGTACTTACCGCCATTGATGACAGCGTCGCACTCATTGGGGATACCTATATCAACAGGAGTAAAATCGTGTTTTGAGCCATCGAAATATGTGTCGGCAACAGTTGTTGTACCTGTCATAACACAGTTGTTGATGGTTGATGTTCCATACACACATGTACCTACGGAAACATATACGCCGTGTGTTCTGATTACGTTTGAAACGACCAAATCTTTACATACTACGTTGTTGAGTTCGTTATTGTAGTAACGATATTTGGGACCACGATATTCGCCAAGAACAACTGTCCACACTTTACCATAGAACTTAACGTTGTTGAGTGTGATAAGCTCGGCATTCTGACTTGCAAATGTTGCACCTTCGTCTATATTGTCGAGGATGTATGTTGTGTTGCTCACTGTCATTGGTTCACCCACATTGTAATAAACACCTTTGTCTGTGGCAACAACCTTCATCTCGTCTTCGTATTT
Source organism: Bacteroidaceae bacterium (assembly GCA_017467015.1). Classification (GTDB taxonomy): domain Bacteria; phylum Bacteroidota; class Bacteroidia; order Bacteroidales; family Bacteroidaceae; genus HGM04593. The sequence continues at coordinate 4,415 of JAFTTA010000084.1, forward strand.
GGTGTCAATCTTAATTTTGAAGTCGAGACTTGCTGTGTAGACCTGACCTACAATGTTTGTACGCCAGTTGCGCTGTACAGGCACGTATGTCAAGCCATTTACAAACTCAACAAACTTACCGTTATCGGCGCTGAAATTGAACGCCATTTCGTGAGAGGTACCCTCAGCATCTGCTAAGATATAACACATTGAAACATAATCGTATGCTTCCTTAACATCGTCGTTGTCTGAATCGACATAGAGAACATCTGTGGGAATGGCAGCAGCCTCGTATGTTACGTCTACCGCACCTTCCACTGTGCCATCAACAAGGTTCAACTTGTTGGCTACGCCCTTGATTGTGGCGCTTGAACGTGTTACAAGAATATCGAGCCCTGCAGCCGCCTCAGTCTCCGCCTCGCTTGCACCTACATTCACCTGTGCGAAAGGACGTTTGAGAATTACAGCTTTAGAGGTGTGGTTAACCACCTTGAAGGGTTTTGTTGCCGCAAAAAACGCATCGCGTGACTCGTCGTTGTTCAGTCCGGCATAGTCAACTGTCACCTGCATATCGTCGGACACTGTATATGCGTCGCACTCATCGTTCTGTGCCCAGAACACGGCTGTGTAGGTGTTACCTTTTGCCAAAGGCAATGTCAAGGTGTAACCATTGACCAGATTATCGATGTCAACTACTGCTTTTTTAGAAATAACCTCAGTGCCATCTTCATTGAAAATAGCATACATAAGTTGGTTCACTCCGGCGCCATCGCTTATAGCACGAACATTCATACGGTTCTCAACGTCGATAGTGAAAGAGACCTGAGCCGCATTGCCTAATTGTTCTGTACTTTCGTCATTGGTACATGACATTGTAAAGAACATTGAAGAGAACAATGCAACTGCCAAATAAATTTTTTTCATAGCTTTTTGTTTATATAAAAATGGTTTAAATAATTTATCTCTTTTGTTACAAAATCACTGTTTTGTATAAAATTTCGCCTAAGGTAGAGAATATTTCTATCCGTTCCAAATAAAAATATGTATATTTATTAATTTTTGCAAATTTACGCTGTATTATATGCTTGTAGTGGCGTTTCTGAATGGGGAAAGGATGATTTAAGTGTATGTTTGATGATTATTATAGTCCGAGGTAAGAATAATTTTCAATTATGGTGATAGAGGATAATAAATCCTAAATGTATTATTTAGTATTCTCCGTTAGTTTTTACCCTTATCGTTTTATTGCAATCCGAAAAGTCCTTGTTTCTATTATGTTCTTTTGCCCGACAAAAGAACCAAAAACGAGCCAGCGAGTACAATGTTGCATTGCAAACAAATGCTATTCATTGATAGGTTCATCGCTTCATTGGTGCGCATTAAGCTTTTAGGCAGACGGCGTCAATGGTTTTTGGATGAGTGTGAGGACTGTTTGAGCGTGTGGTTACACACATAAAATGTGGGTAACCGAGCGAGTTCCGCAACACCCAAAAACCATCAGCTTCGTATGCCGTTAAGAAAGCGTCCATGCGCAGAGCTTTTTGCTTCTTTTTGTCGGCACAAAAAGAAGAGAACAAAGATAAATATCCAAATAACAAACGGCTGAAATATAATAGAGTAGTCAAAATAATTATGGGTAATAAATCCTAAATGTATTATTTTAGTATTCTTCGGTAGTTTTTACCCTTATCGTTTTATTGCAATCCGAAAAGCCCTTGTTTCTATTATGTTCTTTTGCCGGGCAAAAGAACC
>JAFTTA010000085.1 GCA_017467015.1 Bacteroidaceae bacterium
CGTTCAATGAGTTTACGTATGATGAATGGTTTGTAGAGCTCTGCAGCCATAAGTTTGGGCAGACCGCACTCGCCCATCTTCAACTCGGGACCAACGACGATTACCGAACGTGCTGAATAGTCAACACGTTTACCGAGAAGGTTCTGACGGAAACGTCCTTGCTTACCTTTAAGGCTATCCGAGAGTGACTTCAAGGGGCGGTTGGCGTCTGACTTCAAAGCACTTGCCTTGCGAGAGTTGTCGAACAATGAGTCAACTGACTCCTGAAGCATACGTTTCTCGTTGCGGAGAATAACCTCGGGAGCTTTAATCTCGATAAGTTTCTTCAGACGGTTGTTACGGATGATTACACGACGATAGAGGTCATTGAGGTCTGATGTTGCAAAACGACCACCATCCAGAGGTACCAACGGACGAAGTTCAGGGGGAATAACAGGAATAACTGTCATAATCATCCACTCGGGACGGTTCTGACCACCCGAAGCAGACATTGATGAACGGAACGACTCTACAACCTGAAGGCGTTTCAAAGCCTCGTTCTTGCGCTGCTGTGACATATCGGTGTTCGCACGGTTGCGAAGCTCGTATGAGAGCGAGTCGAGATCGAGACGAGCGAGAAGATCGTAGATTGCCTCTGCGCCCATCTTGGCAATGAACTTGTTGGGATCGGAATCGTCAAGAGCCTGATTACCGGCAGGAAGATTATCCATGATTGTGAGATATTCATCCTCGGTAAGTAGCTGATTAGGTGTAACGCCGCTGAGAATATCCTCTTTACCTATTACCTCCTGACGCACCTCCTCATCTTTACGTGCCATCACACCGGGCTGTATCACTATGTACTTTTCATAGTAGATGACTGCATCGAGGTTCTTTGTGGGAAGTCCCAGAAGATAACCTATTTTGTTGGGGAGTGAACGGAAATACCAGATGTGAGCTACGGGCACTACAAGTTGGATGTGTCCCATGCGTTCACGTCTCACCTTTTTCTCTGTCACCATAACACCGCATCGGTCGCAGACAATGCCTTTGTATCTGATGCGTTTGTACTTACCACAATGACATTCGTAGTCTTTTACGGGACCGAAGATACGTTCACAGAACAATCCGTCACGCTCCGGCTTGTAAGTACGGTAGTTGATGGTTTCGGGTTTCAACACCTCGCCACTTGAACTACCAAGGATATCCTGCGGTGAGGCCAATCCTATGGTAATTTTAGTGAATTTATTTTTTGTCTTAGTTTCTTTTCTGAAAGCCATAATACTATATTGACAAACGTGAAGGTATTAATTATTCAAATGATATACTCAAGCCTAAGCCACGAAGCTCGTGCAGCAACACGTTGAGTGACTCGGGAATTCCGGGTGTAGGCATGGGATCGCCCTTGACGATAGCTTCGTATGCTTTCGAACGACCTACCACGTCGTCGGACTTGATTGTCAGAATCTCTTGCAAGATGTGAGCCGCACCGAATGCCTCAAGTGCCCAAACCTCCATCTCTCCGAAACGCTGACCACCGAATTGCGCCTTACCACCAAGGGGTTGCTGAGTAATGAGTGAGTATGGACCGATGGAACGTGCGTGCATCTTGTCCTCAACCATGTGACCGAGTTTCAGCATGTAGCTGACACCAACGGTTGCAGGCTGGTCGTACTGCTCACCTGTACCACCATCATAGAGGTATGTCTTACCGAAGCGGGGAAGACCTGCCTTGTCGGTCCATGTGCAGAGGTCATCGAGTTTTGCACCATCAAAGATGGGGGTTGCAAATTTCACGCCTAGTTCTTTACCGGCACGTCCGAGTACGGTCTCAAATATCTGACCTATGTTCATACGTGAGGGCACACCCAACGGGTTAAGGATAATATCAACAGGAGTACCATCTGCCAAGAAAGGCATATCCTCCTGACGTACAACGCGTGAGACAATACCTTTGTTACCGTGACGTCCCGCCATCTTATCACCGACACCAATCTTACGCTTCTTGGCAATGTATACCTTAGCCATCTTCATGGTTCCTGAAGGAAGCTCATCGCCTATGGTGAGGGCAAACTTCTCACGTTTAACCTGTGCATCGTACTCTTTGTACTTGTGCAGGAAGTTGATGATAAGTGTGCGGATAAGTTCGTTGGTATGTGCATCGGCAGTCCACTTGCTCAGCTGTATGGCTGTAAAGTCCATAGCCTCAAGTTCGTGCTTTGTAAATTTGGCACCTTTGGCTATAACCTCTGTACCCATAAAGTCTTTTACACCCTGCGATACACGTCCGCCTATAAGTTTGATAAGTTTGTCGATGAGAATCTCTTTGAGAGCATTTACTTTCTCTGTGAATTCATCATCTATTTTGGGCAATTTGGCTTTGTCCGCCAATTTCGCCGAACGTGATTTCTCGGCACGCTGGAAGAGACGACGACCGATTACAACACCTTGAAGAGAGGGAGAAGCTTTCAAAGAAGCATCCTTCACATCGCCTGCCTTATCACCGAAGATAGCACGAAGAAGTTTCTCCTCGGGAGAGGGATCTGATTCACCTTTGGGAGTAATCTTACCAATGATGATGTCACCGGGTTTAACATATGCACCCACACGGATGATACCATTCTTGTCAAGGTCTTTGGTAGCATCTTCGCTTACGTTGGGGATGTCGTATGTAAACTCTTCCATACCACGTTTGGTCTCACGTACTTCGAGAGAGAGCTCGTCAACATGCACTGATGTAAGAACATCTTCACGAACTACCTTCTCGTTAAGGACAATAGCATCCTCATAGTTGTATCCCTTCCAAGGCATATATGCCACAAGAAGGTTCTTACCAAGTGCAAGCTCACCGGCCTGGGTTGAATAACCCTCAGTGAGGATGTCACCTGCTTTGACTCTCTGACCTTTCTCGCAGATAGGTCGCAAGTCGATTGTCATATTTTGGTTTGTACGACGGAATTTAGGAATTGTATACTCTTTCCATGCGGGATCAAAGCTTACAAACTCCTCTTCCTCTGTACGGTCATATTTTATTCTGATCTTGGTTGCGTCAACATATTCGATAACACCTTCACCCTCGGCAACAATCTGAGTGCGAGAGTCTTCAGCAAGCTGTCTCTCGATACCTGTACCTACAATAGGTGCTTCGGTAGTCAACAATGGAACAGCCTGACGCATCATGTTAGAACCCATCAATGCACGGTTGGCGTCGTCGTGTTCGAGGAAGGGAATAAGCGAAGCAGCGATAGATGCAATCTGCTGAGGAGATACGTCCATCAATTCCACCTCTGCGGGAGCAACTACAGGATAGTCTGCATCTTGACGTGATTTTACCTTTTTGCGGATAAATTTACCATTCTCATCAAGGGGTGCATTACCCTGAGCAATGATTCGATTCTCCTCCTCTTCTGCTGTAAGGTATACAACATTGTCGTTATTGATGTCTACAACGCCATTCTCTACCTTTCTATAAGGAGTAACGATGAAGCCGAGTTCGTTTATTTTTGCATATATACACAATGAGGAGATAAGTCCGATGTTTGGACCCTCAGGAGTCTCGATGGGACATAGACGTCCATAATGTGTATAGTGAACGTCACGAACCTCAAAGCCGGCACGGTCACGTGAAAGACCGCCGGGACCCAATGCAGAGAGACGACGTTTGTGTGTAATCTCTGCCAAGGGGTTTGTCTGGTCCATGAATTGTGACAGCGCGTTTGTTCCGAAGAATGTGTTGATAACGGCTGACACTGTTTTTGCGTTGATAAGGTCTGTAGGAGTAAACACCTCATTATCGCGAACATTCATGCGCTCGCGGATGGTGCGGGCCATACGTGCCAAACCTACTGCAAACTGGTTTGACAACTGCTCACCAACGGTGCGCACACGACGGTTGCTCAAGTGGTCAATATCGTCGACAACTGCCTTTGAGTTAACCAGACCTATCAAATATTTGATAATTTCAATGATGTCCTCTTTTGTAAGCACTCTCACTGACATATCTGTGGAGAGACCGAGCTTACGGTTGATGCGGTAGCGACCTACATCACCAAGGTCGTAACGCTTTTCTGAGAAGAAGAGGTTGTTGATGACCTCGCGAGCACTTGCATCGTCAGCCGGGTCGGCATTGCGCAACTGTTTGAAAATGTAGTTGACAGCCTCTTTCTCTGAGTTACTTGTATCTTTGTCAAGTGTGTTGAAGATGAGTGAGCAATCCAACGAATCGGGATTATCGCCTTGCTCTTTATGGAGCAATATGTGCTCAACACCACTGTCGAGGATACGTTCTACGATTTCTGCATCGAGCACTGTTTCACGTTCTACAACGAGGTCACTACGCTCAATAGAAACCACCTCACCGGTATCAGCATCAACAAAATCCTCAAGGCGGGTCTTCATAACGCGACCAGCCATGCGACGACCTATTGCTTTCTTTAGGTTTGTCTTGTTGACTTTTACCTCTTCGGCGAGATCGAATATTTCAAGAATGTCTTTATCTGTTTCAAATCCAATGGCACGTAACAGAGTGGTTACAGGCAACTTTTTCTTACGGTCAATGTAAGCATACATAACATTGTTTATGTCAGTTGCAAACTCAATCCATGAACCCTTAAAAGGAATGATACGTGCCGAATAAAGGGGCGTACCATTGGCATGGACACTCTGACCAAAGAAAACACCGGGTGAACGATGCAATTGTGATACAACTACACGTTCAGCACCATTGATGATGAATGTACCGCGTTCTGTCATGTATGGGATAGGACCCAAAAACACGTCCTGAATAACTGTATCGAAGTCCTCATGATCGGGGTCGGTACAGTAAAGCTTTAACTTTGCCTTCAAAGGCACGCTGTATGTTAAGCCACGCTCCAAACATTCTGCAATTGAATAACGGGGCGGATCGATATAGTAATCCAAAAACTCCAACACAAAGTTATTACGTGTGTCAGCAATGGGGAAGTTCTCGGCAAAGACTTTATATAGTCCGTCGTTAACTCGTTTTTCGGGTGGAGTATCTAATTGGAGGAAGTCTTCAAACGACTTCAATTGTACTTCCAAAAAGTCCGGACATGGCATCGGATCTTTAATAGAAGCAAAGTTAACTCTTTGATTATCAGTTTTTAAAGACATTGTAGAAAAGTTTTTTAGAACTGATTTATTTTTAACGCAGAAAAGGTTAAGAACCCTCTGAGGGTTCTTAACCAATAACCCCTATAGGGTACTTGTTTCTTATTTAAGTTCAATCTCAGCACCTGACTCCTCGATTGTCTTCTTCAAGGATTCAGCCTCACCTTTAGCGAGTCCCTCTTTGATTGTGCTGGGAGCGTTGTCAACGAGTTCTTTAGCCTCTTTCAAACCGAGACCACAAGCCTCTTTAACAGCCTTAACTACCTGAAGTTTGTTAGCACCTGC
>JAFTTA010000086.1 GCA_017467015.1 Bacteroidaceae bacterium
GAACCGAGTATCTCCCTTATCCCGAGCAGCAGTTCCAGCTTGGCGAGCAGGTTAAAACTGTTGAGGCATTGGCTGAAGAAGGTGCTCTCTTCGTTATCCAGGGAAATTCGGCAGATTTCAATCACGTTTCGGGTACAGCTGTTAACCGTTGGTACAAGGGTGCAACATTCTATCACTCTCCTTACGGTTCGGCCGAGACAGCAAGTGCTGCATCACTCGTTTACCTTACTCCCGATGCATCTGTTGAGAACGGATACAAGGTTACATGGTTGAACGACAAACGTCACATCATCGCAGCTGAGAGAAACAACAACGGTGGCATCACAGGTCAGCTTTGGGGTACAAACAACGAGTTGCACGCCGGAACAGTGCAATTTGCTCTTGCAACTGACTCTGCTACCATGGAAGGTACTTTCAAACTTTTCATGAACGACGGTCAGTATGCAGTCAGTCAGAATCCTCGTTGTCGCATGGAACTCAGCAAATACAACGACACCATTCCCGGTAACTACTATTGGACAATCTACAAGGCATCTGTAAGTGGTGCTGCTCTTGCCGTAGAATTACAGGCTACAATAGATGAAGCAGAAAAGCGCATAGCGCTTTATGGTGGAAGTATAGAATGTGATTGCGATCTTCATGAAAATTATGAAAAACTTCTTGAGGCTGTTGCGGAAGCAAAAACTATTGTTGGCAATCCCGAGGTTACTGCAACTGAGGTAATGAAGTCACAGAATAAACTTAAATCCTTGTTGGCTGCATACACAGCTACCTCACTTTGGACATATATCGACTCAATTGATTTTATTAATGATGCTGTTATAAATGAGAAAATTCTTATTGCAAATGATGGCGAAGTAATACTTGGTGCATATACAAATGCTGCATTACAGGTTATGATTCAATCATCTGAAAATGCAATGAAGGTTATTGACTCATATAAAAATCTTGCAGAAGTTGATAAAGCACTTGCCGACATTCAAGAGGTAATCGCTGCTTTCTGGGCATCTAAGATAACAGAAGTACAGACACTCCCGATTCGTGTAACAGAGGCTGATGGCACTCCCGGTGAGAAACTCGGCTATGGTGGCTATTTATGGGAATCACCTGTTTATAGTTTTAGCGAGAAGGTTGATGCTATTCGACTTACGTTCTTTAAAACAAACAATATGGGCGTTTACAGCGGTACAAGCTATGTGTTCCCCACATTTGCAGAAATTGAAATATACGATGGCGGTGGTAATAAAGTAGCATTGACAGCCGAAAGTTTCAGTTCAAACTGTATCATGACAAGGCCTTCTAACCCCTCGGGTGACTATCAAGGTTATGGTGCACTTGTTGACGGTAGCAATGATACACATGCTCACGGAACATGGATCGGCACACAAGTTCCCTCTTATGCCGAGAATCCCACATACATGTATCTTGAGATAGCCTTCCCCGAACCTTTGAACTCATTCAAATATGTTCAGTACGGACGTAAGAATGCTGCCAACACTCCCACCGATTTTGTTATCGGTAAAGCAGGTGTCGATTGCACACCCGAGAGCGTTCCCATTAAAGTTGATACATTGGTTAGCTTGATAAAAACAGCCAAGGCTATTAATGTAGGTATTGATCCCGGAGCATATTCTTCTGCATCAAACGAGGGTCAAGCGTTGATTGCTGCAATTGTCAAGGCCGAGGCTGCTGCTGACGATGCTGCCAAGACAGCTGCTTATGCAGAACTCAATGCGGCTGTGGCTGCCATTTCTTCTGTAGCTACCAACCCCATGGAGGCAGGCTACTATGTAATTCAGGCAGCTTATCCTTTGGAGCGAGTTTCAAAAGGCGAATTGGCTATTAGCACCTACTTCAACGACTTTGAAACAGGAAGCCCCAACTGTTTAAGCGAATACAGCCTCCACTGGGATTACATGCCCGAGGACTACTGCAACGCCGGCGACCGTTTCAAATTCGAGTTCATCCCCGCATCGGAGAGTGACAAGGTTAAAGCATGGTTAGAGGCAGGTACAATCAGTGCTACTGATGCAGCTAATGCTTATTATATCAGAAGCTATATGATTGATGAATATGCCGGTACCAGCAAAGATGGTGCTCGTTCACAGGATATTGGCTTTACAGACGAAGCTGAGGAGCCTTACATCGTACGTCCAAGAGATGTAGCAGGTCTTTACGATTTGTGGCATCCTTCACACTACAATGCTTCAATGCATATAGAAGGAACTTCTCGCGACATCGTTTACTGGGCAGGTTCAGCTACCGCATCACAGTGGAAACTACGCAAGATTGTTTACGATATGTCAGTGACAGCAACTGCTAACGGAGATGCAACCTTGTCTGCAACAACTGTAAATCATGTCGATTATGTGGTTCTTTCACTTGCACACAAAGCAGATTACTTTATCAAATCTCTCAAAGCAAACGGTAAGGATGTTACAGCAGCTATTGTGAACAATGAATATGTAATAGGCTATGCTACCGAGGATGTGAACTTTGAAGTTGAGTTCGACATCACAATGGGTGACGTAAATAACGATGGTGCAGTATCGTTGAGCGACCTTGTTGCGGTAATCAACTGCATAATGGATAAGGAAGTTCCCGGCATCAATGCAACTGCAGCTGATGTTAACGGTGATGGCAAAATTGGTGTAGGTGATGTCGTAGGTATCGTCAACATACTTCTCAGTTCAAATGTCGATAACCAGGCTCCCAATGGCAAACGTGCTGCTATGGCATCAAGCAGCGAGTCACTTGACATTGCATCTGCCGAGAATGGCGCAGTTGCTGTTGAATTGAAAAACAACGTTGCGTACACAGCTATTCAGATGGATGTGGAACTTCCTGAAGGCGCATCACTCGTGTCTGCAACACTTGGAGAGCGTGCAGCATCTCACTCTGTTATATGGAGCAAAATGAATAATGGCAAGGTTCGCGTTATTGCATACTCTTTGAGTAATGTGGCAATTGCAGGCAATGCAGGCGAGCTTGTTACAATGAATTTGCAAGCTGAAAAGGCTGTTACAGGCGCAATCTCAGTAGATAATGTTCGCGTTGTTACTGCTGAGGGCATAGAGAGTGCCATCGGAGGTTGTGGCTCAATAGTTGACATCAACGGCACTACCGGCATCAACTCGGTTGACGCAGCTGCCGTTAAGATTTATACCGCCGGTGAAGCGCTTGTAATCGAGAGCAGCAATGCATTCAAGGTTTCTGTTTACTCGCTCAATGGTAAATTGGTTGAGGTGCTCAATGTAGCCGCAGGCAAGAATATTTACACTCTCCCCGCAGGCACATACGTTGTAGGTGGTGTGAAGGTAATCATTAAGTAAAACTTAAAATGATGATAAAAATGAAAAAGATATTATTATCAGCAGTTGTAATGGTGCTTGGCACCATTACAATGACTGCTCAGAATACAGTCGCAATATCAGACTTTAAGATAACTGCGAAAGAGACAAAAACCATAGCTGTTGAGTTGAACAACGCAACAAGTTTTACTGCATTCCAGATGGACGTGGTTCTTCCCGATGGGGTAAACTATGTTCAGGAGAATGGTGAAAAATGCATATCTCTTGCCGGTGAGCGTGCAGGCTCTTCATTCGTGCTGACAGAGAGCGAGGTTGCCGGTGCTACAAGAATTGTTGTTTACTCAAACGACAATACTCCTTTCAGTGGTACAAGTGGCGCTCTTTTAAACATTAAAGTAGTTGCTGATGCAGACTTGCAGGATGGTGCAGGCGAGGTTAAACTTTCAAATGTTTACTTTAGCGACGCTGATGGCAAGGAGACCCAATTGACGGATGCTACAACTGCTGTAACGTTTGCTTCACATTTCTCTGCAACCGTAAATTATGGCGCAGGTGGTTATGCAGCGCTTAACAATGCTGCAGCTCCCGCTTTTGGTGAAGCACGTATGCTTTACATTATGCCTAACGATGGTTATAAATTGGCTGAACTGCTTTTTAACGGAACTGCTGTAGATGTTAAAAATAATATTTACGAAATTTCTTCAGTTGAGCAGGATATGGTATTTGAGGTATCTTTTGTCGAAATTATCCCCGATACAGTAGAGATTATCAAGATTGTGACAGATACCATTGAGATAGAGACAATTATCACTGATACGGTTGTCGTGGCCGAAGTTACCGAGATACCTGTTCCCGAGATTGACTTCAGTAATGGACAGATGACCATCAAATGTGCTCTCCAGACCGCAGCTATCTATTACACTCTTGACGGAACGGTTCCCACAATGGCAAGTACAAAATATACAGTTCCTGTTGAAATCAGCGAAGATTGTACGGTAACGGCAATTGCTGTACTCAGCAGCGAGAGTGCTTCGTTCAATATCGTAGGTACAGGCATCGGTGGCACAACAGACGATGTTGTTTCACGTCAGTATTTCACTGAGGCTGGTGTTGAGATTGATGAGCTCCGCGAGGGTATCAACATTGTAATTGTAAAATATGCAAGTGGCAAAGTAGAAACTCAGAAAGTTATTGTAAGAAAGAAATAAAAATAATAACAGACCTGAAAATATACCGATTCCCACCTCCTGATAGAATGGAGGTGGGATTTTTTTGTTGTCTGCTATGCTACTATTAAGTACTAATTTTTATATAATAATATATTGTTGTTTATGTTTTTTTAATATCTTTGTAGCCTTGTATAACAATCTTTAAACATTGTTGGATTGTTGTTTAATTCAAATAGCGAATATATATGTTAAACCTGTTTGTACGTGCCATATCAACCATAACCATAGGCATTCTGCTGCTGATATTCCGTGAGCAAGCTATGCCATTCATTGTTATGTGTGTTGGTGCGTTGTTTATTTTGCCATCATTGTTCATCTTGGCATTGACCTTTGTGCCATCGTTGAAACGCTTTGGTGCAGTTTCGTCTAATGTGAATATAATATCTTTTGTGGCATTTGGTAGTCTGCTACTCGGCTTGTGGATGTTTTTATCCCCAAGCTTTTTTGTTGCCATCCTGATGTTGGTGCTTGGTGGAGTGCTGATGCTAATGGGGCTTATGCAGATTATCTCATTGTTAAGAAGCAAGCTTCGTGTATCTTCCTTGATGTATGTAATGCCACTTCTTATTCTTGTGGCAGGTCTCACCACATTGTTATATCCATTTGAGACCGCTTCGATACCTTTTGTAATATTAGGCATAGCTGCCATATTGGGTGCGGTGTCCGATATTGTAAATACTATTCTTCTAAAATTTTTGCGAAGAGAGGGGAACTCTTCATCTGAAATACAAATAACTGAAATAAAATAATTTATAATCATTTTTTACTATGGAAAACGAAAAAAACTATTTCTTTCGTTTTATCGTATTTTGCCTCATGTCATCGTTTCTGGTGACATCGTGTAGCATTGACGATAAATATGATTTGTCCAAAGATGTTGATTTGACAGTTGGGGTAGCGGGCGGTTTGGCGTTACCTGTTGGTTCTACCGAGAAAATAATGTTGACCGAATTGATTGACACAGCCGAAACCGACGTTATTAAAATAGATGAACGGGGTTACTATTCTGTTTATAAGAGTGGAACTTTCAATCCTGAGAAAGTCAAGGTGAATGATGTGGAAGTGACAGTTGAACCTCTCTCCGATCCAAAACAATATGATTTTGAACTTATAGATTTGTCTGAATTAGAGGATCTTCCTCAGTGGATGAAAGACAAAATTAAGGAGAGTCAATATCCTCACATTGTTAGAGAGGATATAAACAACACTGTGGAGTTTAAAATCAGCCAGTCTGTTCCGGAGGAGATGAAAAAAATACGTACTGCAACATTCAGAAATCCTGTGAAGATGTTTTTTGAACTTGATATCTATAGTCTGACACATCAATCGGACGATATCCTGGCTGTCACAGACAAGTTGCATGTGTGCTCAAAAGAGGCAGGCGGCTTCCTAATTGAGGTTCCCGAGTATCTGGTGTTTGCTCCCGAAGCAAATGTGAAGAACGGTAAACTGATAATAGATGGATACGTGAAATATGATGATGCCATCAATAGAATGGTGCTCAAGAAAGAGTATGAGATTATTGGACTCGACTTCTCTATGTTGCCCGAAGGCGGTATCAATGTGACAGAAGACAACAGAATTGAATTCACTGAAGAACTGTATGCAAGTGGTTATATAGAGTCGGATACAGTCTTTTTTGGCTTTAACAATATTTCTCATGCCCAGCATATCGATGTGGAGCCTATGGTTAATGTAGAGCCCATGGAGATTGCTACAGTTGAGGGTATCTTCGACCCCGAGATTGACCCGATAAATGAAGTTGTCGATCTTGAACTTGGCGATGATCTTGACTTCCTTAATGATGCATATCTCGATTTTGCCGATCCTCGTATCTATGTGACATTTAACAATCCTGTTGATGCACAGATTTTTGCCGATGCCGAGTTTTCCGGTCTCGATAAAGCAGGTAATATCATTGATGGTGCGCAGGTGGCAACAAACCTTACTTTTGCATCAGCTGCGATAACAAATTTCTATATCAATCGCTACGATGTTCAAGTTGAAGGATATAACACAGTGGCTATTCCCGAGCTGAACAATCTTATCAAGAAAATTCCTGAGACAATAGATGTGAATATCAATGCACGAATGGATACAGAGAATTACGCTACAGTGACATTGGGTAAAGACCTTGAAATTTCCGGAGACTATCAGGTGAGTGTGCCTATGGTATTCGATGAGTTCAATCTTGAATATACTGAGGAAATTGACGATGTTCTTGGCGACGATGCCGAGGATATTACAGATTATGTTACTGATATCAATTCTATCACAGTGAAATTCGATGTGTTGAATACGATCCCCGCGAAGTTTGAACCCTCTATTGTGGCTTACGACGAGCAAGGTGTCCGTCTTAATAATGTTACAGCCGAGGTTACAGGTGTTGTGGCGAAAGGAAATGGCATGAAAGATGGTGCAGTGAGCACTCCCGTTAAGTCCTCAATTTCCATTAAACTGAGCGTTAAGAACGGTGAACTCGACGAACTCTATAAACTCGATTTGAAGTTTGCCGGCAATGGCTCCGGAACATTCAACTCAAACGAGTATTTGCAACTTAAGGATATTGTTATCACCATTGACGAAGCTATCTCTGTCGACCTGAACTGATAACTATTGTGACACGATAAACACAGAAAATTATGAAAAACACATATTATATGAAACGCATTGGCGTTGTTGCCATGCTGTTGCTTGTTGCTGTGGCAGTTTCGGCACAGTCAACTTTAAGAACCGGATATTTCCTTAAAGGTAACCCTTATCGTTACAGACTGAACCCGGCATTGATGAATGACCAAAACTACATTGCTATACCCGTGCTTGGTAACATTAATATAAATACAGCCGGTAATCTTGGTCTTGCAAATTTTGTGTACGATGCTCCCAATGGTCAGGACCTTGTGACATTTATGCATCCCTCTGTGGATGCCGATGATTTCCTTGGCGATTTGGACGGGGACAACAACATTCGTGCAAATATAAACATGACACTTCTGTCGACAGGCTTTTTTGCTTTTGGCGGTTACAATACCTTGGATGTCAGTGTGCACTCGCGTACAGGTATTAACCTGCCTTATGGAATGTTGGAATTTATGAAGGTGATGGGCTCGGGAGAGTACAGCTTCAGTGATTTTAATATGAATACAAAGAATTATGTAGATTTGTCACTAGGTCACTCTCGCGAAATAATTGAGGGATTGACTGTTGGCGCACGTCTTAAGTTCCTTTTCGGTGTTGCTTATGCTGATGTTATGTTCGACCGCATGGATATTTCGGCAAATGGTACTCAGTGGAGCATAAATGCCCGTGGTAGTGCAAGTATTGCAATGGGTGGTCATTATACCTACTCCGACGATAAAACAATTAATGGAAAAACAGCTGTTGACGGTTACGATGATGTATCTATTGGCATGAATGGTTTTGGTATGGGCATCGACCTTGGTGCCTCATACGACCTTAGCGAGGTGTTGACTGATGGATTGATTGTTTCTGCTGCTCTGAACGATGTCGGTTACATGAAGTGGAAGAAGGTGGCAAAAGCTGCTATATCGCCCGAGTCGCCTTACGTGTTCAATGGTTTCAATAACATAGCCATACATGATGATATTCCCGGAACAAACATCGAGGACCAGTTTGAATCGCTGAAAGATGATATAGAGGATTTCTTCGCACTTGAGGATAAGGGTGAGGGTAGTGAGAGTTGCGGGCTTGGTGCTACACTTAATCTTGGAGCGGAGTATAAGATGCCTTTCTATAAGAAACTGAGTGTAGGTGTGCTTTATACTCATAGCTTTGAGGATATGTATTCATATGACGAGGCTTCGTTGATGCTTAACTGGTCTCCTATGAAAAGTTTTAACTTGGCGCTTAGTGGAAGCACTTCGACTTACGGAACCGGCTTCGGTGCTATCATGAATATTCACAGAACGGGATATAATTTCTTCATCGGTTCTGACTTCTTCCTAAGCAAGGTTGGTAAGCAGTTCATTCCGCTCGAGAATATGAATGCTAGCGTGTCGTTTGGTGTCAATATTCCTTTCGGA
>JAFTTA010000087.1 GCA_017467015.1 Bacteroidaceae bacterium
CCGAGCCCCCAACGTCCTTGTTGGTCGACAAAAACGAAACGCGGAACCTTAGGGTCGCGGAAATAGCCACTATGTGTATTATTAAAAATAGCAATAATATCCGGCTGTTCGTAAACATTCTCCGTAATGTAAACCACCGGAGCTTTTTCATATGCAGACCCTGAATTGTTCTGAGCCTGCGCCGCCCCCACAAATAACCCCGCAAAGAGTAACATCGTAACTAATACTTTTTTCATAATGTTTTAAGTTTAAAATTCAAGTTATGAACAAGTATTAATTTGTAAAGGTTTACAAATTAGAGCCGCACAAATCACAAAAGATGTAAAAACAGACATTTGAGATTAAACTAATAAAGCCGACTTCAATCAATATATACGACGAACAAAACATATATGAAACAACTTAAAGAGAAGAAAAAATGAAAAAAGCTATTTTAACCACCTTGTGCATACTATTTGCAGCAACAACCATCTGCACTGCACAGAACAATAATGACGAGAAAAAATCAGAGCGTCAAGCAAAGCGCCAGGAGATGATAAAAAAGACAACAGAACGCATGAAAAACGAGCTTTCGCTCACTAATGAACAGGCTGCAAAAGTAGAAGCTTTGAACAACGAGTACCTACCTAAAATGCGTAAAGCGCGTCACCACAAACGTCCCACAAAAGGCAACCTCACAAGCAACTGTTGCTGCAACAAGCAATGTACGGCATCCAAATGCTGCAAAGAAGAAACAAAATGTTGCAACACCAATGTAAAATGCGGCAAATCCGATAATAGTGCAAATACCGTCAAAGCAGATGCATCAAAACACAAGAACAACATGGGAGCCAAACGCAAGGAATACATTGAAAAACTAAACGAAATTCTCACTCCCGAGCAGCAAGAAAAATACAAATCGTTACGCAAGGAGAAGAGAGAGAAAGAGAGAAAAAGAACCATAAAATAAATTGATTAACCCGAGGGTGCGCAACTGTTGCGCACCCTTTTCACACAACATAAGGTGAGAATATTTAACATTCCGCTTCAATATATCATCTGTTTGAGCTATCTTCGCAGTTGAATAAGATAGATATTCCCCAATGATATACCCCAACAATTTTGAAAACAAAATAGAATTCGATGCCATAAGACGCATGCTCAAGGAACTATCGTTGAGCCGATTGGGCGAGGAACGCGTAGAAGCAATGCTCTTCATGACCGATTTCAAAGCCATAAACAGCCGTCTCGACGAGGTAATGGAATTTGTGAGAATACTGCAAATAGAACAGACATTTCCAAACGATTATTACTACGACGTGCGCGAGCCACTCCAAAGGATACGTATCCCGGGGATGTTCATGGGTGAGGAGGAACTCTTTTCGCTTCGCCGTTCACTCGATACCATCGGACGTATGTTGAATATCTTACGTAAACAAGGCGATAGTTCAACAGGCGACGACAACCCTCTCTACCCTAACCTACGTCGTCTGGCAGGCGACATAGACATACTGCCATCGCTACTAAAAGCCATTGATAGCATCATCGACAAATTTGGTAAGGTAAAAGACTCCGCATCGCCGGCACTATCAGCCATGCGCAGCGAACTATCGCGCACCGCAGGCAGCATATCGCGCACGCTGAACAACATATTACGACACGCACAAGCCGAAGGACTAGTCGAGAAAGATGCATCGCCCACACTGCGCGACGGTCGTCTAGTTATTCCCGTAGCACCCGCGCTGAAACGCAAAATGAATGGCATAATTCACGACGAATCGGCAAGCGGAAAAACAGTATTCATTGAGCCTGCAGAAGTAGTGCAGGCAAACAACCGCATACGTGAGCTCGAAGCCGAGGAACGCCGCGAAGTAATACGTATACTCACAGCCTTCTCCGATGAACTCCGCCCCCACGTAGCCGATCTACTGTCGGCATACGAATTTCTGGGAGAAATAGATTTCATACGCGCCAAAGCACAACTAACCATACGCTTCGAAGCCGTCAAACCGGCAATGCAAAACCGCGCCATGATAGACTGGGGCGCAGCATGCCACCCACTGCTGGAGATATCACTACAGAAACATGGTAAACGAATGTCGCGTCTCGACATACAACTCGACGGCGACAGACGAATATTGCTAATATCCGGACCTAATGCAGGAGGAAAATCAGTATGCTTAAAAACAGCCGGACTATTACAATACATGCTGCAATGCGGACTCCCCATACCCGTACACGAACGCAGCAATGCCGGCATATTCCATCACCTATTCATAGACATTGGCGACCAGCAGAGCATAGAGGACGACCTCAGCACCTACTCGAGCCATCTGCTGAACATGAAAAACACACTGCGACGTTGCGACAAACGTTCACTTATACTCATAGACGAATTCGGCAACGGAACAGAACCACTCATTGGCGGTGCTATGGCAGAAGCCATTCTGAAACGCTTCAATGAAAAAGAGGCTTTCGGCATAATCACCACACACTATCAGAACTTGAAACATTTTGCCGACTCAACCAAAGGGGTAGTCAACGGCGCCATGCTCTACGACCGAGGCGAGATGCGTCCGCTCTTCCAATTGCAAATAGGCAACCCCGGAAGTTCATTTGCCGTAGAGATTGCACGCAAAATAGGACTACCTGAGGATATAATAAAAGATGCATCGGAGATTGTCGGCAGCGACTACATACAATCGGACAAATACCTTCAGGACATTGTCCGCGACAAACGCTATTGGGAAACAAAAAGACAGAATGTGCATCGCAAAGAGAAAGAGCTCGACGAAGCACTCGACAAATATCGCGAATCAGCCGAGGAACTGCGTCTGCACCGTAAAGAGGTGATGCGCCAAGCACGCGAAGAAGCAGAACGACTCATCAAAGAGGCCAATGCCAAGATTGAAAACACCATACGAAGCATAGTTGAAGCCAAAGCAGAAAAAGAACGCACC
>JAFTTA010000088.1 GCA_017467015.1 Bacteroidaceae bacterium
ATATTTTGTGTGCTCATCTCTTATAGTGTATTATATTTGTCGCTTCTGTTTGTGGGTATATGTTTTTTCCTTTGTTTATGTTCTTGGGGTTATTTACATGCCATGTTGGCTATGCATCTTTTAAGGGAGTCTGTCCAGTAGGGTACTTCGACTGAGAAGGTGTTTTTTATCTTTGTCTTGTCGAGTACGGAGTAGGCGGGGCGCACTACTTTGCTGGGGAACTCGTCGCTGTGGCATGGCTGTATGTCGCACTGTGTGGTGCCTGCATATTCGGCTATCATTTTGGTGAAGTCGTACCAACTGCATACTCCTTCGTTGGAGTAGTGGTAGATGCCGTCGTTGCCGTGGTATTTGCGGTTCTCGAGTATGTCGAAAATGGCTTTGGCAAGGTCGAGGGCATATGTAGGGGTGCCTGTTTGGTCGAACACTACTTTCAGCAGTGGCTTGGTTGCGGTCAGCGTGAGCATTGTTTTTACAAAGTTCTTGCCAAACTCGCTGTAGAGCCATGCTGTGCGTATGATAAGGTGGTGGCAATCAATTTCTTGTATGTTTTGCTCGCCACGCAGTTTGCTTGCTCCGTAGACTCCGGTGGGGTGCCTCGTTTTTCTTCGGTGCAGGGGGTGTTATAGGGGTCGCAGCCAAATACGTAGTCGGTGGATATGTGTATGAGCAGTCCGTCGACCTCTTTCATTGCTATCGCCAGGTTTTTTACTGCTGTGGCGTTGAGAAGTTCGCAAAATTCGATCTCTTCTTCGGCTGTGTCGACAGTGGTGTAGGCTGCGCAGTTTACTATTGCTTGTATGTTTTTGTCGTCTACCATGTGGCGTATGGCATCGAGGTTGGTTATGTCAAGTTCTGCCACATCGGTGAAGATGTAGTTGTCGTGGCTTGCTGTAGCGACTATCCGCATTTCGTTGCCTAACTGCCCGTTTGCTCCTGTTACGAGGATGTTCATTGCTTGTTAATATAGCTTGTCGTTTATATCAAAATCGAGCGCCATCTCGCTCAATAGTGGTTGTTTGGTGTCTTTCTCGCTGAGGATGGCTTGTTCCATGGGTATGCGCCAGTCTATGTCGAGTGCTTCGTCGAGCAATTGTATGCCGGCATCGGCTTGTGGGGCATAAAAGTTGTCGCATTTGTATTGGAAGATTGCCTCGTCGCTTAAAACGGCAAAGCCGTGGGCAAAGCCACGGGGTATGAACAACATTCGGTGGTTCTCTTCGGTGAGTTCCACTGCGATGTGTTTGCCGAATGTGGGTGAACCGCGGCGTATGTCGACTGCTACGTCGAGTACAGCTCCTTTTACGCAGCGCACCAGTTTGCTCTGGGTGTAGGGCATGCGCTGGTAGTGCAGTCCACGCATCACTCCGTATACCGATTTGCTTTCGTTGTCTTGCACGAATTGTATGGGCATCACTTTTTCGTCGAATTCTTTTTGTGAGAATGATTCGAAAAAGTATCCGCGTGCGTCTTTGAATATACGGGGTTCTATTATTACTACTCCTTCGAGTTCGGTTTTTATTATTTCCATAGTTTGTTTACAAATCTATGTTAGCTTTACCGGTACGTTCTACTTCATTTATAACATGTAGTAGGTATTGTCCGTATTGGTTTTTTATCATCGGTTGTGCCAATTCTCGCATTTTCTCGGCTGTTATCCATCCTTTGCGGAAGGCAATGCCCTCGAGACAGGCTATCTTCAGTCCTTGACGTTTCTCTATAACTTCGACAAATGTTGATGCTTCGCTCAGTGAATCGTGTGTGCCGGTATCGAGCCATGCAAATCCACGACCAAGGGTTTGAACTTTCAGTTCTTTGTCGTCAAGAAAGTGTTGGTTGACGGTGGTTATTTCCAGTTCTCCGCGTGCCGAGGGTTTTATGTTTTTTGCCACTTCTACCACTTTGTTTGGGTAGAAATATAGTCCTACTACAGCGTAGTTCGATTTGGGCTCTATGGGCTTTTCCTCTATCGACAAACAGTTGCCTTCGTCGTCAAATTCCGCTACTCCGTAGCGTTCGGGGTCGTTGACCCAGTAACCGAATACTGTGGCTTTGGATTCTTGCTCTGCCATGCGCACTGCTTCGCGCAGCATTGAACTGAAACCTGCTCCGTAGAAGATGTTGTCGCCGAGAACAAGGCATGCGGCATCGTTGCCAATGAATTTCTCGCCTATGATGAATGCTTGTGCTAGTCCGTCGGGTGAGGGTTGCTCGGCATATTCGAAGTGTACGCCGTAGTCGCTGCCATCGCCCAAAAGGCGTTTGAAGCCGGGAAGATCCTGTGGGGTGGAGATTATTAATATTTCGCGTATCCCTGCCAGCATGAGTGCCGAGATGGGATAGTAGACCATCGGCTTATCAAAAATGGGTAACAACTGTTTGCTGATGCCTTTTGTGATGGGGTAGAGGCGTGTGCCGCTGCCGCCGGCAAGTACTATTCCTTTCATGGCTATCTGTTTGTGAGTTGTTAGTCTCTTTTAAATATGTCGCGGGTGTATACCCGTTCTTTTACGTCGTCAAGGCAGGCATCGTAGCGGTTGGCTATGATGGCTTGTGACTGCTTCTTGAATTCTGCAAGGTCGTTTACAACTTTGCTGCCGAAGAATGTTGAGCCGTCGGGCAGGGTGGGTTCGTATATGATTACTTCTGCTCCTTTGGCTTTAATGCGTTTCATTACTCCTTGTATTGAGGACTGACGGATATTGTCGGAATTGGTTTTCATGGTCAGTCGGTAGACGCCTATGATGCATTGTCTCTCTTTTGAGGCTTCGTAGTCGCCGCGGTTGTAGTAGTCGTAGTAGCCTGCCATGTTCAGCACGCGGTCGGCAATGAAGTCTTTTCGTGTGCGGTTGCTTTCCACTATTGCGCTCATCATGTTTTGTGGTACGTCTTGATAGTTTGCGAGCAACTGTTTGGTGTCTTTGGGCAGACAGTATCCTCCATAACCGAATGAGGGGTTGTTGTAGTGTTCTCCAATACGAGGGTCGAGTCCTACGCCTTCTATGATGCTGCGGGTGTCGAGCCCTTTTATTTCGGCATATGTGTCGAGTTCGTTGAAGAAGCTTACGCGCAGTGCCAGATATGTGTTGGCAAAGAGTTTTACGGCTTCTGCCTCTGTGAGCCCCATAAAAAGTGTGTCTATCTCTTTCTTTTCGGCTCCTTGTTGCAACAGGTTGGCAAAGAGGTGTGCTGCTTTGTTGAGACGTTCGTCGCCGTCGGGACGTCCTACTATGATGCGGCTGGGGTAAAGATTGTCGTATAGTGCTTTGCTTTCGCGCAAGAATTCGGGCGAGAACAATATGTTTTCACTGCCTGTCTTCTGGCGTATGTGCTCTGTGTAGCCTACGGGAATGGTGCTCTTTATCACCATTATGGCATTGGGGTTGTATTGCATGACCTGTCTTATGACACTTTCTACTGCGGACGTGTCGAAGAAGTTTTTCATGCTGTCGTAGTTGGTGGGGGCTGCAATCACTACAAAGTCTGCATCGTTGTAAGCGCTTTCGGCATCGAGTGTGGCTTCAAGGTTCAACTCTTTTTCTGCAAAGAACTTCTCAATGTAGTCGTCTTGTATGGGCGAGATGCGTTTGTTTATCATCTCGACCTTTTCGGGGACAATGTCTACTGCTACCACTGTGTTGTTCTGTGCCAATAGTGTTGCTACGCTCAGTCCTACATATCCTGTTCCGGCTACTGCTATCTTCATATTTATCTGTGTTTGAAGTTCTTGTTATTCTTTTATTTATAGGTTCCAGTCGCCACTTTCTACGATGATGGAACCCGATTGCATTTTTTTTGCAACAGATGTGCTTATCTTCATCTCCCAATGTCGCATGGATGCTCTGTGGGTGTCGCTGCCGACAACTGTGTACATGTCGTTCTTAAGAAGCCATTCGGCTTTTTTCTTTTCGGGTTTGCCATATCCACCTGCCAATGATGCCCAATTGAGCTGTAGTTTCACATCCATGGATTTCAGGCGTTTGTAGTCTTTTTCGTCCATATAATGGTAGCGCTCCGGGTGGGCAAGTACAGGGTGGTATCCTTTTGATTTTATGCTTGATAATGTTTCGTATAGGCGTAATGGCGGGTTGAAATACGAGGTCTCTACCAATAGGTGATTGCCTATCTCACCCAATGGCAACAGATCGCCCGCTTTAAGGCGTTCTTCAAAAAGTGTGTCCATCATGTATTCGGCTGCCAGATGGAGCTTTATGTTTCCTGTGTATGCCGCTTGCAGTTCCGCGAAACGATTTTTTAGTTTCTCGGTGCTGTTGGGTATATCTTCCATTATATGTGGGGTGAGCCACAATTGAGCTATGCCCTGTTTTTCGAAATTTTCAAGTATTTTTAGTGTGTCGTCCATCGATTGCACTCCATCGTCTACTCCGGGTAGCAGATGTGAGTGGTAGTCAATGGAATTTTTCAGTAATCCACTCTCTTCTATAGTTTGTGATGATTTAAATGGCCACATATGTTGTTCTTTTGTGGTTATTTACTTTTGCTGCCACCGTAGGCGTAGTAGTGTGAACCATAGCGGTAACCGTATCTGTATCCGTAGCGGTAACCGTAACGTCCACCACCTCCGTCGGTTGTAGCATTTAATATGAGTGACATGTTCTTGAAGCGGTTGCCTTTGTATATATCCTCAAGCTCGGGTATCATGCTCTTTTCCAAAACTCCTGCGCGAATGACAAACAGGGTTCTGTCGGCAAAGACTTCAATAATCTGTGTGTCGGCAACTATGTCGATGGGGGGACAGTCAATGAATACATAGTCGTACTTTGTGCGGAGTTCTGCAACGCACTCTCCGAAACGTGGCTCTTCGAGTAACTCGGTGGGGTTGGGCGGAATGCTTCCTACGGGAAGTATCGACAGCTTTTCGTGACCAACACCTTTGACTATGAGTGAATGGATGTCGTTTGAGCGGTTTGCAAGGTAATCGGCGATACCATGCTTGGGTGTGTTTGCATATTGCGATGACGATGCGTGACGAAGGTCGCCGTCTATGATAAGAACCGTACGTCCTTTGAGCGCTAGCGATTTTGCTATGTTTATGGTGAGGAACGATTTTCCACTTCCGGGGTTGAACGATGTCACAACAAAGACGTTTGACGATTTGCCTTTTGTCATAAACTCGATGTTGGTTCTCATCACACGGAATGCTTCGTTGATGATGTTGCGGTTGCCGTCTTCAACAATAATACCGTGTTTTGTGTTTTTATCTTTCACCCAGAACTTCCACCATGGTTTGCCACCCTCTATTTGTGGAATCTCGCCTATGAGAGGCAATGACAGGCTTTCAATGTCGCGACGACCACGTACTGTGGTTATGAGTGTCTCGCGCATGAAAATTATTCCTATAGGTATAGCCAGGCCCAGAACAAATGCTATGAGCAGGATTTTTGTTCGAACGGGTGCCGTGGGTGTCAGCGAACCAGTGGGAGGGGTTATTATACGTGTGTTGTATGCTGTAAATGTTCTCGACAATTCGTTCTCTTCGCGTTTTTGAAGCAGGAACAGATATAGCGATTCCTTTACTTTTTGCTGACGGCCTACGGATAGCAAATATTTCTCTTGCTTGGGGTTGTCGGCTATGCGGTCTATGGTTTGGCGCTCGTGACGTTCCATGTTTTCTATTTGGGTCTGAAGCACCACTATCTGGTTCTTTACGGAACCTATGATGGCTGTGCGCATAGACTTCAATGATTTGTCGAGGTCGTCAATCAATGGGTTCTTTATGTCGCCTCCCGAAGATAGAATTGCGCGTCTGAGCTGTGTCTCGTTGTATTCGGATATCTGTTTTTCAATGCCTGAAGAAGATATTCCTGAATTTGCGGGCAACAATCCGTTCTTGTTTTTCTCGTCATTGATATACGACAATATATAACGTGCCATGTATAGCTCATTGTTTAGCGCCAATATCTCTTCGGCTGCTTTGCTGCTCTGTGCCATGTATATGCTAGATGCTGAGGCTACGTCAGGAAGCAGTTGTTTGCTCTTGTATGATGATATGTCGTTGTCGACAACTTCGAGCTCTCTTTTTATGCTGTCGAGACGTTCTTCGATGAAGTGAGAA
>JAFTTA010000089.1 GCA_017467015.1 Bacteroidaceae bacterium
AAGTCGCTCGCAATGAGAAGCAGGCTGCCGTAAAATGTCAGGATTTTGAACGTGCGGCAAACTATCGCGACTATGAAAAAAAGATGGAAGAGCGTCTGCGCGAGATGAAAGAGGAATGGGAAAAAAGCATACGTGGCGAACGTCAGACGGTTGACGACCAAAAGGTAGCCGAAGTCGTGGCAATGATTTCAGGAGTGCCTATTCAGCGCATGCAACAAGATGAATGGTCACGTTTGCGCGAAATGAAGCCCGAGCTAACAGGTAAGGTTATTGCTCAGGATGTAGCAATAGACAAACTCACAAAAGCAATATTACGCAGTCGTGTAGGTTTGCAGAACCCAAACAAACCCATAGGTACATTTATGTTCCTAGGGCCTACCGGTGTTGGCAAGACGCTATTGGCAAAAGAACTTGCGCGTTTCATGTTTGGCTCTACTGATGCACTTATACGTATTGATATGAGCGAATATATGGAAAAATTCACAGTCTCGCGTCTGGTGGGAGCGCCTCCGGGATATGTGGGATATGACGAAGGTGGGCAACTTACCGAACGTGTACGTCGTCGCCCCTACTCCATTGTATTGCTTGACGAGATTGAAAAGGCGCATACCGATGTCTTCAATCTTTTGCTTCAGGTAATGGACGAAGGTCGTCTCACCGATAGTTTCGGACGCACCATTGATTTCCGTAACACTGTGATTATAATGACATCGAATATAGGTACAAGAGAATTGAAAGAGTTTGGAGCCGGCATTGGATTTACAAGAATTAATGGTGGCGACAACAAACTTCATTCACGCGATGTGATTAAAAAGGCGCTCAACAAACGTTTTGCTCCCGAATTTATAAATCGAGTAGATGAAATTATTAACTTCGACCAGCTCGATTTAGATGCCATCGTCAGAATTGTTGATTTGGAACTTGCACAGGTGCTTAAACGTACTCGTGAGATGGGTTATAATTTGATGCTCGACGAAGCCGCTAAGAAGTTTCTTGCCAATAAAGGTTATGACATTCAGTTTGGTGCACGACCTTTGAAACGTGCCATACAGAATTTTATCGAGGATGAACTTTCGGAACTCATTGTTTCAGATAAAATTAACGAAGGTGACAATATCCGCGTCACTGTTGATGGTGAAAGTGATAAACTGAAATTTGAGGTAACAGCAGAATAGTATCTATATTGTTGTGAGACTGAAATTTTTTCAGATAACAGACAAAATGTCAGATGGTGAACATCTGGCATTTTTTTTGTTTATATAATCTGTGGAATAATCAATAAAAACAAAATATTATGCAGAAAGGTAATATCGGGGTAACCACAGAGAATATTTTCCCCGTAATTAAAAAGTTTCTTTATAGTGATCACGAAATTTTTCTTCGTGAAATTGTTTCCAATGCCATCGATGCAACTCAGAAGTTAAAAACTCTTTACGAAAAGGGCGAGTTTAAAGGTGAACTTGGCGAACTTAAAGTGACAGTTACATTAAAAGATGATGCAATAGTTGTCAGCGACAACGGAATCGGTCTCACCACTGAAGAGATTGACAAATATATCAATCAGATAGCCCTTTCAGGTGCTACCGACTTTTTGGAAAAATACAAAGACACAGCAAACTCAATCATCGGACATTTCGGACTTGGTTTCTACTCGGCGTTTATGGTGTCAAAGCGTGTTGAGATTGTAACAAAGTCTTAAAAAGAGGGTGCAAAGGCAATCAAATGGAGTTGTGACTGCAGTCCTGAATATGAGATACCAGAGGCCGAGAGAGAGGGTCGCGGTACAGATATAATAATGTATATCGACGACGACAGCAAAGAATTTCTCGAGGAGGCACGTGTCTCTGCAATACTAAACAAATATTGCAAGTTCCTGCCTGTAGCCATCGCTTTCGGTAAAAAGAAGGAGTGGAAAGATGGCAAACAGGTGGATACTGCCGAAGATAACATCATCAACGACACTACCCCGCTTTGGACACGCAAACCTTCGGAACTGAAAGACGAGGATTACAAAAAATTCTATCGCGACCTTTATCCCATGAGCGACGAGCCTCTCTTCTGGATTCATTTAAATGTTGACTTCCCCTTCCACTTGACTGGTGTTCTCTACTTCCCGAAAATCAAGAGCAACATCGATATGCAGAAGAACAAAATACAGCTCTACTGCAATCAGGTATATGTAACCGACGAGGTTGAAGGAATCGTTCCCGACTTCCTCACACTTATGCACGGTGTCATCGACTCGCCCGATATACCTTTGAATGTTTCACGTTCATACCTTCAGAGCGATGCAAACGTGAAGAAAATCTCGGGATATATTTCCAAAAAGGTTTCCGATCGTTTGCAGTCTATCTTCAAGAACGATCGTAAGGAATTTGAGCAGAAATGGAACGACCTGAAAATATTCATCAACTATGGAATGCTTACCGAAGAGGATTTCTACGACAAAGCCAACAAATATGCTCTGTTGCAGGATACCGAAGGTAAACTATACACCTATGAGGAGTACAAGACACTCATAACAGCCGAACAGACCGACAAAGATGGAAATCTTGTCTACCTTTACGCTAACAACAAGGACAAAGAGTATGGTTTCATAGAGGCTGCCACTGCAAAAGTTTATAACGTGCTGTTGATGGATGGTCAGTTGGATGTTGCACTCATAAGCCTGCTCGAACGTAAATTTGAAAAGACACGTTTCACCCGTGTGGACAGCGACACTGTTGAGCGTCTTATCGTGAAAGAGGAGCAGAAAGAGTCGGAACTGAAAAACAGCGAGCGCGACATTCTTACCGGTGTATTCCAGAGCCGCATGCCCAAGATGGAGAAAAAGGAGTTCTATGTACAAGTTCAGGCTATGGGCGAGGACGACTCCCCCATTATGATTACTCAGTCGGAATATATGCTTAGAATGAAAGAGATGTAGGCATTCCAACACTGTATGAGTTTCTATGTCGACATGGCCGATATGTACACCGTAATACTTAACGAAAATCACCCTTTGATTAAACGTGTACTTAGTGAGGCCGAGAGCAGCTGTGCCGAGAAATTGCAGCCTATTATTAGTGAAAACGAGCAACTCGAGGCACGTCGTACTGCTCTTTACGACGCCCGTAGAGATAAAAAAGAGGATGAAATTCCTCAGAGCGAGAAGGATGAACTTAGCGACATAGAGCAGAAAATCACTAAGATAAAGAGTGATAAAGAGGCGCTGCTTGCCGAATATGCAGCAGGTGACAAATGTGTGAGTCAGCTTATAGATATCACACTGTTGCAGAACAACATGCTTACAGGTGAGGCGCTTAACAATTTTGTGAAACGCAGTATTGAAATGATGAAATAATAAAAATATCCAACTTGTGATTACGGGTGAATCTTTATCGGGTTCACCCGTAATTTTTTGTTTTACAGAAAGTGATAATACTTCAAACTCAACCACCTTTTCCATTACTACTTTTGCAGTAAAAAACGATGAATGACTTTATCACTTATGTAAAAGCTATAATTATTGGTGCCATTTCCGAATTGCTTGCTTTTTTC
>JAFTTA010000090.1 GCA_017467015.1 Bacteroidaceae bacterium
CCATCGACCCCGAGACATTGGCACAGGCAAGCCGTATTCCGGGCGTATCGCCCAGCGACATCAACGTACTGTTGATATTGGCACAACGATAGTATTGTTTCACGTGGAACATATCTAAATTGCATAAAATCATGAACAAAGAGCTACTACTAAAAAATCTGAGATCTATCCCCGACTTCCCCATTCCGGGGATACTGTTTCGCGATGTCACCTCGCTTTTCAAGAGTGCAGAGTGCATGAAAGAGCTTGACGAAACGCTTTATGAGATGTATAAAGACAAAGGCATCACAAAGGTGGTGGGAATAGAGTCGCGAGGATTCATCATGGGGGCAGTACTTGCAACGCGATTGGGAGCAGGCTTTGTGCCCGCACGCAAACCCGGCAAGCTCCCCGCCGAAACAATCAGCGAAAGCTACAACAAAGAGTATGGAACCGACTCTATAGAAATTCACAAAGATGCAATTGAGGAGGGCGACGTTGTATTGATACACGACGACCTACTTGCAACAGGTGGAACAATGCTTGCCGCATATAACCTTGTAAAGAAAATGAACCCCTCAAAAGTGATGATAAACTTTATCATTGAACTGGAGGATCTCAAAGGTAGAGAGATATTTCCCAAAGATACAAAGATAGACTCTTTGCTTTTCTTAGAAGGAGAATAAAAAAAGAAGAAGATGGAGAAACGGGAGCAGACTGCAAGAGCGGACTATCTGAAGAGCATCGTCAACAATTTGCCCGATGCTCCCGGCTGCTATCAATACCTAAACGACGAGGGGATAATTATATATGTAGGCAAGGCAAAAAACCTAAAGAGGCGCGTATCGTCATACTTCAACAAAGAGCAGCAAACAATGAAAACACGTCTGCTTGTCTCAAAAATTGCCGACATAAAATATATTGTGGTAAACAGCGAGAGCGACGCACTGCTGCTCGAAAACAATCTTATCAAAAAACACAAGCCACGCTACAACGTACTACTGAAAGACGACAAGACCTACCCATCAATCTGCATCACCGGTGAATATTTTCCACGACTCTTCAAAACAAGGAAAATATTTCCGGGCATAGGAAGATACTACGGACCATATAGCAACACAGGTGCACTAAACGCACTGCTGGCACTGATAAAGGAGATGTATCCCCTGCGCACATGCCGCTTAAACATCACCCCCGAAAATGTAAGAACCGGCAAATTCTCGCCCTGTCTCGAATATCAGATAAGGAACTGCTGCGCACCATGCATAGGAGCAACATCACATGAGGAATATCTGAAATATATCGAAGAAATCAGAGATATTTTAAAAGGCGACATAAAGAAAATAACATCATCCATTATTGAGGAGATGAAGCGCGAAGCAGAAAATCTGAATTTTGAAAAGGCGCAAACATTGAAAGAACGCTATGAACTGATTGAGAAATTCAGAATGCGCAGTGAGGTTGTCAGCCCCATTATTTCCAACGTAGATGTATTTGCCATTGATAGCGATGAAAAGAGCGCTTTTATCAATTTCCTGCACATAACAAACGGCTGCGTCAACCAAGCTTTCACCATAGAATACAAGAAACGACTCGACGAAAGCAACGAAGAGTTGTTGACAATGGGAATTGTGGAGATGCGCGAACGTTTCAAAAGTAATGCAAAAGAGATTATCGTACCATTTGAAACAGACACAGCCTTCGAAGGAGTAACAACCATTACTGTGCCACAAAAGGGAGAAAAAAAGCGTCTGCTTGCACTCTCTAACCTCAATGTGAAACAATACAAGGCAGACCGCATGAAGATGGAGGAGAAGTTGAATCCCGAGCAGAAAAACACCCGTCTGATGAAAGAAATTCAGCATGAACTGAAGATGGAAAAACTCCCCATGCGCATAGAATGTTTCGACAACTCGAACATTCAAGGAAGCGATGCAGTAGCCGCCTGCGTGGTGTTCAGCAAACTGAAGCCATCGAAAAAAGATTATAGAAAATACAACATAAAAACAGTTGTCGGACCTGACGACTATGCCTCTATGCGTGAGGTGGTGAGACGTCGCTACAGCAGAGCCATCGAAGAGAACACTCCCCTACCCCAACTAATTATCGCCGACGGCGGCAAAGGACAGATGGAGGTAATAAGAGAGGTCATCGAGGACGAGTTGCACCTCGACATAAAGATTGCCGGACTTGTAAAAGACGGCAGACACCGCACATCGGAACTAATCGTAGGCAAAAGCGGAGAAAGCATAGGACTGAAACAAAACAGCGCGCTCTTCCGGCTGATGACACAAATACAAGACGAGGTACACCGCTTTGCCATCACATTCCACCGCGACAAACGCAGCAAGCGACAAACAGCCTCTGAGCTAGACACCATCAAGGGCATAGGCGAAAAGAGCAAACAAGCGCTTCTCACGCGTTTTAAAAGCGTAAAAAGAATGAAAGAAGCACTACCCGAAGAACTTGCAGCCGTTGTAGGCGAAGCAAAAGCAAAAATCCTGCTCGAAGCATGGAAATAAAAATAATATATTGCTAATTTTGCAATGTCTGGAAAGAAACTATAAAGGAAAAATCAAAAAGTTTCGCAAAAAAAACACAGAATGAGAATACTTATACAAAGAGTGAAAAGAGCATCAGTTACCATCGACAACGAAGTAAAATCTAAAATTGGTGGTGGCATGCTCATACTTGTAGGAATTGAAGAGAGCGACACAGCAGAAGACATAGAATGGTTAGTTAAGAAAAGTGCCAACCTGCGCATCTTTGACGACGAAAACGGAGTGATGAACAGGTCTATTCTCGACTGCGGTGGCGAAGTGCTTGCAGTGAGCCAGTTCACCCTTATGGCATCGACCAAAAAGGGTAACCGTCCCTCGTACATTCGCGCCGCAAAGCCCGAAATATCCATTCCCTTATACGAAGAATTCTGCGATAAAATGGAAGCAGCAATAGGCAAACCCATCGGCACAGGAGTCTTTGGCGCAGATATGAAAGTAGAACTGCTGAACGATGGACCCGTGACAATATTCATTGACTCAAAAAACAGAGAATAGAAGATGACCATAAAAGAAGCACAAGAGATAGTAGATGCATGGATAAAGGAGTATGGCGTGCGCTATTTCGATGAAATGACAAATATGGCAATCCTCACCGAAGAGGTGGGAGAGGTGGCAAGAATAATGGCACGACGATACGGCGAACAATCGTTTAAAGAGGGCGAAAAATGCGACCTCGGCGACGAACTTGCCGACGTACTGTGGGTACTCATCTGCATAGCCAACCAAACAGGCACAGACCTGAGCGAAGCACTGCGCAGAAATATCGAAAAAAAGACAAAAAGAGACCACAACAGGCATAACAACAACCCAAAATTG
This sequence comes from Bacteroidaceae bacterium, assembly GCA_017467015.1. GTDB lineage: Bacteria > Bacteroidota > Bacteroidia > Bacteroidales > Bacteroidaceae > HGM04593. Next base: position 3,357 of record JAFTTA010000090.1, read on the forward strand.
AAATAACAAATACATAAAAACAGCATAAACATGAACGAACACCATTACCACGGCGAAGAGGAGAGCAAGTACGAATATGTACTGAAAGAGTACAGCAGCGCACCCTCGGCAGAAGAGATAAAAGAAGCAGTGAAAAGAGCCTCAGAGAAGGTGGAAAAAAACCGCACCTCAGAGATAGCAAAAGAGCTTTTCAATTGCGTCGACCTAACCACACTGAAGTGCACAGACAACGCTGAAAGCGTGCTGCAACTGACCGAAAAAGTAAATGCACTTGACGAGAAATACCCCGACTTAAAGAACGTAGCAGCTATATGCGTCTACCCCAATTTTGCTGAGATTGTGAGCGAATCACTTGAAGTGGAGAACGTACAAGTAGCATGCGTGTCGGGCGGTTTTCCATCATCGCAGACCTTCAGCGAAGTTAAAATTGCCGAGACAGCCCTTGCATTGCAAGCCGGAGCAACAGAGATTGACATAGTGCTAAGCGTAGGCAAATTCCTCGACGGCGACTACGAAAGTGTATGCGACGAAATACAAGAGCTTAAAGAACTATGTGGTGAGAAAAGTCTGAAAGTGATACTTGAGACCGGAGCATTGGCAACCGCAGAGAACATCAAAAAAGCAGCCATTTTATCGATATATTCCGGTGCAGATTTCATAAAGACATCAACCGGCAAAGAGAGCCCCGCAGCCACCCCCGAAGCCGCATACGTAATGTGCAAGACCATTAAAGAGTACTACGAAAAGACAGGCAGAAAGATTGGCTTCAAAGCAGCCGGAGGCATAAACAGCGTAGACGAGGCACTGCTATACTACAACATAGTGGAAGATACTCTTGGAAAAGATTGGCTCAACAACAAATTGTTCAGAATAGGCACAAGCCGCCTTGCAAACATGCTACTGAGCACAATAACAGGCGAAGAAAACAGAGATTTCTAGAAAACGCACAGAGAACCATATAAAACTACAGAAATGAAAAAAGCGACACTTTTACTGGCAGCGCTGTTCGTTGTTTTCACACTTGCAGCGCAAGAAAGAGAGACAATATGGCCTAAGAAAAAGATGCCCAACAGACAGGAGCATCAGATAGCGGCAATGACCAACGAGACAAGCGCCAAAGGATTTAAAGCCGACAAACATCGCATAGCCTACCTCGACTGGTACGAAGCACCCGCCGATGATGTAAAGAACGGTGGATGTATGATACTTATTTCGGGTGGCAGCTACGAATGTTGCTGCGACGTAGGCTACATAAAGAAATGGAACGAAACATTTACAAAACTGGGCTTTCAATGCGTTAATTTCGTTTACAGGACACCGCGTCCGGTGGGACTGCCAATATACCAGACAGCATGGGAAGACGGACAACGCGCAGTGCGCATGATAAGAAACGAAGCTGAAAAGAGAGGGTTCGATCCCGAAAAAATAGGAGTAATATCAATGTCAGCAGGGTCGCACCTCGCACTGCTTCTGGCAACAAGCTCACAGACCCCAGCCTACACCCCCATCGACAAGCTCGACTCCATTCCCTGCCACATTAACTGGGCAATAGTTAATGCACCCGCATACGGAACAACAGATGCCGAAGCAGGTACACCTGCCTTACGTCAAGGCTACGGCACCGACGTTAAACTGAGCAAAGTGTTCAAGTTCGACGAACGTACATGCCCCATGAGCCTGCACCACGGTGGCAGAGACATTTATGCACCACAGACATCGACACTTGTATACAGAGAGTTGCGTCGCATGAAAATACCGGCAGAACTGCACCTGTACGCCGACAGAGGCCACGCAGCCCTCGGACTGGAACGAGGAATAGAATTTATGCGTCAGATGGGTTTCATAGCACCTCTTGAGAAAGAAGAAAAACTGATGGACAGATATGCTAACGACAACCACCGCGCATCGCACAGCAAAAGCAACGTATGGCCCGACGGTAAAATGCCCGATGCACAAGACAAGCAATGTACACCCTACATAGAGTGGCACATGCCTAAAGAACTGAAAACCAAAGCAATACAAATAATATATTCAGGAGGTAGCTATCAACACAACGACCCCGACGGCTTTGAGGTAGCCCCGGCACGCCGATACCTCAATGAAAAAGGAATGACAGTGGTAACACTGAAATACCGAACACCGCGCCCCGCAAACGGACTCTCGAAGCACACAACTGCATGGCAAGACCTTCAACGCACAATAAAAATAGTGAGAAAAGAGGCTGCTGAGCGCGGGCTCGACCCCAACCGCATAGGCATCATGGGCAGTTCGGCAGGAGGACACCTGACACTCATGGGTGTGACCTCGTCACTACATAAATCGTATCTCCCAGTTGATGACATAGACAAACTCCCATGCGACGTACAATGGGGAATAGGCATATACCCAGCCTACGCCCTCACAGATGGCCTTGAAAGCCCCAATAAGAGCGGTGGCAACGACGATAGCGCAATACTCGCACCAGAGTTCTCATTCGACCTGAAAACAGCCCCTATGCTATTCATACATGGCGACTCAGACGGATGGGCAGCGATGAATTCGGTGAAAACATGGGAAAAGATGTTGCAAATGGGTGTTCAATGCGAACTTCACACCCTTGCCAAACGCAACCACTGCTTCCAAAGCAGCGCATCGCCCGGCACCGGAAGCTACACCCACCTCGACAGAATATGGGAATTCCTGACAGCCAAAGGCTTCAACAAATAACAATGCGAAATAAACCTGATGAAACATTACCCTTGTATGTCACAAAAGATATACAAGGGTAAATTATTTTATGCAGGATTGCAAAGCGACAAAACTGTTGAGCATGCAAAAAGCGAACCTATAGTGGCTCGCTTAAATCTGACACATTTTTTACATTTACTTATTTCTTGATATCACAAAATCGAGATAAAGGGTAAGAGCACGACGCAGTTCATCGGTGACAGTTGAAGGGATCGCAGCCAATGCCTCGGCACGGAAGTCTTCGATGCGACTCATAGCATAATCCACTCCTCCGGCCGATTTTGCAAGAGCAATAAGTTCAGCAACCTCAGCCTCACACATTGTGTAACCCTCGGAAAGACGCGCCATCAACCCCTTAGCAAAATCCGTATCGCTGTTTTTCAGGACATAGAGAGCCGGAAGTGTTATCTTACCTTCGCGCATATCGCTACCCGTTGGCTTGCCCACCTCTGACGAATCGTAATAATCGAATATATCGTCTTTAATCTGGAAACATATACCCAACAACTCACCAAAGCGTGCAAACGCCTCTACGGTGGTTTCATCGGCACCAACAGAGAGAGCACCAAAGCGACAACAGGTTGCAAAAAGCGAAGCTGTCTTATTACGTATTACCTCAATGTAATTATCCTCGGAAAAACCACCATTGTTCTGCAACTGCAACTGCAAAAGCTCTCCCTTGCTTAACTGCTGTCCGAGAAGTGAAAGATTTTCGATTATTTCGACATTTTTTGTCAATGCAGCCGTCTTCAACGAGGTGGAAAAGATGTAATCGCCTGCAAGTATAGCAATGCGATTGGAGAAAAGCGAGTGAAGCGATGGCACACCGCGACGCATGGGACTTTCATCGACAACATCGTCGTGCAGCAAGCTGGCAGTGTGCAACAACTCCAAAGAAGCAGCAGCATAGTTGCTGCACTGAGCCACACTACCCGCCACACTTTTTGCTGTGAGCAACACCAACATGGGACGCATCATCTTGCCACTTGAACGACCAACATGTGCAAGAGCACGGTCGAGAAGAGGAACATTGCTACGGAAAAGCGTAGCATAATACTCCTTGAATTTATTAAATTCAGCCTCTATCGGCTGCTGTATCGTGGCAAGACTCATATCAATATAACATCATATTTTTGCAAAAGTAATAAAAAAGAATAGGGTAAATAGCAAAAATTGAGTATTTTTACATTCGTTTTGAAAATAAGGCTACATGAAAAAACTTTTCCTTCTTGACGCATACGCACTTATATACCGTGCATACTACGCATTTATTAAAAACCCACGAATAAACTCCAAGGGATTTAATACTTCGGCAATATTAGGATTTGTAAACACTCTTGAGGATGTGCTGAAAAAAGAGAACCCCGACTACATTGGCGTCGCTTTCGACCCCAAAGGAAAAACATTCCGTCACGAGGCATACGAGGAATACAAAGCACAACGCGAGGAGACACCCGAAGCCATTCGTGAATCGGTACCGGTGATAAAAGAGATCTTGCAAGCCTACAAAATACCCATTCTCGAAGTGCCCGGCTACGAGGCCGACGATGTGGTGGGCACGCTTGCCAAACAAGCCGAGCAACAGCAAGGCATCATCACATACATGATGACGCCAGACAAGGACTATGGTCAGTTGGTGACAGAACAGACACTTATCTACCGCCCTAAGTACGGCGACAAGGAATTTGAAGTGATGACACCTGCCCGGGTAATCGAAAAATTCGGACTGCAACGCACCGAACAGGTAATCGACCTTTTGGGACTGATGGGCGACAGCAGCGACAACATTCCCGGTTGTCCCGGTGTTGGGGAAAAGACAGCCCAAAAACTAATAGCCGAATTTGGCAGCATAGACAACCTGCTTGACAACACCGACCGACTGAAAGGAGCGCTTAAAACAAAAATAGAAGAGAACAAAGAGAAGATAATCTTCAGTCGTTTCCTTGCAACCATAAAAACCGACGTGCCCATAAAATTGGACATGGAGGAACTGAAACGCAAAACACCCGACGAAGAACGACTCACCACACTGCTCGACTTCTACGAGCTTCGCGCACTGAAAGAGCGAGTGAAAAAAAGCAATTTCGCCATGGACCTCTTTGGAGAACCCATCATTGAGAAAAAAACAACCGCCACGCCATCAGTCACAAAAAACGACAACATCCAAGGCGATCTCTTTGGATTTTTCGCGGAAGAGGGTACAGACGAAGAAAAAAAATCGACGCATTTGAGCTTAAAAGACCTTAAATACAGCTACCATCTCATTGACAAAGAGGAAGATATACCCTCTTTAATCTCTGTACTAAAAAAAGCGCAAACTGTGTGCTTCGACACAGAAACTACCGGTACCGACCCTATTGAGGCAAAACTTGTGGGCATAAGCTTCGCCATCGAAGAAAACAGCGCCTACTATGTACACATTCCCCGCGAAGATGAGAAAGCACAAAAAATTGTCGATACACTGAAAACTATTTTCGAGGATGAGACAACCACCAAGGTGGGACAAAACATGAAATACGACATAACCGTACTTGCCAACTATGGTGTAGAGGTGAAAGGCAAGATGTTCGACACAATGATTGCCCACTATGTGCTGCAACCCGAACTTTACCACAGCATGGATTACATGGCAGAGACCTATCTCAACTACGAAACAATAAAGATAGAAACGCTCATAGGCGCGCGAGGCAAAGGACAAAGAAACATGCGCGACCTTACAGCAGAGCAAATATATGAATATGCCTGCGAAGATGCCGATGTAACACTGAAGCTGAAGAACATATTGGAGCAAGAACTCAAAAAAGAGGGATGCGAAGAGCTCTTCTACGAAATAGAGATGCCGCTGGTGCCGGTACTTGCCTACATGGAACGCAACGGCGCAAGAATAAACACCGCCTCATTGAAAGAGACCTCTACCCTCTTCACCCGACGCATGCTGGAGATTGAAGATAAAATTTACGAGCACGCCGGGGAACATTTCAATATATCATCACCCAAACAGGTAGGTGATATTCTCTTCGGCAAACTTAAAATTGTGGAGAAACCCAAGAAAACAAAAACAGGGCAATTTGTAACATCGGAAGAGGTGTTGACGCAGGTGCAGCACAAACACCCCATAGTGAAACTTATACTGCAACATCGCGGGCTGAAGAAACTGCTGAGCACATATGTCGACGCACTGCCCGAGCTTATACACACAAGCACAGGCAAGATACACACATCGTACAACCAAACGGTGACAGCCACCGGACGACTAAGTTCCAGCAACCCCAACCTGCAAAACATACCCATACGCGACGAGGATGGCAAAGAGGTGCGCAAAGCCTTCATCCCCGAGCCGGGCGAAGAGTTTCTCTCTGCCGACTACTCGCAGATAGAGCTAAGGATAATGGCACATCTCAGCGGCGACAGCAACATGATAAACGACTTCACTTGCGGACACGACATACACGCCGCCACAGCAGCCAAGATATATAAAAAGCCCATTGAAGAGGTAACAAAAGATGAGCGTCGCAAGGCAAAGGTCGCAAACTTCGGAATAATATACGGAATATCGGTCTTTGGGCTTGCCGAACGCATGAACGTCGACCGACGCGAAGCAAAAGAGCTGATAGAGAACTACTTTGCCACATACCCCGGCATACACGCATACATTGAGCGATGCAAAGAGGAGGCAAGAGCCAACGGATACGTCACCACCCTTTTCGGACGCAAACGTTACCTGCCCGACATAAACTCGCGCAATGCAGTGGTGCGCGGATATGCCGAGCGCAACGCCGTAAATGCCCCTATACAAGGTAGCGCGGCCGACATAATAAAGGTGGCAATGATAAACATCTACCGCCGTATGAAAGAGGAAAAGATGCGTTCGACAATGATACTTCAAGTACACGACGAACTAAACTTCAGCGTGGCACAAGAAGAGCGCGAAAGAGTGCAACAGATAGTCATTGAGGAGATGCAACGTGCCTGTACACTGAGCGTGCCCCTGACAGCCGACTATGGCTGGGGTGCAAACTGGCTTGAAGCTCACTAAAAACATCTAA
>JAFTTA010000091.1 GCA_017467015.1 Bacteroidaceae bacterium
GCAGCGTGTGGCAATAGCACGTGCGGTAATCTCGCGTCCGCAGATAATACTTGCCGATGAGCCTACGGGTAACCTCGACTCCAAACACGGCAAGGAGGTCATGGAACTTCTGAAGGAACTGCACAACGAGGGAACAACCATTATCATGGTGACACACTCGCAGCACGACGCGAACTATGCCGACAGAGTGGTTAACCTCTTCGACGGCGAGATTGTATCCGAGGTTGAGATGTAAATTGTATAGCAGTTGTCCCTATAAACTATTTGGTTGATGTCATATTGAAGAAACAGAATGACAAATACGTGAAGAAAAGAAGTCGCGGAGCAACTGCTATATTATCTTCAAAAGGAATTATAATTTAAGAACCGTCTATGGAACTGTTGATATTGAATTTCAAGCAGGCTTTGCAATACCTCAAAGGGCACAAGGTGCAGACTCTTGTGGTGGTCGGCATTGTGTCTGTGGCGCTGACAGCCCTGACGCTGTCGGGGTATATCCTTTGGTACCAGACACACAAGGAGAGTCATCTTCCACAGTATCGCGATATTTACAGGGTGCAGGTCGCTAACCCTTCGGATTGGTTGCTATATAGCTATTTCGTCAATGACAGTATCACGTGCGACATACGCGACAGGGTGCCGGGCGAAGCAAAGGTCGGCACAATGATATATATAAGTGCAGGTCTTAAAGGAGCGAACGACACCATTGTGAAAAACGTTACTTACGGGGTGAATGACGGCTATTTCGATGTCATTCGGCATGATTTCATTTCAGGAAGGCCGGCACGTAAAAGCTATGAGATAGTTCTTACCGAGCCTTTGGCACGTTTGCTTTATGGCAATGCCGATGCAGTGGGTAAGATGCTCGAGGTTGCCACTGTAAACAAGGATGTATATACGGTAAGCGGTGTGATGCGTGTGGATGATGAGAGTGACTTTGAAAAGAGGATAGGTGCCCTTGTGTATCACGACATTGTACCCGTTGAGGCTAATGGACTCTGTTATGCACCGGCAAGTGCCAAGATTTTCATACGTACCGACAATCCCGATGAAGTACAGAAGACACTTGACGGGACATTGCAGCGTTTCTCGACATCTGAATACAACAACGACTATACAGCGATGAAGCTTGTCCCGCACCGCATGGCAGGACTACTGCGCGAATATGGTTCGTTTTGGGAAGCCGCGTTCTATCCCACGGTTTTCATGCTTCTCTCCTCGTTGTTGCTTGTGTCGGCTCTCTTCTGCTACCTGGCACTGATGAACACGGCAACAGCGAGCCGGTGGACAGACTATCGTCTGCGCTTATGTCTGGGAGGCGGAAAAAAGGACACGATGCGACGCATATCCGCTGAGGCTATTCTGGTATTCTCGGCCATTGGTGTCGTGACATTCATGTTGGTGGTATGGCTTTTCCCGATGTATCTTCAGGATATGGATATACCGGTGTCGGGTGCATTGCTGCTCTTTGCATGTCTCTATGCGGGGCTGCTGCTCTTTGTCTTGCTCATGTGCTGTGTCCCGGTTGCATTGCAGGAACGCAACTATCGCAACTCCTTGACCGGTGCTCCGCAGGGCAAGCTCTCACCGCTTCGCTATCCGTTGATAGTGGGGCAGATAACAGTGAGCGTCCTTCTGCTGTTCCTCGTGTGGCAAGGCGGTCGACAGACGGCTTTCCTTTGCGGTGATGCTCTCGGTATGGATATCGGGAATGTATACAGGATTGCGAAGAAAGCGAATACATCCCACGCCATATACACACAGGAGATAGCCCGGGAGATAGCAAATTCATCATCTGCCATTGAATCGTGCGTGTTAAATAACCCGCTCTTCAACAGGGACGCTACAATCCAGTACGGTGTAGAAGGGTTCGAGCGGGGTGTAACATGTATAAAACTGAGCAATGCCACAATGCAACTCTTCGGCATGCAGCCCAAAATGTTCAAACCCTCTTCGGAACCTTTCGAGTGGGGAGGCAATCAGGTACTGCTCAGCAGCAATGCTGCAGAGTACTATGGCGTAAATGCCGAGAATCCTTATATCAGGATGCCCAGGGAAATGGAGGTGGTTGGTACTCTTGACTTATGTACGCGCAACCTGCTTAAAGAACCCGAATTGATGGCATATCTGCCTGATATGGATGATGATATGGGCAGTGAGATTTACTTCCGCATCAGGCCCGGAAAGGAAAAAGAGGGTGTTGCTGCTGTTGAAGAGATCTATCGCGAGCGTGGGTTCGGTAATCTGCTGGACAACGGTGACATAGGGGTAGAACCCTTTGGCGAGATGATTGCCCAATCATACAAGACCGAACGGCATTATCTGAAGTTCTATTCCATGCTCTCTGTGGCCGGAATATGTATTGCAGTGTTCGGGTTGCTTGTACTTATTGCCAACGACCTACAGAGTCAGCGTCGAGCATTGGCGGTTAGACGTATATTCGGTGCCAAGTTCAAGGTCTGTTTCCTGAACATGTTGAAAACCTACATGGCTGTGGTGCTCATAGGCAGCACTATAGCACTCTGTTTAGGTTATTGGCTGATGGATATGTGGCTTTCGATGTACAAGATGCATATTTCGCTCGGGTGGCTGCAGGCTGCGGTCATTGTGTCGGCGATGGCTTTGGTAGTTACGTTGCTTGTCTTCAGCAAGGTGCGCAGCTGCTTCAAGGAACAACCGTCACGGGTAATAGCCAGTTGATTTTATAAGAAATTCAAGAAGTTTCTATAAGAAAACTTATTTTAGAAATTTAAACAGCTTCTAAGAATTTTATAAAAACAAACAGCCGGGTTGGTGGTTCTCCCGGCTGCAGGGTACGCTGCATGCAATGTTCCTCAACTCTTGTCGCAAAGGTGCATAAACGTAGGTATTGAATTAGGAATAATATGCATGTAGTGTACCATTTTTTTTGCCTTTCATTGTAACAATTAGGGTACTTGCCCGTCTTATAGACGGGATGATGTATCGAACGCTGCATATTGGGGATGATATAACTCGCGGACTTGTCATGCTGAGTGCAGTGAAGCATCTCATAATGACAAAACAACGTTTTGTTATCGACGAGTTTTGCAGCTACAGGTCAAACGCAGCATAGCCGCAGGTTATGCCGTTTGGGTTGCGAAAAGCAAAACGAGTCAATGACCTTTTTTTTGTTATCGACGAGTTTTGCAGCAACAGGTCAAACGTAGCATAGCCGTAGGTTATGCCGTTTGGGTTGCGAAAAGCAAAACGAGTCAATGAC
>JAFTTA010000092.1 GCA_017467015.1 Bacteroidaceae bacterium
AGCGATTCGACATACGTTCATTGCTCACTGAACAAAACAACGAGACAGCCGTTGTGGCACTCACATACGCCAGCTACGACGAGAACGTTCTGAGACAATACGATGGTTGCATTGGGATATACGACACTCCGGCACGAATATTTCAGAAACTGCACCAGGCAATAAAAGAGAGCAACGAAAACAAGAGCGAACTATATGAGTTATCATCCCGCGAGCGCGACATACTTATTTCTGTAGCCAAAGGAAAGACCAACAAAGAGATAGCCGACGAGTTTAATATTTCAATCTACACTGTTATTTCGCACCGTCGCAACATTTCGCGAAAACTGGGCATTAATAGTATCTCGGGACTCACCGTATATGCCATCATGAACAAGCTCATAGACATATCGAGCATTGAATGATAATATCATAAACAAAAATAAGCAAATTGAAATGAGATGCCCCCCAAAAAAATGGGGGGCATCTCATTTTTTCCAACTTTGAGAACTAATTAAAACAACTTCCTACATATACAAACAGGCCGCTTAACACTTGCAGGAAACAGACTGCATAACCCATTCCACGTCACGCAAAAAATCCTGTAAATCCTGTTCGTGTTCCTCCTCTTCTGCCATAATTCTCTTGGCTATATCACAAGTTGTAAAATCAAGTCCATTAGTGTATGAGGCTATCTCCTCGTAACGAATAATGGCACAACGCTCCGAAGCAATATTCTGACGAAGAAGACTAAGCACATCATACTTCAATGGAGCTGCATATTTACAACGCGCAAGCGCCACCCACTGTGCTGGGTCAAGCACTGGTACTCCCTCGAGCTGAATAATGCGGTCGGCAAGCATTCTTGCATGAACAAACTCCTCTTGAGCATGCTCTTCGAACTCACGCTGAAGATCAGCACGCATAGCACCCTCAACCACAAGGCTTCCTATCCAGTATTGATAATAAGCCAGCCACTCCTCACTGAGCGCGGCATTCAAAGTATCGAGCAAACGTACAATATCTACCCGTTTTCTCAATATCTGCACACTCTCTTTTCCCATAAATAATAACTTTAAAAAATGAAATAAAACATATTGTCACCTCAACAAACATCAGGCATGGGTTGTTCGTAAATAAACACAATACAATAACCATACATAAGAAAACTTAACATTTAAAAACATTATCCAACACCCAATAAATAAGACCAAATAGAGTCACTTTAAATAATAAAAGCATGGAAACTTGCTTTTACCGATGATAAACATTATCTTCGCAGATGATAAAAAAAACAGCATAAATAAAGAATCTAAACGAAATGAAAATTGCCGTTGCTACAAGACCGCATTTTTTTATCGAGGAAGATAAAATCATCACCCGACTCTTTGAAGAAGGGCTTGACTATCTGTTGCTTCATAAATCACACCCACATCCGCAATACATAGAGCGGTTGCTCAACCTCATACCGGTCAAATATCACAAAAAAATATTTGTATGCAACTATCCGCGTTTCAGCCAAGAGTACAAATTTGCAGGAACGTTGATAAACATAGACGACACCTCTTCGTCGGAACATCTGACAACAGGAAAAAAAGTATCAAACAGCAACAATCTTCAACAATTGGAAGAGTTGAAGAAAAAATACGACATAGTATATTTCGGTCCATTGGGACGCACATTCTACCAAAGTACAGAACTCAATGAATATGGCAAAAAGGTCATAAACAAAAAGGTATGGGCATTTGGCGAACTCGACGAAAACAACCTTAAGAAACTGGCGCAATACAAATTTGGCGGAGTCATTCTTGACAAGGTTCTATGGGCAAAATTCGATGCTTGCCGCTCTACCGACTACAGCGAATTGATTAACTATTTCAGCAAATTACAAAAAATAATAAATAAACTCTAAGAAAAATTACAGATAAGAAAAGAAATACATAACTTTGCAGTAGTTTTTCAACCACAACAAAAAAACAATTTAAAAATAAATAAATATATGAGCAATAGCACGTTTATGGTATTTTCAGGTACAAAATCACGTTACCTGGCCGAAGAAATTTGTAAAGAGCTCGGATGCGAACTTGGTCAAATGAACACCACTTACTTCGCAGATGGCGAGTTTGCGGTATCATACGAAGAGTCAATCCGCGGTAAAGATGTGTTCCTCATTCAGTCCACATTCCCCAACTCGGACAATCTAATGGAATTGCTTCTTATGATTGACGCTGCAAAACGCGCCTCAGCAAAAAGCATCATCGCCGTAATGCCCTATTTCGGTTGGGCACGTCAGGACCGCAAGGACAAGCCCCGTGTATCAATAGGAGCCAAACTTGTAGCAGACCTTTTGAGCGTTGCCGGAGTAAGCCGCATCATCACAATGGACCTCCATGCCGACCAGATTCAAGGATTCTTTGACCGTCCCGTAGACCACCTCTACGCATCAATGGTCTTCATCCCCTACATCCAATCTCTTAAACTGAAAAACCTTGTAATCGCCACACCCGATATCGGCGGTTCAAAACGTGCTAGCGCATACTCAAAATGCCTCGGTGTACCCCTCGTACTCTGCCACAAGACACGTGCAAAAGCCAACGTAGTGGAGTCAATGCAAATCATTGGCGAAGTACAGGGCAAAGACGTTATACTCATAGATGACATTGTGGACACAGCAGGTACTATTTCAAAAGCAGCTAATCTGATGATGGAGAACGGTGCAAACTCAGTACGTGCCATTGCATCACACTGCATCATGTCGGGCAACGCATCGGAGCGTGTACGCGAATCGGCTCTCACAGAGATAGTCTTCACCAACAGCATTCCCTACGAACGTTCATGCCCCAAAATAAAACAGTTGTCAATAGCAAACATCTTTGCTGCAGCAATTAAATGCGTGCTGAACAACGAGTCAATCAGCCAGCAATATATTTGCTAAATTTTTATCAGATAAAACCATCCATTTTGTTTCTGATTTGTTCTACAAGATAGACAAATCAGAAACAAAATGGTGTAATATGATATTATATATTAAAAAAAACAATAAAAAAAATGAGAAAACTATTTTCATTAATAACATTAGTTTTACTTCTTGCATCATGCGGAGGTAGCAAATCGTACACAATAAGTGGCAACATAGACATTGAAAACATCAAAGATGGCGATACCATCTCACTCGGTTACTCAGTAGACGGAACAGAGTTTACCCCTGAAACATTCGCAGTAGTCAAAGATGGTAAATTTGAATTTACCGGAACTGTAGAAGACTGCAAGTTATACTACCTTGTAAACAAAGCCACAGAAGAGCCACTTGCAATAGTATTCCTCGAAGGCGGTAACATCGCAGCAGAGCTCAGCAACGACAAATGCCTCATCTCCGGCACAAGTTCAAACGACATCTACACAACACTGCAAGAAGAGCTCACAGTTCAAGTAGCTAAACTGCAGGAGAACCAAATGAAACTCTACCTCGACACGACACTCACAGACGAGCAACGCGAGGTCATCCAAAAAGAGCTTCAGACCATTTCAGAACAGGCACAGGAAGTTGCTACAAAATTCATAAAAGAAAACATAAAGACAATGCCCGCATTATTCATGTTGGTACAATGTGCAAACATGTTCAACAACGAAGAGTTAGATGCACTTGTGGCAGAAATACCCGAAGAAAACAAAAATGCAGACAACAACTGCCTCTTCAGCGTTCTCGAAGAGATACAAGAACAAAGAAATAATCCCCAAGACTTCTCGGACTACTTTAAACAAGTAGAAGAGAACACAGACACCACTGCAACCGAAAAGAATGAGGAGAAATAACATATACAACAGAATATGGAAAAAAACCGGGGTCAATTTGAATTGAACCCGTTTTTTTTACTTATAATAAAGAGCATCAATACTGTTCCTTCTCATTAGGAAAATCACGACTCTTAACATCGCTAACATAATTACCAACCGCGTCGCATATTACATCGTTAAGATTAGCATAACGACGCAAGAAACGAGGGCTGAAACCACCGGTCATGCCTAACATGTCGGCACAGACAAGCACCTGACCATCAACATCGCCGCCTGCACCAATACCAATGATAGGTATATTAAGTTCCTCGGCAACACGCTTAGCCAATGAGGCAGGAATCTTTTCGAGTACGATAGCAAAGCAACCAGCCTCTTCAAGAAGTTTTGCATCCCTTATAAGTTTATTAGCCTCCTCCTCGTCGCGGGCACGCACCGTGTAAGTACCGAACTTATTAATGCTTTGTGGCATCAATCCAAGATGTCCCATAATGGGTATACCGGCATCGAGGATTTTTCTTACGGAAGGCAAAATCTCCTCGCCACCCTCCAATTTGAGAGCATCAGCATGGCTCTCTTTCATTATACGAATGGCATTCTTCACTGCCTCATCGGCATTCACCTGGTAAGTGCCGAAAGGCATATCCACCACCACAATTGCACGCTTAACAGCACGCACAACAGACTTTGCATGGTAAATCATCTGGTCGAGGGTTATGGGCAGAGTGGTAACATTACCAGCCATTACATTCGATGCAGAGTCGCCCACAAGAATAGCATCGACACCTGCAGCGTCTATGATGGATGCCATAGTGTAGTCATATGCCGTGAGCATTGCAATCTTGTCACCTTTACTTTTCATCTCGATAAGGCGATGAGTAGTAACCTTAC
>JAFTTA010000093.1 GCA_017467015.1 Bacteroidaceae bacterium
AAGAAACTGACATCCTGCTTCGCTTTTGTTCTCTTGAAGGAATTTCTCGAAGCGTTTCGATATACCCTCTTTTTGTGGTGTGCCGGCAATGCCGTCCTCACGGTTAAAGTCGCGTCTGCATTCGCTGAGCCCGAACTTTCCTAATGCAAAGAATGCTTCCCTTGGCAGTGTAGCTATCCAATTGGGGTTTCCACGTCCTGCGTTGAGCATGGTGTGGGTGCTTTTTCTTATTCGCTCGTCGGCAAGTTCTATGAGGCGGTTTTTTAGCTCAAAAGGGCTTATTTTACCCATTTCTTTACCGAAAGATGGGACCTCGCTTTTGTCTTTAAGTAATTTGTTCATAATGGAAATATTTTAGTGAATCAATAATACGATGACTACTCCCCAGAGTATGAGCAACGTGTTGCCAACTGCATAGGTTACAGTGTATCCCAAAGCCGGTGTTTCACTTCCTACAGCTTCTTGAACTGCTCCGATAGCTGCTGTGGTGGTGCGCGCTCCGCAGCAACAGCCTAAGGCTATTGCCGGGTGGAATTTGAACCAGTGTATTGCAATGTATATACCGAAGAGAAGGGGAAGTGCAGTGGCTACTATGCCGGCTGCAAAGAGCGAGAGTCCTACTTCGCGGAAACCTTCCACAAATCCCGGTCCTGCACTTATTCCTACAATGGCTATGAATATATTGAGCCCCATATTGTTGAACACCCATAGTGCGGCTTCGGGGATGGCGCCCATTGTGGGGCGGCGCGAATGTAGCCATCCGAATACAAGGCCGGCTATTAGGGCTCCACCGCTTGTGCTGAGGCTTAACGGTACTCCGCCTAAGTGCAGTGTGAGCACTCCCACGAGGCAGCCGAGCACAATGCCTGCTGTCAGAAATACCACATCGGTGGTGTTTGTTGCGGGGTCGGGGTAGCCTATGGCTTTTGCGGCTGGCTCGACATCGAACTTTTTGCCAACGAGTTCTAGTGTGTCACCGGCATTGATAATCGTGGCAGGAAATACGGGGATATTCACACCCATTCGGGTTATGCGGCGTATGCTGACACCGTGCATGAATGGCTGCATGCGCAGTTCTGCCACGCTTTTACCGTCGTAAGAGGGGTGGTTGCTTTTCTTTTTTCCGCCTGTGACAAGCACGCGCAGTTGCATTATGGGAAAGTCGAGCAGTTGCTCGTCGTCGACCTCTTCGCCTATCCACAACTCTTCGCCTATGGCATATTCGCGTCTGCCGGTGAGCACTACCTCGTCGCCGGGGAGTAATGTGGTTTCGGGTTTCACTTCATTGACTATTTGTGTGCCTTTGCGGATGCGCTCCACGAAGAGACGTTTTTCTTGTGAAGTAAAAAGTTTTTCAAGTTCTTCTACGCTGCGCCCTCCATCGAACCATCCGTTGGCTATCTTGTATGCGCGAAATACCACAGGACGTTCGGCGCTGCTTATACCCGGTTCTTCTACTACATTGTGTCCCATCTTGCTTTCAAGTTCGCGACAGGCGGCTTTTACCTTCTCTACACCTCCCATAAAACGGGGTGCAAGGCTTGCCATTATCCATGCTGAACCGGCTGTACCGAAAATGTATGTTACGGCATATGCTACGGGGATGATGTTTATGAGATTTTGTTTTTCGGCATTGCTCAGTTGCAGTCCGTTTATGGTGTCATCAGCTACGCCAATCACTGCGCTTATGGTTTGCGCTCCCGATAAAAGTCCGGCAGCCTCACCCATATTGTAACCCATGATAAGGGCAATCGCCCATGTGGTTGCGAGGATGAACAGGCACATGACCACTGCAAAGAATACTTGTGGCAGACCTTCTTTCTTTAGTCCACGGAAAAATTGTGGTCCCACCTTGTAGCCTATGGCAAAAAGAAATAACAGAAAGGCTGCTGGTTTCAGTGTACTTCCTATCTTGATGTCTAATTGCCCGACAAGCACTCCCACCAACAATACACTTGTCACCACTCCTAAACTGAAGCCTTTTACGCGTATGCGTCCTATAAGTGCGCCCACTCCCAATGTGAAGTAAACTGCAATCTCGGGATGTGAACGCAATACATTAATTAACCATTCCATACAATATTAATTTTGTATGGATAACAATCTTCTGCTTGTTTTGTTTGTGGACTTTGAGGCTGCTTACTTAGCTTTTATCCTACTATGTCTCTGATGAGTATGAGGTCGCTTGTGGATATTCCTTTTGATAAGAGTACTTTTTTGTCGCTCATAAGACTGTTGCCAAATTCTTCGCTCTCTTTGCATAGCACCGCTGCTTTACGGTAATATTCTATAGCTGTAGGTGTGTTGCCTGCAACGAGTTCCACATGTCCGGCATTGAGCCAGTCTTGCATGTTGCGTTTGGGCGATGCAAGCAGTTTTGAGTAGTAGTTGCGTGCCTGTTCTTGTTTGTCGGTAATGAATGAGCACCATGCGATGGCACGTTGCGAACGTATTGACGATGGGTCGAGATATTCAACTTTAAAGAAGCGTGTAAAGGCTTCGTCATATTTTTTGAGGGCAGCAAGGCACTCTCCGGTTTGTAAAAGCACCGAGCGGTTTTCGGGTGCCAGCTGTTCGGCTTGCAGATAGTAGGGTACTGCCTCTTTCAAATTACGTTTCATGCGGTGGCATTGGGCTATGTGGCGTATAGTCCACAATGTATCGGGCTTTATAATGTCTGCCTTGTGATAGTATTCAATGGCTGCATCGTACTCTCCAGCCTTTTGTCGGCAATAGCCCATCTCTTGGTAGAATTGTGCATCGCATATTTCAGTGTTGCCGCATTTCTCAATCTCAGAGCCTATGGTTGTTGCTTCGGCATAGTACTCTTTCTGCATCAGGTGGTGGAAGATGCGTATCATGCTTTCCGGAGTTCGCAGTATGTCGTTTGTTTTCCACTCGAGTAGGTTCAGTGAAAGGGTAAAGGGATCGTTGAATTCGCTCTTGAAATGTGATAGCTTGAAGAAACGATATAAATCTTGTATGTATTGATTGCTTACAAGTTCGTTTTCTATGTTTTTGGGGATAACTTGCTGTTCGGTATCAGGCATTGCTGACCCGTCGCCATGTTGCTCGTTAAGCTGTTGCATCAGCATGTTGCGCTGCTCTTCGGGTACTTGCTTGAATGTGAAGTAGAAGGAGTATTTGTCGCTGTTGCAGAAGAATCGTGAGGCAGTGAGTGTTTTTAATAAAAGATTGTTATTGCTTTTTAATGCCTCGTTTGTCTCGGGTTGCTCTTCGAGTTCAAAAAGACGGAACCAGTTGGGCATTTCGTTGAAGAAGGGGTAGTGCTTCAACTGTGAAAAGGTGCTCATGTAGACGTCGGCACCTTCGGTCTGCCATTGTGCCATTTCGTCGAGTTTGCTTTGTATGTTGTCGTTCTTCACCCATGCTTCCCATTCGGGGTTTTTGTCCTCTTTTTCAAGGTCTTTTTCAATATCGAGCCCCATTTTGCTGTTGCGCAGATTGGGGTTTTTCAGCATGGCTGGTATTATCTCTTCACGCATTTTGCGATCTATCTTTTGTGTCTCGCGACTGCGCAGCAGTTGTATTTGTATTGTTAGTAGGCGCTGTGTCATTCCGGGAATATCTTTCAGTGCCTCTATGCTTGTTGAAAGTTCAGGATAGTACTCGATGCGGTGACTGTTGATGTATAGTGTGATGAAGAGTCCCACCAATGCTCGTTGTGCCACAATGCTTTTCTCATGTGTGGCTGATTTGCACAGAAATACAACCTTTGTGGGGTCGAATATTTTAAGCAGGCTTATGGTTACGGCGCTTATCATCATCGCTTTGTCGTTGTTCTCCACCTCTATGTCGTTAAGCATCTCTTGTGCCTCTTGCTGCTGTTGCTGGTTCCACGAGTCGCTGCTCCATAGACGCATGAACAGTTCGTTGCTCTCTTCTTTATGGCGCTGAATGGCTTCTTTTACTTCAGAAACATTGGAGGGCATCATTCGCATTACAGCTATGTCGGTTGCGCTTTTACGAAGTTTCTCGTGGTAGAGAGCAATCTCTGTGCTGTTTTTGTATTTTCTTCGCATCTGGCAATATACACTCAATGAGTGTTCTGCCAATCGCGTGTATGTTATTTCGTCGTTCAGCAGGTATGCTTTGCCTATGAGTTCGCTGTGTAGACGATTACGGTCGGGGTCGGGCATACCTTTGCTCATGTATTCGAGCATATATTTATATGCAGTCTGTATCTCTTGGAAGCGTGTACGCAGTTCCCAGCTGCTCAGCGTGTCCATCTCTTCCTCCATAAGGTCTATGGCCGGCTTTAGGCGTTTCTCGCTAAGTAGTAGGTTTACTTTTCTGTTTATTTCGTGTATACGTTTTTCTTCCATAAGACGTGACTGATTGTTGTTATACATAAACAGCGCGGATATCCGCGCTGTTTATGGCTTATCAATGGTTTTTTATTATTCGCCTTTGATAGCTGCTACTCCGGGGAGTACCTTGCCTTCGATAGCTTCGAGAAGTGCACCACCACCTGTTGAGCTGTATGATACCTGGTCTGCCATACCGAATTTGTTGATACATGCTACAGAGTCGCCACCACCGATGAGTGAGAATGCGCCTTCGCTTGTTGCCTTTGCGATAGCCTCGGCAATAGCGCGTGAACCGGCTGTGAAGTTGTCGAACTCGAATACACCGGCGGGACCGTTCCACAGAATTGTCTTAGCGCCTTCGATGGCTTCTGCGAATGATTTCTGGGTTGCGGGACCTGCATCGAGACCTTCCCAACCTTCGGGGATTGCACCTGCGGGAACAACCTGTGTGTTGGCATCGTTAGAGAATGCATCGGCTGCTACACAGTCTGTACCGAGTACGAGGTTTACGCCTTTGGCTTTAGCCTGTTCCATGATGTTGAGTGCAAGGTCGAGTTTGTCATCCTCAACGATTGAGTTACCAATCTGACCGCCCTGTGCTTTAGCAAATGTGTATGTCATACCACCGCAAAGGATAAGGTTGTCCACTTTGTCCATGAGGTTCTCGATGATACCGATTTTTGTAGATACCTTTGAACCACCCATAATGGCTGTGAAGGGGCGTTTGATGTCTTTGAGGATATTATCAACTGCCTGAACCTCTTTCTCCATGAGGTAACCGAGCATCTTGTTGTCTGCGTCGAAGGAGTCGGCTACAACAGCTGTTGAAGCGTGACGGCGGTGTGCTGTACCGAATGCGTCGTTGATGTAGCAGTCTGCGTATGATGCCAATGTCTT
>JAFTTA010000094.1 GCA_017467015.1 Bacteroidaceae bacterium
AAAAGAGGAACTTGATAAACTCCATGCGCAGGAACTCGAGAAACTTGAAACAATCAGCGGATTGTCGGCCGAGGAGGCACGTAATACACTTGTTGAGTCATTGAAGGAAGAGGCAAAAACTCAGGCAGCGTCATACATAAACGATATTATGGATGATGCAAAGATGACAGCCACTAAGGAGGCTAAGAAAATTGTCATACAGACAATTCAGCGTGTTGCAACAGAGACTGCTATTGAAAATTCGGTGACTGTTTTCCACATTGATAATGACGAGATGAAAGGCCGTATCATAGGCCGTGAGGGACGCAATATCCGTGCTTTGGAGGCTGCAACAGGTGTAGAAATAGTTGTAGATGATACACCCGAAGCCATTGTTCTCAGTGCTTTCGACCCTGTTCGTCGCGAGATAGCACGTTTGGCTTTGCATCAGCTTGTGGCTGATGGACGCATCCATCCGGCACGCATAGAAGAGGTTGTTGCAAAGGTTAAAAAACAGATAGAAGAAGAAATCATTGAGACTGGTAAACGTACTACCATCGACCTTGGTATCCATGGCTTGCATCCCGAACTTATACGCATCATTGGTAAAATGAAATACCGTTCATCTTACGGACAAAACCTCTTGCAGCATGCACGTGAGACTGCAAACCTTTGTGCAGTGATGGCTGCCGAGCTTGGTCTTAATCCCAAAAAAGCCAAACGTGCCGGACTTTTGCATGATATTGGTAAGGTGCCCGACGAAGAGACGGAACTGCCACACGCAGAATATGGTATGAAGATTGCAGAGAAGTATAAGGAGAAACCCGATATTTGTAATGCCATCGGAGCCCACCACGACGAGGTAGAAATGAACAGCCTCATTGCTCCCATTGTTCAAGTATGTGATGCCATTTCAGGTGCACGTCCCGGTGCACGTCGCGAGATAGTTGAGGCTTATATCAAACGTCTGCGCGATCTTGAGCAACTTGCAATGTCTTATCCCGGTGTCACAAAAACTTATGCCATACAGGCCGGTCGCGAGCTTCGCGTGATTGTTGGCGCCGACAAGATTGACGACAAGCAAACAGAACTTCTCTCAGGTGGGATTGCCAGGAAAATTCAGGATGAGATGACTTATCCCGGACAGGTGAAAATTACTGTTATTCGCGAAACGCGTGCAGTAAATTATGCGCGATAAAGTAATTAAATAAGAGGTGTAAGCAAAATAATCTTAAAAAGTTTGCATTTTTGAACAATATTTGCCAACTTTGTAGTCCTCGTAATTGGAGGACTACATTTTTGGGGCTGTTTGGTTTTGACAGCGGGCAGAAAAGGTATGTAAGCATGCAGTGCGTCGTCAGTCGGCACTATAATCTCGGCGGACAAAAATTATCTGGCGAAAATAATTATGCTCTCGCTGCTTAATCGAAGTATAGTCGATTAGCGTTCTTCCGACACCAGGTGTTGGAACGAGACATCACCCGGACGCAGTTGTTCCGAAGCAATCCGATATGGTGGTGCAGCAAACTCGGGACTAATCGTGACGCGCCTCGTCGTTACGGTGAAATTTTTAGAGGATAAGGTGCAAGTGGGCGGCGTCGGTCTTGCTTGTGCACGAAAACCCAACCGAATGCTAAGCCTGTAGAAAGCATATTGTTTCCTCGTTTGGACGAGGGTTCGACTCCCTCCAGCTCCACACTCTTAGTCCTTCTTTCAAGAGATCTCAGCAGAATATTTGTGTCTGCGGGGCGCCGATGGCAAGTTATATAAACAAACGTAAGACCACCGAGCTATGAAGGTTAAGAACATAATTAAATTCGTAGGTCTGACAACGACTCATCTGTTGTTTGTCTCCTTGCTTGTCGTAGGTTTCTTCTTCGAAGCAACACACTCTGTCGATGTCAATAACAGAACTCTGGTTTCTACAGAGTTCAATATACTTAACATAAATACAATAATAATTACTGCGCTGTGTACAACCTATGCATTGCTGTTGTTGCCGTGGATACTCTATTTTATGCGCTTCGATAAGAAATCCGGGTTGCAATACTTCTCTGTATACCCTATGACCGGCAAGTATATCGGTAAGGTTGTGGCAGTGTTGCTGACTGCACTTAATCTATTAACCGGCATAACTTTTTATATTATTTACATTATTTATATTAGTAATGTTGGCAAATATGCACTACATGCAGAAAGTCAGTTGGCTGTATTGACAATGTTGTGCTGTGCCATTATCTTTTGGGGTGGTACATACTTGATTTATGGTTCACTATATGGTGTAAGGCGCTTTAAGGATATTATAAAAAGGAAACGCGAGAGAAGAAAACTCCGTAAACAACAGAATGGATATTAAGTTTTCCTTTCACCGTTATATATGGTCTGTGATTTGGATAATATATACACAGGCATGGTTTTAATATAAAATACGATAAGATGAATAATCGCTATTTTGAAAAATTGTCCAGACAGGGATTCTCGACAATAACATCGTCGTTGCAACAGTTTGTTCAACACACATATACATTGCAGTTTACCACTTTCTTCTGGTGTCAAAGTGGTGAAGCTCTTATAACAATTGATGGCTATCGCTTCCGTTTTACTCAGGGTAGTCAGGCTATCTGTCCTATTGGCAGCAATATTTCTGTTCATGATATAACAAGTGATTTTTC
>JAFTTA010000095.1 GCA_017467015.1 Bacteroidaceae bacterium
TATACCGGTGTACGTTCCTGCACTTTTGCTTTTGAAAGCTCTTTCTGCTGCGCAGTCTGATTATAGACATTAAAAGCCAACTGTGCTTCGTTCATCAAACGCTCCTCCTCGGCTTTATATTGCATTCTCAAAGTACCAAGCATGTGACGGTCCATATATTTTGCATACTCTTGCTGCTTTTTATGATATTCAGTTTCCGCCTCCTTGAACAATTTCTCACAATATAGATAATCTTGCTGAGCTTTGTTTGTGCGATATTTAGTTACATACTCCTGCAACAACGATGCCACCCTATCGGCAACCTGAGCAGCAATCTTAGGGTCTTGCATTACCACAGAAATTGTTATCACATTATTACCCACATCCACAGATGTCCATACAGTCTTACGCAGCTTGTTTATTACACTGAACTGTTGCTCGGAATAAGTGCAATATGTAACATTTTCGGGAAGACTTGGAGCACCATCCTCTTTGGGAAATAACATTTTCTTTATTTTCACAGGAACTAAAAGAATATATTCCCACCATGGCACACTCTGTTTATTCAATATATAATCATAGAGAGAGGTGTTTATCTCCCCGTCAGCCGAATTTACCTTCATTTCATATAGGTCGGAAAGGAAAGTCGTGGAGCCTACAATTTGCGGATACAATTCAGGATAAAGAGCATCGTCAGATGCCATGTTACTCATATTAACCCCGGCAAACGATGCTAGAGAGCTAAGCCCGGAAAGCGCACTGCTTTTTGATGCTTCGGGTGCCAAAACGACGGTACTGTCATATTCGCGAGGTATGCTGAAAGCCACTATTACACCCACTACACCAGCAATGACGCAGTTGCGAATTAAACGACGACGATCACTCCATACTCTACGCAACAGAGGCACTATATCGTCTATTCTTTTGTCTATATTAATATCCATAGTGATTAATCTATTTCAAATGTTCTCTGTTTTTAGTTTAACAGATTGATAAGTGCAAGCACAACAGTTGCCAAAGATGCCGATGTTGACGACAAACTCAAAATCTCAGTAGTACTCATACCTTTACGGGCCAATTTTGTAGGCACAATAATCTGGCAACCCGGCTGAATAAGGTCCTTACTATTCTTCTTGGCACGTGCAACCGTACCATTCATATACACAACAATGGCTTTAGATTTTTTGGCATTCATACCATAACCTCCCGCCTGCTCAATATAATGTTTCAGTGTGGCGCCCTCTTTGTATGCCACAGCATTGGGGAACATTACATTTCCATCCACTTTCACGGTGTTAGTCAACTGAGGGATGATAAGACGGTCACCATCTTCGAGAACAATATCTGCATCGCTACCGGGATTCTCCAATGCTTTGTCAAGCTCGATACCCACCTGCATCACAGGTTTTATATCTATTTCGCTTATATCCAAAGAGTCCATCTGCTTTTGCACAGTCTTCAGAGCCTCAAGTGTTCTTTGACGCTGTTCATGGGTCATTTTTCGTTCCAAACGCGCACCTTTCGTATAAGCTTTGTTTGTAATTCCACCGGCATTCTTTATAATGTCGCTCAAACGCAACTCTTTACGGTCGAGAACATACGTTCCGGCGAAAGAGACCTCGCCGACCACTTCCACATTCTGCTGCTCATAGTACATAGGTGAACGGCGGATATAAACAGCATCGTATGGTTGTAGGGTAAATTTGCTACCATCCGAAACAACCAAACCTTTATCTATTGAGAATGTGAAAATCTGTGCAATTGTATCTCCTGAGGTCAATGCATCGGAGTTGCGAGTGCGACGGGCCACATCGACCTTGGCTGTTGAGGCTTTATCCTTCAGACCACCGGCAAGCAGAATGAGGTCCTCAATTGTTGTGTTTTCGGCATAACGATATTTGCCGGGGAAAGCTACCTCGCCATGGATGGTCAGAATTTTTGTCTCATCCATCTCGCTGA
>JAFTTA010000096.1 GCA_017467015.1 Bacteroidaceae bacterium
CAGACCTGAAAGCATATAAATCAACAATAAGATCATACGACACCGAGGAATTCATTGATTTATGGATATATCGCCCCTACGGTTATCGTTGCGCGCTGTTCTTCCGCAACCATGGCATACACCCCAACCTCATCACCATCGTATCAATATTTTTAGGTATTGCAGCCGGCATTTGCTTTATATCTACCGAACTGCGATGGAACATTTTAGGTATATTCCTGTTGCTATGGGCAAACCTATACGACAGCACAGACGGACAGCTTGCCCGCCTCACAGGACAAAAGACACGTTGGGGAAGAATACTTGACGGTTTTGCCGGTGACGTATGGTTCTTCTTCATATATCTTGCCATAGCGGTCCGCGAGACATTCCAACCAATCCCTTTTGCACCCGAATACCAATGGGGTGTAACAATATGGATACTCTGCTCTTTCTCGGGTTTCTGGATACATGGCTCACAATGCCAACTTGCCGACTACTACCGCAACATACATCTCTATTTTATAAAAGAGGAGAACGGCAACGAGTTTCACAACTCCGATACACAACGTAAATTATATGACGAGACCCCATGGAAAGGAAATTTTTTCTGGAAAATATTCCTTTTTGCCTACGTCGGCTACACAGCCAACCAAGAACGCATGTCGCCCATGTTCCAAAAATTCATAAAGGCAGTAAATAAAAAATATCCGGACAGCATACCATCCGAACTGCGCGAAAAATTCCGTAAAGGCAGCCTGCCACTGATGAAATATACCAACGCCATAACATTCAACAGCCGCGCCATATTTCTATGGTTCACAATGCTCACAGGAGAGTTGTGGATGTACATTTTGTTTGAAATAATTATTTTGGGCGTTATATTCTTGTACATGAGAAGCAAGCACGAGAAACTGTGTAAGGAACTGACTATACAAATAGAAAATGGCTATGAATTCTGTTAAAGGCATAATTTTCGACTATGGAGGCACCATAGACACCAATGGGATACATTGGGGAGAGCTTATTTGGGAACAATATCGGCAAGCAGGTGCAAAGATAAGCCACGAACTTTATCGCGAAGCATACGTGCATGGCGAACGCACTCTTGGCAAGCAGCGCATAATAGAACCGACAGACACTTTCCACCGTTTGCTGGAAAAAAAAACAGCTATACAGTTCGACTATTTGAAAGCCAACACCGCACACGACACACTCACCGACACGTTGCAACAGCAAATAGTAGAAAGATGCTACTCTAAAGCCAAAGAAACAATAGCAAAAAATTGCGAAATTGTAAAAGCAGTATGCGAAAAACGTCGGGCTGTGCTTGTCACAAATTTCTATGGCAACATGCCTGTTGTGCTCAAGGAATTTGCCCTCGACAACATATTCGGCACCATTGTGGAATCGTCGATAGTAGGGATACGCAAACCAGACCCACGAATTTTTTCTTTAGGCGTGGAAGCCATGCAATTACCACCCGAAGAGGTGGTAGTCATTGGCGACTCATACAAAAAAGATATTTACCCCGCCCTCTCCATCGGCTGCAAAACTGTGTGGTTGAAAAAAGTATGTTGGGAAGAGGAGAGCATAATACCCGGCTATGAACCTACAGCCATAATAGAGTCGCTGGAACAACTACCAACACTTATGCTACAGAGTTAATAAAGTCAAAGAACATCACATACGAAGAACAACACAGGCGGTTTTCCGTTAATATTCAAGGAACAAAAACAACCTTGATATGAAACGAAAAATAACTCTTTTCACACTGCTTGCGCTGATTCTCACTTACCCTGCAAGCGCGCGTGTGATTACTCCAGATGGCTACACCGCCATACACAAAGACAGCTGCTGGTATATAACCATGAGTTACTATGTCGATGATATTCCGGCCAACGAACAACTGACACTCACAAGCAGCATCTATTGCCCCGACACATGCGTAAGCGATGCGCCACGCATATTCCAAGGAAAAAAATTTGCCAAAGGGGCTGGCAATAGCAGGCAATCTGTAACCCCTTCACGAACAGGCATGCAGCGCTACAAAATGGCTATACCCGAGAATGTTATAAACGACACTCTTGTAGCCATAACCACCTGCACCATAGAAAGCAAACAGGGCACTACCACCGAAACGGACTCTATGTTTATAATACTGCCCAAGACATCACCACTGAGTTGCCACAGAGTGAGCGACACAGAGAGCAATGCCGACCGCATGGCATATCGTCATAGGTGCATATATCCCATGATGCTCTATCAGCCTCTTGAAGCCAATAACATACCGCCATACTCAGAGAGCGAGTATTCCGTCAATTATCGCCCTGCCGGACATATATTGGAGAACAATTACATGCAAAACAGCAACATAATAAACAACCTTGCAGACCTTATAGGTTCAATGGTTGCCGACTCGCTGGCAC
The DNA here is from genome assembly GCA_017467015.1 of Bacteroidaceae bacterium. Classification (GTDB taxonomy): domain Bacteria; phylum Bacteroidota; class Bacteroidia; order Bacteroidales; family Bacteroidaceae; genus HGM04593. The sequence goes on from JAFTTA010000096.1 coordinate 2,409, forward strand.
AGATTGAGGTGGTGCAGCTCGTAGGCTATTCATCACCAGAGAAGAGCGAAAAAGGCAACAGAGAGTTGGGCACACGGCGTGCCGTTTCGTTGCGTGATAAACTGAAATACCATTGCAACTTACCGGATTCGGTATTTGAGATAATTGACGGAGGAAGAAACTGGGAACTGATATATGAATCGGTGGGTAACAGCGACATTGCATCGGGTGACTCCATGGTAACAATTCTGCGTGCTGAGACAACACCGGCACGACGCGAAACACTGCTCAGTGGTTTTCTTGGTGGAGAAGTTCTTAACATGCTGAGAAAAAACGGGACATTGGATGCTCAACGCCAAGCCTGCTGCGCACGCATCTATTACCGCAACAAACCCGACAGCATCGCACCGGAACTGAACAAAGTTGTAGATGAACTGATGACAAACGAAAACCCCGACTACGATAGTCTGCGCAACAAACTTGCAATGTATGCCGACGATGCACGCGCCCTAAACCTTATGGGTGTGATAGACTATCGCGAACATCGCAGAAATGCAGCAAAAAAAGCTTTCAGCACAGCGGCTTTGATGGGCGACGAACAGGCAATGACCAACCTTATTATAATTACACGCGAAGCGGCTCGTTAATGAGCCGCTTCGCGTGTAATTAGCACTCTAATATTATTAGCATCACTCCAATATAACAGTACGTGAACGTCTTACGCTCATCGATGGGAACCATATATCATCGGCTGTAATTCCGCACTTCTCAATAGCCTCAATACAATATTCAAGTTTACCGAAATCAGCATCTACATTGTTTGTACCGAAAACAAATTTCAGACCGCGCTCCTTCGCCATGCCTATTATCTTAAAACTCGGGATTTTATATCGCGGATTAATCTCCAGTGCAATATTATAGCGCTGCATCACATCAAGAACCTTATTAATCCTCTCGTCTGTCCAATATTTTTCATAATCCATATTCATATCCTCTGGGATATATGTAGGATTGGCAAAAAAGTCGGCAGGCTCGTTTGTAAGTATTTTCACCGTCTGCTCCACTATTCTGTCCATATACTTCTCTTTCGTAATGCCATCGTAGTGAACCTCCTCGGCGCGATATATGCGCGAATTGCGATTTTTATGATCAATGATGGTCATTGCATCCGTAAAGAGATAGTCAAAGATGGAAAGAGCTTCTTGTGAGAAAGTTCGTGTCCATTTACGGCCTTCGCCCTGAACTCCACAGAAAAAAGGCAATAGCTTTACCTCGTCGTAATATTCATAGACCTCTTTGTCGTCAGCAAGCATACGACCTACACCACCCTCACCAGCATTGGGTGCAACACCGTAGTTTATGCCATAATTCATGGACATGGCATGAGCCTGTTCTTTGGTGAGACCTCCTTTGAGATGAACATGATAGTCTATGACAGGAAAATTCTGCTGTTGCAGACGTATGATGGCATCATTTTGTTCATCTACAGCAGGCAGTGTGTCATTCTCGTTGCGGGCATCATCGTCTAAAGCTGTTATATAAATGTTGCGGAACTTCGTACAACCCTCCTTGCCCTTCAGCATTATATTACCCGATCCGAGCAAGCACGACTTATACTCTTCGGTGCGATAGGGGTTTGCAGGTTCTGTGTAACATACAACCTCCATTCCGTTTATAGCAACAGATATATTTTTTCCGCGAACAGATATTTCAAAATTGAACCAGCAACTGTCCGCCACCAATGAACGGTAAAGATTACGAACAGCCGCAAGGCTTCCGCTCTTGCGTGTGCCATCAATGGCACCATTGTGGAAAAGCACCTCGTAGCCACAATTGCCATCGGTATGAAACATTAGTGAAGCTTCGGATTCTTTTGTTGTATAGGCTTCGCCGCAAAGAGTAAAGTTTTTATACTCACCTTCTGCGGTGAAAGACTCGCCCTTGCAAACAGATATCTCGCTTTGCCCGGTGGCAGTAACGCCACCCGAAATCCATTTATCAAGTTTTTTTGCCCTGTCCGTAGCGTTGCACGACATCATTATGAGAGCCAATAATGTTATGATATAGTTTCTCATATTAGATTGTTTTATTACTTAAATCCCTCCTATTCTTATGTGTGAGTATAGGAGGGATTTTGCATCATATTTCTGAAATGTATTACTTAATTACCACTTTTGATGTGTAGATATTCCCTTCTGCAGATTCTACACGTACAGCATATATGCCGGGTACAAGACTGAATGAATGGATGCTGATAACATCGCCCTCCTTCACATCGTCAACTTTGTGCGCAAGGAGTTTCTTTCCTTCTATAGAATATACATCGATGTTTGCATACTCCATTGTCTTGGGCGCATCGATATATATACAGTTACCAACAGTGTAGATGCGTGCATCGCCTTCATCAGCTACAATATTGTCGTCTATAGATGTGGGAACAGGCAGGTTAAGAACTCCGAACTCATTGATACGTGCATATACAACACCTGTATAAACACTCTTAATGGTCAAACGCAAATAACGGGCATTTGCTGTAGAGTCCATTCTCAGAACATATTCACCTGTATCATAACCATATTTTGGAGTGGGACAATTGTTGTTCTCGTAAACGTCGAACCACTGTTCGTTGTCGAGGCTACCCTCAATGAGTATCTCTTTCTGGAAACGCTCAACACCACCGCTCATTGCAAAGTAGAAAGCATTGATGTCTACCGGCTCACTCATATCAATAACGAAAGTAGGGGGCAATTGCGCAACAGATGACTGCCAACGAGAATGCCAATATGTATTTTTGTCACCGTCCAAAATCTGCGCGGCACGTCCGTTGGTCCTTTCACCGGTTGTTTCTTCACTTGAGAAACTAATCAGTTTCCATTTAGATCTGTCGTACATAGACTCATTGATAACCTTCATTGAGTCGAGACGGACCTGTTCGCGGGCAAGTGCCAATTCTTCACGAGCAAGCAATGAAGCTATATCAATTGTATCGACCGGAGTATTCTTTGAACGCAAAGTAACCGACTGCCTACCAAGGTGAGCTTTATTGGCAAAACCACCGGTCGACATCTTAAATGCATACTTGTCATTGGGGTCAACATCTTGCCAAATATCATTTCGTGCACCCATGTGGGTACCTCCGTTATTGTGTCCGAAACTGATTTTGTTCATGTGATACCATTTTTTCGAACCGCTTCTCTCTTTCACATAACCGTTGCGGAAATATCCGTGACGTTTCACTTGTCCGTTATGGTTTGAGTAGTTCTCAACAAATGAGTACCATGAATCGATGTATGAATCCCTGTTTGCCACGCGCAGTGTGGAGATATATTGCCAGCCCTTTTCATCCTGAGCATTCCACCATGCCGAAACAATCATGTTGCGCTGCTGTTTTGTGATAATGCTGTCACCCTCTTTCACCTCGTATGTTGCAAGTTCGTTGCGACAGTGAGTGATGAACTGCACATACTTTTCAAAATCCCAGAATGCACCGTCGGTACGGAACGACTGAATACCTGTACCCTCTGCACCGAAGCGTTTGGCAACCACACTGTCGCCGGTATCAACAGCAGTCGAACGCAGATGGTCAGGAAGATTGGGGTCGATATCAGTGTCACCTGAGTCCCATTGAGAGAAGAGTACGGTGCGATTTCTACCATGATTACCAACCTGTATACCCATATATCCGGCAAGCACGCCAAGGGACATTACGTATGTTGCATCGGCAAGACTGTCACTGCGAGGTATCATGACCTCCTCATAAGCCCAGTCGAATGCTTGACCTGTGGGACACTTGGGATTTGTGCTCGACCAACCCCAAATGTGAATTGAAGGAGCCATGAGAATTGTGGGGGAATAAGGCTCTGCATTCTCTTCGAGGTCGAACTGCCATTTATTTATACTGGTGATGCTGGCGCAACCCCACAAACACTCCAAATCGTATTTATTGTAACCGGGCTTACCGAATTTACAAGTAAGCATAGGTATTGTCTGTGCTACACCGGTGCCGCAGAAACTGATAATTTTCTCGGCAACCAACGAATCGGGGGTATCTGTGTCAAACACTCGCAGACGGAAACGCAGTGTTGCGTTCTTACGAGCAGTTATATTCATTTTTAAATCAGCAACACCTGCGGGTGTATTGAAGTAGTAAACCGCATGAGCCTTTGAATTTGTCCAGTTTGTAAGTTTCTTTGTCACCGCAAGTTTGTTATCGTTGCCGGCTACCTTATCCTCAGAAGGGATGGAGATACCACTACCGGATGTTCCATTTTCCTCCACATAACCTTGACCGGCGGTAATAGGATAATTATTCAACGCGAAAGCAACAGAGGGAGTTACAATTTTAACTGTATCAGCATAATAAGACTTCTTGTTTGCATCAGTCCATCTCACGCGGTAATAATTTTCACCAAAAACACGAACTTTCAGCACGCGGTTAGTATCAGCAGGCAAGGTGTAATATGTCTTATTATCGGTAGATACCGACCAA
>JAFTTA010000097.1 GCA_017467015.1 Bacteroidaceae bacterium
ATGATAGGAATAGAGAGCTTATCTGATAGCTGAGCGTAAGTCTCACAAGGATAGCCATTCTTTGTACCATCGTGGTCCATAGAAGTGAAAAGTATCTCACCGGCACCACGTTCCTGTCCTTCATAAGCCCATGATATAAGTTCCTTATCGACCAATTTGCTTCCGCCATGTGTGGTTATACGCCAAATGCCATCAACCTGTTTGGCATCAATAGCAAGCACCAAAAACTGACTTCCATATTTCGCTGCAATCTGATCAATGATATCGGGATTGCTCACAGCAGCGCTGTTTATTGATATCTTGTCGGCACCTGCATCAAGCAGACGAGCTGCATCGTCCAATGTTGATATACCACCACCAACGGTAAAAGGAATATTGATGTTCTGCGCAATGCGCTCCACCAAAGATGTAAAAGTTTTACGACCTTCGCATGTAGCACTTATGTCGAGATAGACAAGTTCATCAGCACCCTCAAGAGCATAACGGCTGCCAAGTTCCACAGCATCACCTACATCTTTTAAACCTACGAAATTCACTCCTTTCACTGTGCGACCGTCTTTAACGTCGAGGCACGGTATTATTCGTTTTGCAACCATTCTTTTAAATTATTTAAAGTTATTCGGCCTTCATAAATAGCCTTACCAATTATTACACTATGCAAATTTAAACTTTTAGCTTTGGCAATATCGTCCATAGAAGAAATACCGCCACTGAGAGTAAAATCGACCTGCGGATATTTTTGTTGCAAAGCAACATATAGGTCGAAATTGGGACCTTGCAACATACCATCTTTGCTAATATCGGTGCAAATAACCTGACTGAGACCTGCAGGGAGAAAATCTTCGATAAGCTCCTCTATTGCCACGCCCGAATTCTTCAACCAACCGTGTGTTGCTACCATTCCATCGCGAATGTCTGCACCAAGAATGACATGTCCTGCACCATACATTGCAATCCACTCTTTGAAAAGCTCTCTATTGTCGACAGCCACACTGCCACAGATGGCACGATTGGCTCCGGCACTGAGAACATCCTTTATCGAATCGGTGGTTTTTATTCCACCTCCCCACTCAATGTCGAGCGAGGTGTGCGCAGCAAGCCTTTCAAGCACCTTAAGGTTGCATGGAGCTTTTGCCTTTGCACCATCAAGATCCACCACATGCAGACGACGTATACCACAATCGGCATAAGCCTTTGCCATATCAAGTGGGTCCTGTTCGTAAACCTTCTTTTCATTGTAGTCGCCCTGTGTCAAACGCACACAACGACCATCAATCAAATCAATAGCAGGTATAAGTTCCATTGTTTCTGTTAAATATATTTATACGTGGAGCACATTCAACACTTCTCCACAAAATTTCTAAGTATTATTTCACCTATCGTTCCGCTCTTCTCGGGGTGGAACTGAGTTCCATAAAAATTATCTTTGTTCAGTGCAGCCGCAAACTGCACACCATTCTCGGAGACAGCAATAGCCTCGTCACACATCTGCGGTGCAAACGAATGTACGAAATAGAGGAATTCACCCTCTCTCAACCCTTCAAGCAACGGTGTCTTCAGGTTGCTTATACCATTCCAACCCATATGCGGGACTTTCACCCCGGCAGCCTTATCAGCTACAAAATGTTTCACCTCGGTGTCGAAAATGCCCAAACATTCGGCATTACCCTCATCACTGTGACGACACATAAGCTGCATTCCTATACATATTCCCAACACCGGCTGAGAAAGATTCTTTATCACATCGCAAAGCCCACGTTCACGCAATTTCTGCATAGCTGAGGAGGCCTCTCCCACCCCGGGCAAAAGCACTTTTTCGGCTGCTTTAATTATTTCCGCATTGTCAGTAACAACATATTGCACTCCCAATCGACGCAAAGCGTGACACACCGAGCACAGGTTTCCTGTATCGTAGTCTACAATAGCTATCATAAAACACCTTTACTGCTTGGTAACTCGTAACTAAACACTTCGCGTTTCACAGCCATACGCAATGCACGCGCAAAACCTTTAAATATACCCTCGGCAAGATGGTGGTTGTTCTCACCCTTTGCCGCTATATGCAGATTGCAACTCATAGCTGCTCCCAACGATTTAAAGAAATGTTTAAACATCTCAGTGGGCACATCACCCACATAGTCTTTGGTAAACTCCACATTCCACTCGAAGTCGATGCGACCACCAAAATCAATGAGCACCAAAGCCTCGCACTCGTCCATAGGAAGCACAAATCCATAACGACCGATGCCGCGTTTGTTTCCGAGAGCCTTTATGATGGCTTCGCCAAGAACAATGGCAACATCTTCCATCGTGTGATGTTCATCTACATGTAAATCGCCCAAAGCCTTCACCTGAAGCGACACACCGGCATGATGAACAATCTGGTCAATCATGTGGTCAAGGAACTTCAGACCTGTGTCAATGCTCGACGAGCCTTTGCCGTCGAGGTCGATGCTTACCTCTATATTTGTCTCTTTTGTTTTACGCGTAACAGCGGCAGTACGCTCCGTGGTTCGCAAGAATTCCGAAATTTCGCGCCAACTATTTGTCACAAGCACACATGATTCGGAGTAAGGCGATTCACTCAACAATTTTATGCGCTCCACATCGTCTGTAATGAGTATGGCTTTTGCACCAAGATTGCAAGCTAACTGCACATCTGTGAGACGGTCACCAATGACATACGACGCTGCAAGGTCGTACTCGCCACTCATATATTTACCAAACATTCCTGTACCGGGTTTTCTATTGGGCGAGTTCTCCGATGCAAACGAAGGGTCGATAAGCTGATCATCAAAAATAACCCCTTCGCCTTTCAGAGTGTCGAGCATTTTGTTATGTATTGTGTAGAAACGCTCCTCGGGATAGCTTTCAGTGCCAAGGCCATCCTGATTGCTTGCAATCACAAGTTCGTAATCAAGTTCGGCAATGCTGGCAAGCGATCCAATTGCAGCAGGCAGAAACTCAAGTTGTTCAAGCGTATCAACCTGCTCTGTTACGGGCGGTTCAACTATAATTGTTCCGTCACGATCTATAAAAAGTGCCTTTTTCATAATTCTTATTTCCATTCTTTCACAACGGCAAGCATTTTGTCATTCTCTTCGGGTTTGCCAATGGTAATTCTAAGTGTACCCTCGCAACCTTTCACACGAGAGCGGTCGCGAACAATCACCTGTTTGTTTATCAACGCCTCATAGAGTCCACGGGCATCATTAACCATCACAAGCAGGAAGTTTGCATCCGAAGGATATACTTTCTGTACACATGCGAAGCCTTCAAGAGCCTCGGAGACACGTAGGCGCTCGTTTTTCAGCAATTCTATTTCGGCTTCCACATCGCGGGCAAGAAGCTCCTTTGCACGTTCCATGCCTGCCAAGTTGATGTTATATGGATATTTAACCTTTGCAAAGATACTCATAATTTCCGCATCGGCAAAAGCCAAGCCTAATCTTAGTCCGGCAAGACCATAGGCTTTTGAAAGCGTTTGCAGCACTATGAGATTTTTGTGTTCTTGCAGCAAAGTCAAAAGGCTGGGCTGCGCAGCAAAGTCAATGTATGCTTCGTCTACCACCACAACACCATTGAAGCTGTTAATAAGCCCCACCATTTCATCCACAGGGAAACTGTTTCCTGTGGGGTTGTTGGGCGAGCATATGAACATAAGTTTGGTATTTTCGTCGCACGCCTGCAAGAGTTCTTTCACAGGCAGCGAATAGTCGGCACCGAGCTGCACCTCGCGAAACTCTACATCGTTGATGTCGGCTGCCACGCGATACATTCCATAGCTTGGTGCAATGGCAACGGCATTATCTTTGCCGGGGGTACAGAATACACGGTAGCAGAGGTCTATTGCCTCGTCGCTACCGTTGCCAAGGAACATATTTTCCACAGGCACACCTTTTAAGCCCGAGATTATCCCTTTCAGTTCAAGCTGACGTGGATCGGGATAACGGTTATATCTATTTTCAAAAGGGTTCTCGTTAGCATCGAGAAAAACGCCCAACGCCCCTTTGTACTCGTCCCTTGCTGTTGAATAGGGAGCAAGATTCTGTATATTTTTACGCACAAGGCGCAACACATCGTTCAATTCCATTTTCTACGTTCTTTATAGAAGTCTTTCAAATTTCCTGCCCCATACGCAGACGTGCAGCGTTTGCATGTGCATCAAGCCCCTCTGCCTCAGCCATTGCTACGATGGTAGGACCAAGCAATGCCATACCTTCGGCTGTGAGTTCCTGATATGTTATTTTTCTGGTAAAGCTGTCAATATTCACTCCACTGCACGAACGTGCCCAACCCGATGTGGGCAGAGTGTGGTTGGTACCCGACGCATAGTCACCGGCACTCTCGGGCGAATAGTTGCCTATGAATACACTGCCGGCAGCAGTTATCTGCTCTGCCACTTTCCATGGTTCTTTCATAGAGATGATAAGATGCTCCGATGCATACATATTGGCAAATTCAATCTGCTGTTCAAGCATGGGAAGAACAACGATGCGGCTCTCCACTAGCGCCTTCATCGTCAGTTCCTTACGTGGCAACTTATCGAGTTGTGCATCGACCTCGCGACACACTGCATCGGCAATTTCCTCACTGCCACAAACAAGCAATGCTTGCGAATCGGCACCGTGCTCCGCTTGCGAAAGCAAATCGCTTGCCACGAAGCGCACATCGGCTGTTTCGTCAGCCATCACCATCACCTCGGAAGGGCCGGCAGGCATGTCGATAGACACTCTGTCGGTAACGCTCTCTTTTGCCTTAGTAACGTAGCGATTACCCGGGCCGAATATTTTATCCACAGCAGGGATGGTCTCTGTTCCATAAGCCATTGCACCCACAGCCTGCGCGCCACCTACTTTATAGACATGGTCTACACCACAAACTTTTGCTGCATAGAGTACAGCAGGTGCCACCTTGCCTTGTTTGTTTGTGGGAGTGCAAAGAACAATCTGTTTGCAGCCGGCAACCTTGGCAGGAATGGCAAGCATAAGCACTGTGGAAAAGAGAGGCGCTGTGCCACCGGGGACATAAAGACCTACCTTCTGTATTGCCACAGAACGCTGCACACATTTTACGCCGGGAGCTGTCTCCACCTCAATAGGTTTAAAGCACTGTGCCGCATGAAATTTTGCAATATTCGCAGCAGCTTTGGCAATAGCATCTTTTACCTCTTGTGACACCAATGTGGCAGCCTCGGCATATTCGGCATCAACGACCTCGATACCGTTCAGTTCCACGCCATCAATTTCGCGTGCAAGTTCAATGATGGCTCTATCGCCATCACGCTGCACCCTTGCAAGGATAGCATCCACACGTCCGGCAATGACATCATCATTTACCGAGACACGCTTCACCAGTGATGTCCACTCCTCTTTAGCGGGATTTATATATTTCTTCATAATGTCAGAAACTTCTCAAGTAATTCCTACAATACAATCTTCTCGAGGTTCAGCACAAGAATACCCTCTGCACCTATCGCCTTGAGCTTTTCTATCACATCCCACAATCTATTCTGGTCGACAACAGTCTGCAACGAGCACCAGTCGGACTGAGCCAAAGGAATAACTGTCGGGCTGCGCATGGCAGGCAATATTTTTATAGCCTCTTCGAGTGCAGCGGTGGGAAGGTTGAGCAACAAATATTTCTTGCCTGCACCAGTAAGCACCGACTCGAAACGTGACATCAGCTGTTCAACAACAGCCATTTTCTCTGCATCAAGACCGGGTGTACCAATAAGCACAGCCTCGGAAAAGAGCACTTTTTCAACCTCGACAAGTCCATTTGTAACCAATGTTCCACCGGAAGATACTATATCAAAGATGGCATCGGCAAGGCCTGCTGCGGGAGAAATCTCCACAGAACCGGTTATTGTATGTATTTCTGCTTTAATATTGTTCTCGTCGAAGAACTTCTGCAACACCTTGGGATATGAAGTTGCAATGCGTTTGCCATTGAAATACTCCAATCCTTCGTATTTATCATTTTTGGGTATAGCAAGCGAGATGCGGCATCCGCCGAAACCGAGTTTTTTAAGTACGTCAACCTCGTATCCCTTTTCAGCAACCTCATTATAACCTACAATACCGAGGTCGGCTGCACCCATTGCCACAGTCTGGGGAATATCATCGTCTCTGAGAAAAAGTATTTCTACAGGAAAGTCTGCTGCACGCATGAGGAATTTTCTTTTTTCTTCTTTTATAGTCACACCTGCGTCGCGCAAAAGTTCCATACTCTGCTCGTTCAATCGTCCTTTAGTCTGTATTGCAATTCTTAACATGATTGTATATTGTTTATTTATATTTCTTAAATAAAAAAAGCTCACCGATAATAGGTAAGCTTTTACTATATCTCTTAAATACAGGCACACCGCACTTACCCTACACTATTAAGTGAGAGAATGATGATGGTGGTGATGTACTGTCTGCATTGTCATATCTGTTTTTTTAAATCTTTGCAAAGATAAATAATCCTATTAAACTATGCAAATAAAAACATAATCATTTTTAATAAAACATGTAAGATGATGGCAGTAAAAATCGAGCCGAATGATATAAGACAACAATATCACCGATAAGATGTAAATATAGCATCTGTAACATCATTGTCGATTCTATAAATTTGCATTTACGCAAACACAAGGAGGGGGTATAGCAATATATAAAAATGCACCAGCCAGAACACTTGAACTGCACCCCAAAAGTTTTGTGTAAAAACTTTTGGGGTGCAGTTCACTTTCTAATAAGGGGGAGATATTGTCTAATTATGAGACCTTTGATATGACCCTCATATTTATTGTTTCCGAAGCAGCACGAAGCTATACTTTTGCAGCAAGATAACGTTCGGCTTCAAGGGCAGCCTTGCACCCTGAAGCTGCAGCGGTTATTGCCTGACGGTAATGTGGATCGGCAACGTCGCCAGCCACAAACACACCAGGAACAAGTGTGCGCACACCGCTTTCGTCGCGAGGAGTAAAATAGCCTGTTTCATTTGTTGCAAGATATTTCTTGAACACCTCGGTATTCGGGTTGTGACCTATGGCCAAGAAAAAGCCATCAATGGGCAAGTCGTAATGAGTTTCATCGGGTTGCCCCAAACGTTTAACAAGATGGGCACCCTCTACACCATTTTCGCCATAAAGCCCCTCGGTAGTATGCTCAAAAAGCACCTCTATTTTAGGATTGGCAAACGTTCTCTCCTGCATAGCCTTTGATGCACGAAGGAAAGGCTTTCTTACAATAAGATAGACTTTACTTGCAAGAGAAGCAAGATAGTTAGCCTCTTCACAGGCTGTGTCACCACCACCTACCACGGCTACAACCTTCTTTCTATAAAAGAAACCATCGCATGTGGCACATGCACTGACACCCATACCTGCATACTTCACCTCATCGGCAAGACCAAGATATTTTGCAGTTGCTCCTGTTGCCACAATTACTGTATCAGCATAAATTTCAGTTCCATCATCAATAGTTACCACTAATGGAGAGGCATCAAAGTCAACAGCAGAGACAACACCCGAACGTATATCCGCGCCCACATTCTGAGCCTGCAAACGCATATTCTCCATCAATTCCGGACCTGTTATTCCTTGTGGGAAACCGGGGAAATTCTCCACTACGGTTGTTTGCGTCAGTTGTCCTCCGGGTTGCAGACCTTCAATAACTACCGGTGATAGATTGGCACGTGCAGCATAAATGGCTGCTGTGTACCCTGCCGGTCCCGAACCTATAATCAAACATTTAGTTCTTTCCATAACCTAGTAACTGTTTATTTTTAATTATATTATCGCATATCCACCACTTCCGCACCGCGAAAATCCTTCTCGCGACAACGAAACTCTTTTGCAGCAAATTTGCACTCTTTCCTATATGAATCTATTTTAATATCGGCATACGTTCCATTCTCGTAATAAACAACCAACAACGTAGGCTGATTTGTTATTTTGTCGAGCAGAATGGATACCTTTTTTATTTCATTTCCACGAGCTGAAGATATCAAAGTAACAGCATTTACTTTTGCAGTGCCACGCGCTTTGTCAAACTCGCTACGGAAACCATTCTTATACAGTTCCATTATATGCACCGGCGAAAACGCTCGGGCATCGTCGGCATTTGGTTCCGAGATATAAATCTCGTTATTCGAAGCAATATAGCTCCACTGCGTTACACCATCGCACCATAGTTTCATTTCATCAGTGAGCAATGCAAATCGTTTGCCATCTATCTTCAGAACACCATCTCCTTTAAATTGTTTGTCGCCCGATGCATCATATATTGTAATGGAAAAGTTCATCTGAACACCGCCATCTGACTTTATCTGCGAGACAGCTTTATCGAGCAGTTTCTCTGCATCATTTCCACCTTGAGCAGCAACACTGAGAGGCAAAGATACAATCAACGATAACAATAATATATTTATAACGTTTCTCATCATATACATTTACAACAAAGATTTAATACGGAACTCAAGCTCGGCTTCATCGTCACATAGCACCTGACGTGGTTTACTGCCATCCTGCTCACCGACAATACCCGTCTGACACAACTGGTCCATAATTCTACCTGCACGGTTAAAGCCTATATTATATTTGCGTTGCAACATCGATGTCGAACCTTGTTGATGAAGAACCACCGTACGCGCTGCATCAGCGAAAAGAGAGTCTAATTTGTCGGAAGAAATTTCGCCGCCACGTGCCACAGAGCCACCAGCCTCAATATCGGCATCATCGGGATCGGGCAAGAAATAGGCCGAAGTGTACCCCTGCTGCTTTGCAATATACTCACACACACGTTCCACCTCTTTTGTTTCGACAAGCGCACACTGCACACGCACGGGGTCATTACCCGCAAGGAAAAGCATATCTCCCCTTCCTTGCAACTGATTGGCACCGGTGCGTTCGAGAATGGTGCGTGAGTCGATAGGCGAAATGACACGGAACGCCATACGAGCCGGGAAATTGGCCTTAATCGTACCGGTAATAATATTTGTCGTAGGACGTTGTGTAGCTATAATCATGTGAATACCAACAGCACGCGCTTTCTGAGCGATACGTGCGATGGGTAGTTCTATCTCTTTTCCTGCCTGCATCATCAAGTCGCCATACTCGTCGATTATAACCACTATATATGGCATGAAACGATGCCCTTTTGTGGGAAGCAACTGACGGTTAAGATATTTCTCGTTATACTCTTTAAGCGAGCGCACACACGCATCCTGCAATAACTTATAACGATTATCCATCTCCACGCAAAGCGATTTCAGCGTGCGCACCACCCTATTAACATCTGTTATGATAGATTCATCCTCGCTCTCGAGCTTTGCAAGAAAATGCTTCTCAAGTACTTTGTAAAGGCTCAGTTCGACCATTTTAGGGTCTACCATCACAAATTTCAAATATGCAGGGTGCATCTTGTAAAGCAACGAAGTGATTATGGCATTCAATCCCACAGACTTACCCATACCCGTAGCACCGGCTACAAGCAAGTGAGGCATTTTTGCAAGGTCGACCATATATATATCATTTGAAATGGTCTTACCCAATGCTAAGGGCAATGCCATATCGCTCTCTTTGAACTTACGGCTATTGAGCAGCGACACCATAGGCACAATCTGCTTATTGCTGTTTGGCACCTCAATACCTATTGTACCTTTACCGGGAATAGGTGCAATAATACGTATACAGAGAGCGGAAAGCGACATCGCAATATCATCCTCGAGACCGCGAATTTTTGAGATGCGCACTCCGGGCGCAGGGGTTATCTCGTAAAGAGTGATGGTAGGACCTACTGTAGCTTTTATAGAACTTATCTCAATATCGAAATTCTTCAGTACCTCCACAATCTTGTTTTTGTTTGCAGTCTGCTCCTCCATATCTATAGAATGGATAGGCGCCTCATATTTGTCGAGCAAGTCGAGCGATGGAGTTTTATAATAGCAGAGTTCATCTTTAGGATTTATCGGTGCAAGCATCTTACCCCCGGTATCTTCCTCCACAACAGCCTGTTCCACATCGAAAGCTACCTCATTTTCCTGCTCGGTTGCAACTGGTTGCTCATTTTCAGTTACAACATTTGCAGCCTGTTCCACACTACCACCCTCTTTCGCATCAGATTCCACAGGAAGTTCCACTGTAAAGCCACCATCCTCTACAGTACATTCAGAATATTCATCATCCTTATCGTTCTCGTCAGTTTTCTTATCTATCGTTTCATCTGCCACATCCTCATCTGTTGTTTCATCATCTATCTTTTCTTCATCATTATCTTCGTCCTGCGAAGATGCAGGTTTTAGTTTTCCCACCTGCGATGCACCAAAATTGAAAGCCATCTTCATCCACTTGATTGTATCGCGTGTGAGATAAATCATAAACAACACAAAAGTCACAAGCAGCAACAACACCATCCCCAACGGACCAATCTGCGACACCAACCATGCAGAAACATTCTCGCCATGAGTTCCACCCGGCGACATAAAACTGCCCTGCATGAAATCGCCAAAAACAAAGCTAAAGAAAAGCGAGCCCCACACCAACCCGAAGACCGAGCCAATGAACCACTTTGCGAGTTGGGGACGGCGCCAATCGAAAAGCCTCACTACAAGAGCAGCAAGAAAAGGTAACATCGCAAAAGCCGCCCATCCGAAACAACCATTCATCAGAAACATCGCCATTCGCGCACCTAACGAACCGGTATAATTCTGAACACCATTGTCGGTAGCATTAAGATTAACACCCGAATTAGCCTCGAGTTGGCTATTGTCGGCACCACCGGACATAATAAACGAGACAAAAGAAGATGACAGAAATATCAGAAAAATGGCAAAACAGATTCCTACCACAATTGAGGCTGTACGTCCTGTTAGTTTTCCCCACCATCGCGAGAAAAATCCCGGCCCGTTAACTTTCGTAGATTTATTATTTTTTGCTTTTCCCATAGTTTAATATTCAATACATAAGAGCACAAAAACGTTGGCAAAAACATCTTTCACCAACGACGCTGTACACCGTTAATCCTTTCCTTTGCAAATATAGTAATAAACGAGCGAGAAAAATAAAAGTTACTTTATTTTTTTCACATCGACAACGCGAAATTGGCGTTGCAATGCAAATGCAAACTTCGGCTGCACTCGGCAGAGTATAAGTAAACTTCCTCTCTGCTCTCGTTGGCACGAACTTTGCGACGACTAAATCTCTAAGCCCATAAAGGAGTGCGGTTTACCCTCACAAGACTATATTCGCTATTTATCGCAAATTAGTTTAAAAACTTCTCTATAAAATAAAATCGACCCACTAAATACCACAAAAAGCAATCATTAACACTACAGAGGAATAATGTTCATTGGTTATCTACAGAATATTTCGTACATTTGCATCCGACTCTTGCAAAGCAAAGCAGAGCAGACAAAAACCATGACAAACAAAGAAGATATAGTTTTTTCACGAAACACTGTAGAGTTTGTGACAGTAGCAGCAGAGTATTGCGCCTACATAGAACGCGCCAACAAACTCACTCGCAAAGAGTTCACAAACACACTGCTAAAATTGTTGCCATTGCTTTACATCAAAGCACAAATGATGCCCAAAGCCGAAAAAACAGGC
>JAFTTA010000098.1 GCA_017467015.1 Bacteroidaceae bacterium
AGCAAGAAAAGGAGCAAGAACAACAAGAACAGCAGCAACAAGAGCAGCAACAGCAAAATCAAGAGCAACAGCAAAATCAAGAGCAACAGGAACAGCAACAACAGCAGCAAAATCAGCAAAATCAGCAACAACAGCAGGAGCAGCAGCAAGAGATGTCAAAGGAGAATGCAGAACAGATGTTGCAGGCTGCCATGCAGGACGAAAAGAATGTGCAGGAGAAAGTGAAGAAGATGATGCAGGTTCGTGGCCGTAAACTTGAAAAGGATTGGTAACTGTCATTTTGTTGTAACTACGTAATAGACTATTAATTGAATTAAAAATCTTCTCGATATATAATGATGAAAAGATTACTCTTTACAATAGCAATATTGCTCGTCTCGTTTACTGCGATTTTAGCCGATGAAGTATCGTTTGTGGCATCGGCACCTAAAGCCGTAGTGGTGGGGCAACAGTTCAGATTGAGTTATGAAATTAATCGTGGTAAGGTTAAAGAACCACATATCCCGGCTATTGAAGGCTTTACAATACTTATGGGTCCCACGCGTTCCATATCGTCGGGGTATCATAACAACAACGGTCAGGTAACAATGACCTCATCGACAACCTATACGTATATTCTCAGAAGTGACAAAGAGGGTGAGTTTACACTGCCAGCCGTAACTGTCGATGTTGATGGTGAGCAGATATCTTCAAACTCGGTAAAAATAAAGGTTCTTCCGCAAGACAAACAACCTTCGGCCGCGCAGCAGAGTGGAACATCTGCTACTGAGATTGACAATAGTGAGTTGTTCATGACGGCTACTCTTAATAAAACAGATGTATTCGAACAACAGGCTGTTTTGTTGACATATAAAGTCTATTCAACTGTGAACCTCACCTCCTTGAATGGAAAAATGCCCGATTTAAAAGGTTTCCATATTCAGGAAATAGAGCTACCTCAGCAAAAGGAGTGGCAATTGGAACATTATAATGGTCGCAATTATCGCGCATTGACATGGAGCCAGTATCTATTATTTCCTCAACAGACCGGTGAGATTGAAATACCCTCCGTCTCTTTCGAAGGTATTGTTCAGCAACGTGTTCGCAGTGCCAGCATGGATCCATTTGAGAACTTCTTCAATGGAGGAACACAGTTCGTCGAAGTGAAAAAGATGCTAAGGACTCCTAAACTCAAATTGAATGTTAAGAACCTGCCTGCTGGTAAACCTGCCGATTTTTCAGGTGGAGTGGGTGAGTTCTCTCTGAAGTCGAGTATCAGCACTAGCGAACTGAAAGCAAACGAGGCGGTGACTCTTCGTCTGGTTGTTTCGGGCGTTGGTAATATGAAATTAATAAAGACTCCTGAAGTGGAGTTTCCTGCCGATTTCGAGGTTTACGATCCAAAGGTTGACAATAATTTCTCTGTTAAGGTAAATGGGCTTTCGGGTAATAAGATAATTGAATATCTTGTTATTCCCCGCCATGGTGGTGTCTATACAATTCCTTCGGCTAAATTCTCATATTTTGATGTTAAATCCGGTGAGTATAAAACTTTGGAGAGCGAGAGCTATACTTTGAATGTGGCTAAAGGCAATGCGAAAGATAATGAGACGGTTGCGAGCTACGTGAGCAAAGAGGAGTTGAAACTGCTTGGACAGGATGTTCGTTTCATCAAGGGCGGAGAGACTACCATAAGTAAACGAGGTGATTATTTCTTTGCTTCTAACATTTATTGGCTGTGTTATTTAATTCCTCTTTTGCTGTTTATTGCATACATTGTGGCCTATCGCAAAAAAATGGCTGAGAATGCAAATATTGCCAAGATGCGCACTAAGAGCGCCAATAAGGTTGCAGTGAAGCGCATGAAGGTTGCTAAGAGACTGCTTTCCGAAAATAAAAGCAATGAATTCTACGATGAAATACTGAAGACACTATGGGGATATGTGAGCGACAAACTGAGCATCCCTGTTTCCCGGTTATCGAAAGAGAATATAGCTACTTGTCTTGCCGGAAAAGGGGTCGACGAGGCTCTTGTGAAAGAATTCGAGATGTTGCTTAATGAGAGTGAGTTTGCACGTTACGCCCCCGGTAATCCTAGCGAGACGATGGATAAACTCTATTCTCTGGCAATAGAGGTTATAAGCAAATTAGAAAATGCCATTAAAAAGTAGTAGTAACAATGAAAAAAACAATATATACTCTTTTATTTGCACTTGTGCCTTTTGTGCTCTCTGCACAGTCTACTGATGCCGGTAAAATTGACGGAGACTCGGCTTTTGTTCGTGGTGACTATGCTTCTGCAATAACAATATATGAAAATCTGTTATCGGGTGATAACGAGTCGGTCGATATTTATTACAATTTGGGTAATGCCTATTACAAGAACGGAGAAATAGCAAAGGCTGTACTTAATTACGAGCGTGCGGCATTGTTGCGTCCCGGTGATAAGGATATTGCATTCAATCTTGAACTTGCCCGTAGCAAGACTGTTGACAAGGTGACACCTCTGCCACGTTTCTTTCTTTCCGAGTGGATGGATGTTGTGATAAATGCTTTCAACATGCAGACATGGAGCAATGTTGCCATTATATTTTTTATGGCAATGCTTTTGACTATACTGCTCTTCCTTTTCGGTAAAAATATCGCAGTCAGAAAATTTTCTTTCTTTACTGCCATATTCAGTTTAATTATCACTATATTTGCCAATATTGCCGCATTTAATCAATATATTCGTCTGACGGAACGAAATGAGGCTGTCATAATGCAGCCCAGCGTGACGGTTAAAAGTACGCCCGGCAATAGTGGAACAGATTTGTTTGTTGTTCATGAGGGCAGGAAAGTTACCATCACCGATGACTCTATGCAGGGGTGGAAAGAAATTGAACTTGAAGATGGAAATGTTGGTTGGATACCTACTGAAGTAATGGAACGCATCTGATAAATAAATTAAAGGGGAATGTTTGATTTAGAGCAAATAATAGATTTTGATAAGCATCTGTTGCTGGCTATGAATGGCAGCGACTCGCTCTTTTGGGATGGTGTGATGAGTGTATACACTACTACCGTCGTGTGGATTCCATTTGCTTTAGCATTGATATACCTCTTGATAAGGAACAACAGTTTGATGAACTTTGTGGTTCTTCTGTTTATGCTGACACTGGTAATGGTAATAACAGACGGAATAACCTCTACCATTTGCAAACCATTGTTTGCGAGGTTTCGTCCGACACACGACCCGGAGATAATGTATCTGGTTGATATTGTGAATAATTATCGTGCATACAAATATGGTTTTATGTCGAGTCATGCAGCCAATTCTTTCGGCATTGCAGTATTTGTTATGTTGCTGGTGAAGAACAAACTGCTAAGTTTCTCTGTGATTATTTGGGCATTGATTAATTGTTATTCAAGGATATATCTCGGTGTGCATTATCCCGGTGATATACTTTGCGGTATTGTGGTTGGAATATTGTCGGGTCTGTTTGTCTATCGAATTTACTCTTACATACGCGACAAGATGCGAAGCGGAAACAGAGGGTGGATATCTGATAATTATACAAAAAGCGGTTATTCCGTGTCGGATATTCATTTTATGCTTATGGTGCTGTATGCAACATTTGCGTTAATTCCTTCAATAGCTTTCCTTACATTGCATTACAAATTTATATAAATAGAAAATATTATGAATTTCTTTTGCAGAATAGTATGGGGGGGATGCTATGTTTTGTCTTTGCTTCCCTTTTGTGTGTTGTATATCCTTTCTGATATCATATATTTTTTTGTGTACTATTGTATAGGTTATCGCCGCAAGGTTGTACGCATGAATCTTAGAAATTCATTTCCTAACAAATCATCTGAAGAGCTTAAACTTATAGAACGTAAATTCTATAAAACACTATGTGATTATTTTGTTGAGACTATTAAGATGCGCACTATTAGTGAGGCGGAGGTGAAACGACGCATGGAGTTTGTAGGTGTAGATGATATAAATGAAATTTTAGTACAAGGGAAATCTGTTGTCGTGTATATAGCTCATAGCATGAATTGGGAATATATAACCTCTTTGCCTTTGCATTTAAAATGTGATGCAGAGATAGGGCAGATATATCACCCTTTGGAGAATCGCTATTTTGATATGGCTTTTATAAAATTAAGGGAGCGCTTTGGCTCATCTTCTATAGCTATGGCTCATACATTGCGCAGAATTGTCGATTTTCATAGAGAGAAAAAAAACTTTGTGATTGGTTTTATTGCCGACCAGGTTCCTACGTGGGAAGCTATAAACCATTGGGTGACATTTATGCACCAGGATACTCCTGTGTTTACGGGTACCGAGAAAATTGCTGTTCGTGTCGGTGCTGCTGTATATTATCTCTCTATGAGCCGTGTACGTCGTGGATATTTTAAGGCTACTTTTTTGAAAATGGCTGATGACGCTTCGAAAACAGAGGAATTCTCTCTTACGAATGACTATTTTAAACTTGTAGAAAAGGATCTTGAACGTGAACCTTGGTTGTGGCTTTGGACTCATAAAAGATGGAAGCGTACACGTGAAGGATATGCTAAACGTGAACAAAAACGGGCTGAGGATAAACGACGTCTTGTGGAACGTGCGAAACAGGGAAAGGGATAATATATATTACTATTGGCTGTGTTTGCTTTGAATCGTGTGAATTAACTTGCGTTTAGCTTACTTGGACAGAGTCTTGGTATAAAAAATAATTAAACTTATTTTGTTCTACACTCGGCTTGCACTATCTTTAGATAAAATAGGCTTCGCCTCGGTATAAAAAATAATTAAACTTATTTTGTTCTACACTCGGCTTGCACTATCTTTAGATAAGATAGGCTTCGCCTTGGTATAAAAAATAAGTAAACTTATTTTGTTCTCCACTCGGCTTGCACTATCTTTGCAAGAGAATGGTAAAAAAAATGAGCAAGAAAAGTATATTGTTTCTTATTAATCCGAAGTCGGGTGTCAATAGCAAACGTTCGATTCCCAAACTTATTGAGTCTTGTATTGATAAGGATAAGTTTGATTATGCCGTTGCCGAAACGAAATATATTGCTCATGCGTGCGAACTTACAAGGAGTGCTGTGGAACAACACGTTGACGCTGTTGTAGCTGTGGGTGGAGATGGTACGGTGAATGAGGTGGCACGCTCGTTGGTGGGTACTGATACGGCTCTTGGCATTTTACCTTGCGGCTCGGGAAATGGCTTTGCCCGCCATTTAGGTATTCCTATGGATATTAAGAGGGCTCTCGAGTTTATAAATCGCTCCGAGACGGTTGCTGTAGATTATGGCAAGATTAATGGTGTGCCTTTCTTTTGTACTTGTGGAATGGGCTTCGATGCTCTTGTGAGTCGCAGTTTTGCCGAGGGAAAGCGCCGTGGCTTCATAGGATATATCAATAAGGCTTTGCACGATCTTGCACTTTATGAACCTGAAGTGTATGAGATAGAAGATGAACAAGGTGCTGCCAGGAATAGGGCTTTCTTAATTGCTTGTGGCAATGCCGCGCAGTATGGAAATAATGTATATATAGCTCCACAGGCATCTATGAAAGATGGTCTTTTGAGTGTCACAATTTTGGAACCATTCTCTATTGTAGATGTTCCTATTCTTATCGGACAGGTCCTGAATAATAAAATTGATCAGAATAGCCATATTAAGACATTGAATACCAAATGGTTGAAGGTGCGACGTAAGAAACCGGGCGTGGTGCACTTCGACGGCGAGCCTATGGAGATGGATGCCGATCTCTTTGTGGAGGTTGTTCCGAATGGAATGAAAGTGTTGGCTGTTCCGGATTGGGACGGAATGTATCAACCTGTACCTATATATAAGCAATTTTTCGGATTGTTCAGTGGTTCTTTCCCCGGTGTGGATATAGGTGATAAGTTTGTCTCTTTGCCATGGCAAGTGCATGACAAGAAAAATAACAGAGGCTGATTACAATTTCAGGTAAAAGGGTTTTAGCAGTTCTATCGCTTGTGTAGTGAATGTACCCGGGCTCTCTTCCAGAACAAAATCTTCTAAAATTGTCTTGCTATCGTTTGATTTGCAAAATTCGATAAGTGCTCTTTTTGGTGCACTGTCGGAACGTGTATGTACACGGGTTAGGCGTGTAACTTTGTAGCCAATTTCTTCGGCTTGTTCTTGCCATGTGGTTAGTTGATCATATGGTATAACTATTGATAGTTTTCCTTTTGCCGATAATAATTTGTATGATTGAAGCAGAAGGGTGTAGCTTGTGAGCGTGTCGGCGTGTCGCGCCTTGCTGCGTTTTTCGTCGGGACACTTCAAACTGTTTATGAAGTAAGGAGGGTTGCTTAGGATGGTATCGAATGTTTCGTGAGACTCGAATTCCAGAAAATCTTTTTTTATTATTTTTATCCTATCATTCCATGGCGATGCTTTACTATTCTCAATAGCTTGCGCAGCTGCTTCTGTGTCAATCTCAATGCCGGTGATGTTGGCTTGTGGGCATCTTTGCGCCGACATGATGGCTATTAATCCGCTACCACATCCGATGTCAAGAATGTTGTTGCTGTTTGAAATATCTGCCCACGCTCCCAAAAGGCAGCCATCGGTGCCTACTTTCATGGCGCATCTATTCTGGTTTATGGTAAATTGCTTGAATGTGAAATAGCTGTTTGCCATGGTGCTAACAATCGGGATATTCAACTTGCTCGAATTTGTATCCTAAGCTTTTCAACTCTATTGCGGCTCCGATGCGGAACATGGTTTTTGTTACTCTTGCAAATGCGTAAAAAGCAGTTGGACTTTGAGGCTCAATAAGCTCTCGTTTTATCAGCGTTATGCATATTTGTGCACATCGGCGCACCATCTGTTCTCTGTTTTTGTGTTCTTTGCTTTCGGGCTCTATATGTAGAATGTTGTAAAGGATGTTTTCGTCCATGTCGTCAAATCCTTGTACTCCATAGTACGATTTATATTCTTTGTTTTTATATTTTTCCCAATCATTGTCCCACTC
>JAFTTA010000099.1 GCA_017467015.1 Bacteroidaceae bacterium
AAGAGACTGTCACCCAACTCGCCCCTGAGTGCAAGCAAATGGGCACGACCTGCAGTAAGCTGTTGCGAAGCTGTCAAAGAGTTAGCTGCCACACGCTTAGCTGCATCATAATCGCCACGCTTCAGATATTGGTACAAAATAGCTTCGTGTTTGAAATTTTCGTCTTCGGTAGAGAGAAAGCCTGTGAAACAGAAGAGCATGGAGAGCAACAACAAATTGCGCCACATTATTCTGTTTGTTGCACGAGTGATATCTTTTATGCGCATAAAAAGCACACGCTGCAAAACCCACGATGCCGAGAGATAGACCACAGACACCACTAATGCTATCCACACCCACGACAACGAAAAACTGACTCCGGCATAGATTGTGCGATCTATATTCGTGATAAAAGCCAACAAAGTGCAAGCGGGAAGATAAGAAAGTGCCTCCCATTCGCGGGTAAACTTGGCAAACTTATTCAACCACAATGTGAGTAACAGCAACACAAACGTGATTATTGCAGCAACTATATTTTCATCGTATTGCAATTTACCTGTAGCAGTAAGGTCGTACGCAACCTCAAGCAATGGTGCTTGATAGAAAGACAGATATGTATAACTGAATATCGAAAACACCACGGCACACACTACCTGCACCATACGGAAAAGCCGTATCTCTCTTGCGGACTTCATCTTTCAAAAATGCTTGTCAGTTACTTCTTGTTTTTCTTCAACACAAGCGCCGTACGTGCAGGAAGGTATAGTTTGAGCCATCCTTTGCGTTTCTTTGCGTAAAGCGGATCGTAATTTGTGAAATGTACCTGTGTGTCATCTACAAATCCATTACCTCCGAAACGCACTGCGTCCGAATTGAGAACAATTGAATAATCGCCTTCGGGCACAAGAAAGCCGTAGTCGGTAAACGAACGTGTGGGACTGAAGTTGAAAACAAATATCAAATCCTTACGTGAATAGGCCAGCACTTGGTCACCATCGTTGTGCCATATCTCTTGAACGGGACGTTTTTGGAAATTCTTCACGTTGCCGATAATTGACATTAATTCCTTATCGAAAGCGCCCAATGACTCGTAACAATAGTCGGGATTGTCAACAAGACTCCACTGACGGCGGGCATATTTATGACTCCAGCCATTTCCATAACGTGGGAAATCGATCCACTCGGGATGTCCGAACTCATTACCCATGAAATTGAGATATCCGCCATTGATGGTAGAGGCTGTTACAAGACGTATCATCTTATGCAATGCTATACCGCGATGCACCATTCCGGTCTCGTGTCCTTTACTAAAGTGCCAATACATGTCGGCGTCAATCAAACGGAAGATAATGGTCTTGTCGCCCACAAGCGCTTGGTCGTGGCTCTCGGCATAAGATATTGTCTTCTCGTCCTGACGACGGTTGGTGAGTTCCCAAAATATTGACGAAGGTTTCCAATCCTCGTCTTTCTGCTCTTTTATGAGCTTAATCCAATAATCGGGAATGTTCATCGCCATGCGGTAGTCAAATCCGTAACCACCATCCTCGATGGGTGCAGCAAGACCCGGCATACCGGAAACCTCCTCGGCAATGGTTATTGCAGTTGGCTTAACTTCGTGTATAAGTTTGTTTGCAAGTGTGAGGTAACATATTGCGTCACCATCCTGATGACCATTGAAATAATCGGAATAGTCACAGAAGGCCTCACCCAATCCGTGGCTGTAATATATCATGGAGGTAACACCGTCGAAACGGAAACCGTCGAATTTAAACTCCTCTAACCAATATTTGCAATTAGATAGTAGGAAGTGAAGCACCTCGTTCTTACCATAGTCGAAGCAGAGTGAGTCCCATGCACTGTGCACACGACGGTCGCCACCATTGAAGTACTGGCATGGGTCACCATCGAGTAGTCCGAGCCCCTCCATTTCATTCTTCACTGCGTGAGAATGTACCAAGTCCATTATAACGGCAATTCCCATGCCATGAGCAGTGTCGATAAGTTCTTTCAAGTCCTCGGGTGTGCCAAATCGTGACGAAGCCGCGAAGAAATTAGAAACATGATAACCGAAGCTTCCATAGTAGGGATGCTCTTGTATGGCCATTATCTGTATGCAGTTGTAACCATCGGCTGCAATACGTGGCAAAACCTTTTCGCGAAACTCGCGATATGTTCCCACACGCTCCTCCTCTTGTGCCATTCCTATATGGCACTCATAAATGAGCAATGGTGAGCATTTAGGTTTGAAACGGTTGTGTTTGAATTTATATTGTTTCTTGGGGTTCCACACCTGTGCACTGAATATCTGCGTAGCATCGTCCTGCACAACGCGACGTACCCATGCAGGAAGGCGCTCGCCTTGACCGCCATCCCAATAGACTTTTAGTTTATAAAATTGTCCATGAGAGATAGCCTTTTTGGGCAAATATACCTCCCAACATCCGCCTTCAATTCTTTTAAGTTCATACTCGGGAAGTTCTTTCCAATCTGTAAAATCGCCTATGAGGAAAATCTTTGTTGCATTAGGTGCCCACTCTCTGAAGCACCACCCCTCTTTGGTTGCATGCAAACCGAAGTAGAGATAACCCGATGCAAAGTCAGAGAGTGTCTGCTTGCCATCTTTTGTTAATTCACGCTCTTTGTGTTGGAAATAACGATACCTTCCGTCAATCTCCGCTGTGTAGGGTGAGAGATAACCGTCTCTCTCTATCAGTTTTAACATGGCATAAAAATTTTATGGTTAATATTATACTTGCTACTTTACTGCTATCTTTATTATTATCTTTTTCATCTTCACGGGTGTCACCGCAGGTGCATGACCATCTTGGGGGAAAAAGATTGTGAACATAGAACGTTTCACACTTACATAGTCGGTTGCCAACATACCCACGGGATAAAGAGTGACATCGTTCTGTTCATTATATTCGCCTTCGGGCAGTTCGCTCAGAGGGATGTACCCCATTACCTCGTCATTACTGATGGGTATTTGTATGTCTATGTATTTTCTGTGCACCTCAACAGGAACCTCCTCTTTTGTGCGAGGCTGCACTTCCATAACATTTGCAAAAATCTCATCGCCCTGTATCTCGTTACGTCCCAATGGAAGGTTAGCAAGGTCGGCATTTTTCACAAACTCTATTGCCTTGGGGAACAAAGGATTGAGAGCCGCATATTTATTCAAATTGTTCAATGTGTCGAGAATCATAGCTTTTTTTTATAATGTTATTGTATATTATCTTCTTCTACGTTTTCTTTTCTGAGGTTTAGGAGTCTCTTTCACCTCGGGTTCATCGGGTTTAATCTGTCCCATTATATATTCACAAGTACGTATCACATTACCTGTGCTATCTTTTACAACAAATTGACCATGACGTTTGCCCGAGGAGAACGTGCCTTCATATCGTGTACCATCTTTATCCTCGGCAAGTCCGTCACCATGCTCCAAACCATTCAAGAAATTCCCTCTATACTTGTTTCCATTTGAAAGGCGCAGCATTCCGAAACCATTCATATTATCATTTTGCCAGTTTCCTTCATAGACATCACCATTCGCCCAGAAGTATTTGCCTTCACCATCACGAAGACCGTTTTTCCAATTACCTTCATATACGGCACCATTCTCTAGTGTAGCTTTTCCATAACCATTACGCAATCCATTGCGAAAGCCACCATGATACATGGCACCATTAGCTCCTTTATATGTGCCTGTACCGTTCCATTCGCCGTTGCGGTAGTCGCCTTCGTATATATCTCCATTGGCAAATTTATACACACCTTTACCATTGCGCACACCGGCTATCCAATCGCCGTCGTACACGTCACCATTGGAATATGTATATACACCTTTGCCATGTATGAGATCGTTGTGCCAGCTACCCTCGTATTTGCTATTGTCGCTCCATTGCAATGTACCATTGCCTTCGTGCTTATCATTTTTCCATTCTCCAATGTATGTTGCGCCATTTGCCCAGAGATATGTTCCAAGACCACTGCGATTGTCCTCGAACCATTCGCCGGCATATTTATCGCCATTGGGATAGTACATAGTGCCGTTACCCTGTTGGAAATCATTTTCCCAATCTCCTTCGTAGCGACGACCGTCGGCAAAGAAATATGTGCCATTGCCATGATGACGGTCCTCAAGAAAAGAGCCTACATACTTTTCGCCATCCTTGAAAATGTATGTGCCTTGACCGCTACGCAGGCCTTTTACAAAGTCACCCTCATAGACATCGCCGTTAACATAAACAACTTTGCCTTTTCCATGAGGTTTTTTGCCTTTCGCCTCTCCTACATAACGGGAACCGTCTTTAAGCACAAGTTCTTTTATATTTGACTTTGTCTTTTTCGCTTTAGAAGCCGTAGAGTCTTTGGCAGATACAAGATTGGTCAAAGGAGCGAGCCCCTCTTTGAATGCCCCAACTCCTTCCTTTACGACTTTTGTAAATTTGTTCTGCGCCATGCCTGCCGAGGCACACGAGAGTAATATTATGAGAAATATGTATATTGTGTGTTTCATTAAAATACTTTTTTATTACTGCAGAATGAGGACAGCAATGTGCTCTCTTTCCGTATATGCAAAAACAACAAGAGTGATTAAAACCTTTCCTGCGACTACAAAAAAAACATTTTACTATGCCTTAGTCTTCATCTACATAGGATTATGGCCTTACACGTCATGTGTATCTTCGCGCTTTAGCGCAAAGATAGTGATAATCTTTTAAAACCGCAAAAGAAATAAGTTAAGTAGAACAATAAGATGTTGTCAAATATTAACAAACACAACAATATGCTATGCGCCAACAACCACCTCGACCATTTTTTCAGGATGCAGATATTTATTGGAAAGACGCATAAAGTCTTCCGCTTTTGCCGTACGCACTACATCAAGATAACTGTTCACGCCCGAGAAAGGCTCACCTGAAAGCCATGTGTTTATAAAGACATCAGCTTTGGTCATAACACTTTCATACTCACGACACAATTCACCAAGAGTACAATTACGAAGTTTATGCATCTCCTCTTTCGATGTAAGTTCTTCGCG
>JAFTTA010000100.1 GCA_017467015.1 Bacteroidaceae bacterium
ACGAGGTGCTTCGCGAGAATGGTCACACTCCTTCTGAGGCTTTCAACGAGACTGTTGAGGAGCTTACACAGTCACTCATGCCCCTCTTCGCTAAGAATGGTATGGACTGGATGTATGCTAACTGCTCTACAACAGCTCAGCGTGGTGCTCTCGATTGGATGACTCCTTTCCACGATGCTATCACGCCTGTAAGGTATCAGCTTTACGATTCAGTTAAGACTGGTAAAGAGGCTCAGCGTTCAATCGACTCTAACTCACAGCCCGACTACCGCGAGAAACTCAACGAGGAGTTGAAGGCTTTGCGCGAGAGCGAGATGTGGCGTACAGCTGTTGTTGTTCGTCAGCTTCGTCCCGAGAACGATGCACCTGCAAAGTAATTTTGTAGAAAACGAGCATTATTAATAAAAAAACACTTCCCGAAAAGGGAAGTGTTTTTTTATTGATATTACTGCTGTTAGCAAATAAATAGCAGTTCTCTGTATTTTGGCAGTGTCCACAACTCGTTGTCGACAATAAGCTCAAGTTTGTCAACGTGATTTCTTATCTCTTCGAGCATTGGTGCTATTGTGTCGTGGTAAGCAATGGCTTTTTCGCGTTCAATGGTTATGCGGTTGGCTACTTTGCGACGCTCCACCATTTCGTTAACCATTCTTTTTATATCTGCCACTCGCATGGCAATCTCTTTTACCGTGGCTATGTTTTCTTCCGAGTATTTGTCTCCTTCCTCTTTGCCAAGCACTGTTTCCATCTTAATGATGTTGTCGAGCAGCGAACTTTGATATTTCGTCACTGTGGGAACAATGTGGTTCAGGGCAAGGTCACCAAGAACGCGAGCCTCTATCTGCACCTTTTTGGTGTACATCTCCCATTTTATTTCGTTACGTGCCTTAAGCTCTGTCTCGCTCATCACCTCCATGCGCGCAAACATCTCTATGCTTTCTTTGTCGAGGTAACGGTCGAACACAACGGGAGCGCTCGACTCGCAGTCGAGTCCGCGTTTCATCGCTTCCTCTTTCCATTCGTCGGAGTAGCCGTTGCCGTCGAAACGTATCTGCTTGCTGTATTTTATGTATTTGCGCAGTACGCTTACAAGAGCATCCTCTTTTGTCATACCACTTTCAATGAGCGCATCGACCTCTTTTTTGAATATGACCAATTGTTCTGCCATGGCAGTGTTTAGGGCAATCATGGCAGATGCACAGTTTGCTTCTGAGCCTACGGCACGGAACTCGAAGCGGTTACCGGTGAAGGCAAACGGCGATGTGCGGTTACGGTCGGTATTGTCTATCAGCAACTCCGGAATTTGGGGTATGTTCAGACGCAGCTCGCGTTTGCTGAGTATTTTTACTACATCATCTGTTGTCTCCATGTGGTCGAGTACAGATGATAGCTGTGAACCGAGGAAACTTGAGATAATTGCCGGTGGCGCCTCGTTGGCTCCCAAACGGTGGGCGTTTGTTGCCGACATTATGCTTGCTTTCAACAATCCATTGTGGCGGTAGATGGCGGCAAGGGTGTTTACCACGAATGTGATGAAACGCAGATTTTCTTTATCACTCTTGCCTGGTGCCATCAGCAGTGTGCCGTTGTCTGTTCCCAGCGACCAGTTGTTGTGCTTGCCCGAACCGTTCACTCCTTTGAATGGTTTTTCGTGGAGCAGAACAATGAATCCGTGTTTACGTGCCACCACTTTCATCAGTGACATTATTATCATGTTGTGGTCTACGGCAAGGTTGCACTCTTCGTATATGGGGGCGAGCTCGAACTGGTTGGGGGCTACCTCGTTGTGGCAGGTCTTTGCAGGGATGCCGAGCTTTAATGCCTCTATTTCGAGGTCGCTCATAAAGGCTGCAACGCGTTCGGGGATTGAACCGAAGTAGTGGTCGTCGAGCTGTTGATTTTTGGCGCTGTCGTGTCCCATGAGGGTGCGTCCCGTGAGTTGAAGATCGGGGCGGGCAAGTACCATGTCCTCATCGACGAGGAAATATTCCTGCTCCCAGCCAAGGTATGTTATCACCTTTTTTACACTTTTGTCGAAGTAGTGACAAACATCTGTAGCTGCCTTATCCACTGCGCGCAGGGCTTTGAGCAATGGGGTTTTATAGTCGAGTGCTTCACCTGTGTATGAAATGAAAATGGTTGGTACACACAAGGTGTCGCCCATGAGAAATGCCGGTGAACTGGGGTCCCAGGCACTGTATCCGCGTGCTTCGAATGTGCTGCGTATGCCTCCATTGGGGAACGACGATGCGTCGGGTTCCTGTTGCACGAGCAGTTTGCCCGAAAATTTCTCTATCACTCCGCCTTTACCGTCGTGCTCTATGAAGGCATCGTGTTTCTCGGCAGTAGTTTCTGTCAGTGGGTGAAACCAGTGGGTGTAATGTGTGGCTCCGTTCTCTATTGCCCAACGGCGCATGCCCTCTGCAACGCTGTCGGCGATGGACACATCCAATGGGGCGCCATTGTCAATGACGTCTATAAGTTTATTATATACCTCGTTCGTGAGATATTTATACATCTTCTCACGATTGAATACGTTTTTTGCGAAATAATCTTCGGGACGTCCCTGTGGTATTGTCGGCTTTACCGGTTTTTTGTTAAAGGCGTCACGAACGACGTCGAATCTTAACTTTGACATATATGTTAGAGTTAAATATTTATATCGTGTAAATAAATTTCAATGTTGTGTCGGCTCTGTTTTTGCCTGCATGCAAAGATACGAACAGAGTTAGATAGAATGAAGCATTTTTTAGAAAATCCCTTAGCTCTATTGAGTAAATTTCAAAAATTTAGGGCGCATTTTTGATTTTGCACCCCCGTTTTTTGAAATATTTTTTAAAAACAGGGCGCATTTTTGGTTTTGCGCCTTTTTGGTAATAGTCCCTATTCTCTTGTTTATCCATGAATAATTTTTGAGTAAACTTTTGTTGATGTAAATAAATATTGAAATGATTTGTGGCTTACACTAACTTTGTGTTTCAAATCTGACATGATTATTTATTTGAAATGATTGTGAAAATACTATATTGTTCTGTACAATTTTAGATTTATATTTGTTATATTATCAAAAAAACGCTCCTTCTACAGAAATAATGAAGTTTAAATATTTATTTTAAATGGCAGGATTCATTATCTTTGCAAATTAGAGAAAAGTTGAGCCGATGTTGTGGCTCATAAATTTTGATAGATAAAGTATATTGCATTTTATGGAGAATAATCCCTTTTTGCAAAAATATGATACACCTTTTGAGGCGATTCCTTTTGATAAGATAGAATTGTCTCACATAATTCCCGCAATAAAGCATGGAATAGCTGTGGAACAGCAGCAGATTGATGCTATTGTGGAAAATGTGGCTCAGCCTACATTTGAAAATACTATTGAAGCACTCGAGGGTACCGGTGAGATTATTTCCAAGGTGACAAGTGTGCTGAATACCTACATGAATTCCCGCAGCGACGATGAGTTGCAGACTCTTTCCGAAGAGGCATACTCTTTGCTTACCGAGCATAGAAATAACATTTATCTTAATGAAGAGCTTTTCGAAAAAATACGAGCGGTTCGAAATGCTGTTGGCGATACACTCATAGGTGAACAAAAACGTCTGCTCGATACTGTTTATCAGAATTTTGTGAGAGCAGGCGCTGAACTCAGCAAAGAAGACAAAGAGAAATATCGTGAATTGTCGCAACGTCTGAATAAGTTGGAACTGAAGTTTCAAGAGAATACACTCAAAGAGACCGATGCCTTCACACTGCACATTACTGAGCGAGAGAAACTTGATGGTCTGCCCGAACGGTTGATAGAGTCGGCTGCTCTTGCCGCGTGCGAGGCCGGTCAGGAAGGGTGGATATTTACCCTGCATCGTCCCAGTTATGTGCCATTCCTCACATTCAGCACACAACGCGAACTGCGTCGCCAATTATACATGGCATATAGCTCGTTGGGCGCAAAAGGTGACGAGTATGACAATCGCGCTATTGTAGTTCAGATAGTAAACACTCGTCTTGAGGTTGCGCGGCTGTTGGGTTACAATACTTATTCCGAGTATATAACCTCGGAGCGCATGGCGCAGAATGTTGATGCTGTTTTCTCTTTGCTCGGACGCCTTTCGTGGTCGTACCTGCCTACTGCCAGTCGCGAAGTTGATGAGATATGTGAACTTGCACGCGAAATAGAGGGTAAGGATTTTGAAATGATGCCTTGGGATTTTCTCTATTATTCTGAGAAATTGAAACAGAAGAAGCACTCCATAAACGACGAGATGTTGCGTCCTTATCTGCCGCTTGAGCAGGTGCTGCATGGCATAGCCAATCTTGCAACACGTCTCTACGGAATAACCTTCCGCAAGAACGATGAGATACCCGTCTATCACCCGGATGTGAAGGTTTTTGAAGTCTACGACTTCGATGGTCGTTTCCTTGCTCTGCTTTATTGCGACTTTTTCCCACGAAAAGGCAAACGCTCAGGAGCATGGATGGATTCCATCAAAGGACAGTACAAAGATAAGAACGGCATCGACCATCGTCCGCATGTCACACTGACTACCAATGCCACAAAGCCTACTGCCGATAAACCGGCTATGCTCACCATTGACGAGGTGAATACATTGTTGCATGAATTTGGACATTGTCTGCATGGCATTTTCTCCGACGTAACATACGAAAGTCTTTGCAGTCCCGATGTATTGTGGGATTTTGTGGAGCTACCATCACAGATAATGGAGAATTTTACCACTGAAAAGGAATTTCTTAACAGTTTTGCATTTCACTACGAGACTGGCGAGACTATCCCTGACGAGGTGTTGCAAAAAGTGAACGATGCGCGTAATTTCAAGGTTGGTTACAACTGCATACGACAAGTGGGGTTAGGATTAATAGACCAGGCATGGCACAATATATCCAAACCTTTCGATGGCGAGGTATTAGCATACGAACATAGTGTTACAGAAGCTCTTGCCTTGCTGCCTCGCGTAGCAAGCACGGGAATAACTCCTCAGTTCAGCCACATAATGACCGGTGGTTATTCGGCAGGATATTATAGTTATAAATGGGCTGAAATGCTTGATGCAGATGCCTTTGCACTATTCAAGGAAAATGGTGTGTTCTCAACAAAAATAGCGCAATCGTTCCGCGACAATATTCTTGCTCGTGGCAACAGCGAACACCCCAAAGTTTTGTACCGCAAATTCCGTGGAAGCGACCCACAGCTCGATGCAATGCTCTCGCGTGACGGAATAGAAACAATTTGTCCACATCTATGAGAACGATAAAAATATTTTCATTGTTGCTTATGTCGATGCTCTTTGCTTCGTGTGACACGGGCGACGACCTTGAGGATATATTCATAAGTCATCCATGGACACTCTCCCATTTCAAAGAGGGGAAAAATATTACTTCGCCCAAGAACGACGCTGCATACAAGATGACATTTTACGACGAAACTTTTGTATTAACCACAAAAAATGGCGTCACAATCACCGGAAACTGGACAGCAGATAATAAAGACCGTACCTTCGTTTGCTCCAAGGTGAGGGTGAACGGCGGCTCTATCAGTGGCGACAGCATAGCTCAGAAAGCAGAGCATATATTGAAAAATGCCCGATATTACGAGGGCGACACCAACTGGTTGCAAATACAGATACAGGAAAATATATTTATGCAATTTCATAACAAATAGATTATGAATAGTAAAGACAACAAACAATCGGAACTTGACCTCAGATATATACGCATGGCGAAGATATGGGCTGAGAACTCATATTGCAAACGCCGTCAGGTGGGTGCCATCGTGGTAAAAGATAAAATGATTATTTCCGATGGTTATAACGGCACTCCGTCAGGTTTCGAGAATGTGTGCGAGGATGAAAACGGACTGACGAAACCATATGTTTTGCATGCCGAAGCAAATGCAATAACAAAAATAGCTCGTTCGGGCAACAACAGCGATGGAGCAACACTATATGTGACCTCTTCGCCATGTATTGAATGTGCCAAACTCATTATACAGGCGGGAATAAAACGTGTGGTCTACTCCGATGCTTATCGTTTGAATGATGGCGTGGAACTTTTGCAGAGAGCGGGCATAGAGGTGGTACATGCAAAAGAAGTATAACCTTTGCTACATATGATTACAGAAAATAGTTGTGAATATTTGACGACTCGATTATGAAAAAATATCAAGTGACAATTTATATATTGGTGGCACTCATCGGAGTGTTGGTGGGTATATATATTTCAAAGGGTGAGAAGATTGAGAGGGTCTTATACAATACAAACAAGGTGGACGAATTGATGTACCTTGTGCATGATAACTATGTCGATTCGCTCAGTATGGAGGATATAATAGAGCAGACAATGCCGAAAATCCTCACCGAACTCGACCCACATAGTACGTACATCCCGGCGAAGGACCTTGAAGCCACAAATGCCGACCTTAAGAGCAGTTTCAGTGGAATAGGTATTCGTTTCATCATTCAGGATGATACAATTCACGTCAATGAGGTTATTCGCAAAGGACCGTCTGAGAAGGTGGGTATGATGCCCGGCGATCGCATTGTGATGATAAACGACACGCTATTTGTGGGTAAGATATGCACCAATGACGAGGCTATGAAAAGACTCAAAGGTCCTAAAGGAACAGAGGTGAAATTGGGTATCAAACGTTACGGCGAGAAAGAACTTATTGATTTTTATATTATCCGTGACGATATTCCACTTCAGAGCATCGAGGCTGCATACCTCATCGACAACAAATGGGGATATGTTCAGGTTGAGCGTTTTGCCGAAAATACTTTTGCCGAGTTTATGCTTGCACTCGCGAAATTCCAGTTCCGTGGCTGTCAGGGAGTAATCATAGACCTGCGTGGTAATGGTGGCGGATGGATGGGTATAGCTTTGCAAATGGCAAATGAGTTTTTGCGTAAAGGTGACATGATTGTCTATACCGAAGGAGAACATCATCCCAAAGTAGTGGAGTATGCCAACGGAACAGGTAATTTCATGGAAATGCCTTTGGTGGTGCTCACCGACGAGACCTCAGCATCGGCAAGCGAGATTATTGCAGGAACCATCCAGGATAACGATCGTGGAACCATCATTGGTCGACGTACATTCGGTAAAGGACTGGTGCAGCAACCATATCAGTTTACCGATGGCTCGGCTGTGCGTCTGACGGTTGCACGTTACTACACACCCTCGGGTCGTTGCATACAGAAACCTTATGACAAGGGCGACGATAAAGAGTATGAGATGGATATAGTAAAACGCTACGAGCGTGGAGAATTTTTCTCGCAGGACAGCATCCATCAGAACGATTCACTTGTCTATAAAACACGCTTAGGACGCACTGTTTATGGTGGTGGAGGTATAATGCCGGATATTTTTGTCTCTTCAGACACTACTGATGTTACATCATATTTCAATCAGGCAGTTTCGCGTCGTCTTATTGCGCAATATTGCTTGCGATATAGCGATGCTCATCGCAAGGAACTCTCTCTCTTCACCACTTGGGATGCCATGCTTGAATATCTTAAGACGCAACCAATGCTTGACGAATTTGTGGCATTTGCCGAAAAGAAGGGTCTTAAACGACGCTACAACCATATAATGAAGTCGCGCCGACTTATCGAACGTTCAATATATGCCAATGTCATATACGATATTCTTGGAATGTTGGAACATGTGAAGTATATAAACACTTTCGATGTTACGGTGTTAAAAGCTGTTGAGGTACTGGAGTCAGGGGAGGCCTATCCTACGTTACAGGCTGAGACAGTGGAGGAACCGGCCTCGGAGAACGATTCCATTTGAGTTTA
>JAFTTA010000101.1 GCA_017467015.1 Bacteroidaceae bacterium
TATGCCAAAGACTGCAGGATAGAATACGAGCAACAGAGATGGGAAAAAGAGGAAACGATAGACATGCTCGTCGCCTGGGAGTTCGCCGCGATAGGCGCTGTCGAACATAAAATAGGCAAACAGCGCAAAGGCGGTAAGAAGGAACCACACGAATTTCCCTCCGAAGATAATCTTCATGTTGTACACCGACAGACGAAGATAGGCTTTGCAAATATTTATTATTTTCATGATTTCTCTTTTATAGGTTCTTGAGCAGACAGAGGTAGGCATCCTCGAGGTTAGCCTCTACCCTTTCGGCATTTTCGTATGGCTTGTCAACTGATATATAGCGGATTCTTATCTTGTCGCCATTCATCATGTTGTTCACTATGAGTTTGTTGTCGAGCGTATCGAATTTCTCAGGTTCAATGTCGAACACCCACACTTTATTCTCGGCAAACCTTGTCATCTCCAACGGATTGCCATAGTATTTAAGTTCGCCGCGATTGATGACCGCCACCTGGTTGCACGAACTTGCAATATCCTCGATGATGTGTGTAGAGAATATGACAATGCGGTCGCGACTAAGTTCCACGAGCAGGTTGCGGAAACGAATACGCTCACGAGGGTCGAGACCTGCCGTGGGCTCGTCGACAACAAGTATTCGTGGCAGATGCAGAAGAATGAGTGCTATACCGATACGCTGCTTCATACCTCCCGAGAACGAACCAATCTTGTGGTCTTTTCTCTCGTACATGTGAACAGATTTCAGCACATACTCCAAACGTTCCTTGCGCACAACAGGGTCGGTAATTCCTTTGAGCATTGCCTGATAATCTAGGAATTCCCACGAGGTCATGCTCTCATACATTCCGAACTCCTGAGGCAGGAAGCCAATAAGACTTTGCAGCTCTTCGCGATACTCCTTGGTGTTTAGTCCGTTTATCCATATTGTTCCATAGCTCTGCTCGAGAATACCTGTGATGATACGCATCATGGTGGATTTTCCGGCACCGTTGGGACCTAACAGACCGAACATACCTGTCTCTATGCGGAATGAAACGCCACGAAGTGCCTTGAAAGGTATACGGCGCTTGCCTATAATGGGTATGCTCTTGACGGCAATGAACAGGCTTCTGCGTGTCTCGGCAAATTTACCGGTTAGGCGCTCCACATTTATTCTGTTCACATAGAGATAGTCGGATGTAACCTTAACAGCAATACCCAATGCCAACAAGAAACCAATGACTATCGTTGCGGGAATGTTGTCAATGCGGTTTGATATAACAATCAACGTTATCATGGGTAGTACAAAGGAGACAACCTTATGAACGATATTAACAATGCGTCTGTGGTGGTGAATATTGTATTTAAGGTACTCTTTAATCTTCTTCCAAAGATCGTAGAAGCCTGCGCACACCGCAAATGCCAATGTTATTATCCAGAACTTGTTGTCGAGGTAGTATATTACCATGTATGCCAAGAACAGATAGATGACAAGCTGCCACAGCACCGAAAGAAAATCTTTCAGATGGTGGAATTCACTATGTAATCCCAGACGCTTGCGCAGTTTTATTCCGCTCTCCCACTGACGTGCAAATTTACTCGACCAGTCGTAGATTTTCACAAGGTTGCGTATCTCTATCACTATCGGATCGTCCTTTCCTATGATATTCTTATCGGCAACGCGCATAGATGTCTTTATGAAATATGTACATCCGGGTATAAGCACCGTCAACGTCATTATATATAGTAATTGAACGAAAACTCCGTCTACATAGAAATAGATATACAACATACCGCACACATATATTGCAAAGTGCAACAGATGCATTGGACGACTCAGCGAACGATACCATTTGAGTATGTTCTCGAGTGAGAGATAGACTGTAGGGATGAGTATAAGTGTCAACAGAGCCGAGAAGGAGAGACCGCCGATGACGGTTACTGCAAACGGCGCGCCTATAGCTCCGGCATAGTCGGCATTACCCATAGCCATTGGCAACATGGCAATCACGGTGGTGGCTGTCGTTATGAGTATAGGGCGCAATCGTGAATAGCCACTTGTGATAAGCGCTCTATTGCGATTATATCCCTTACGACGCAATATATTCGAGTAATCAATGAGTATAATACCATTGTTCACCACTACACCCAGAAGGATGAGGAAACCGGTCATAGTGTTGGCATTCATCAGGCTGTTGCCGGTGATGAATAGTCCGAGCAGCGAACCAATAGCAGCCAAAGGTATGGTGAAGAGTAACACAAAGGGGGTTGTCAACGACTCGAAAACCGACGCGAGTATCATAAATATCAGTATCAACGACGCTATGATAAGGAAGTTAAACTCGCTCAACGACTCCTCGGAGCGGATGGCCTCTATAGCTATGCCGCTGGGAATATTGTAACCTGCTATGAGCTGATCAATCTCGTCGCGATAGCCATTGAGCACATCTTTTGGTAAATCTTCGCTTTGTGTGATGCCGTAGAAAATTGTTATCTCGCGGTCGCGATTGACACGTCGTATATTAGATATGTCTCGTGTATATTTTATCGAAGCTATCTGCTGCAGTTCGTGCAAGCCGCCGTTGGCATCGGGAATCATCACCCGACGCAGGTCGTCGACACTTTTCTGCATGTTTTTTCGTTTTTTCTCCTCCTCTTCGGTTAGGTTCTCTTTTATGACAATTGCAAACTCTTCGTCCTCCAATTTGAGGTAGCTGTTTGTGGTAAGTTCCTTGTTAAGCGAACTGAGTCCGTTGGTTATGTTCTCACGGGTAATGTTGTAGGAAGCCAGTAATATGGGGTCGAAAAGCAGATGTATCTCATTGCGTCTGCCGGGATTGGTAGCCCAGTTCCATGCCACAAAATCCATTTCACGCAGATTGTAGCGTATGTTGTCGGCAACAATATCCATCATTTCAAAGTCGGAACCTTTGATAACTATTCGCTCACTGTTGTCGCCCACACCAAGAATTCTCATAAAACGGTTCATAGTAGACGCGGCACTATTTTGTCCGTTGTTCGACGAACCGGTTGTTATTCGTATGTCCACATTTGGCAATTGCATCAACTTGTTCAATTCCTCAACGATAGCAGAGATTGAACGACCGCCGCTTTCATGATAATCCTCCTTAAGCACCAATGTTATTGACGCAGCATCCTCTTGTATGCGGCAGATGACCTCTTTCTTTTCCGGAAAACTATCAAGTTTTTCTTCAAGTATAGACACCATTCTATCAGAATATTCCAACGTACTCGACGAAGGCATAGTCAGCGTCATGTTCACCCTGTCGGCATTGACAGGTTTGCTGCTTTCCGTATTCATGGATAGTACAATCATCCACATAGCTACAAGCACCACCACGCAACCTGTGATGCAAACAGCCGGTTTGCGCAAACTTGTCTTAAGCAATACGGTGTATATCTGCAAAGAACGTTGGTTTATAGATAATTTATCGTGAAAACGCTTTGTCCTTTGTTATTTTTCAGCATAACATATGTTGTCATGGGAATAAACAACAGTGCCACAGTCAACGAAAAGAGAAGTGTTGCAATGATGGAAACACCTATGTGTTCGCCTATAAGACGTATAAACACCTCGTTGGAGAAGAGGAACGGCAAAAACACTGTTATTGTTGTGAGTGTGGATGCCAGAATGGATTTCCACACCTCGCGTGTTCCTTGCGTGACAGCAACCTCAGCGCTCTTGCCATGCGTAAAGAGGCGGTATATATTTTCAAGTACCACAATACTGCTGTCGAGCAACATACCTATTGCCAAAGCCATTCCAATTAGTGTAAGACTGTTTATGGAAATGTCGCAATAGTAGAACAGGTTAAACGCCGAAAGTATGGATATGGGTATGGAAAGCGCTATGAAGAGTACCAGATGTATGTTGCGGAGAAAGAACCATAGCACAACTATCGCAAGCAATGCACCGCTTATGCCGAGTTCCACAACCTGGTCAATGTTTTTCTCTATCTCATCAGCTGAATTGGACTGTACTACAAGTTCTATTTCATGAGGAAGGAACTCCTCGTTAAGCGCCTCAATACGCTTTTTCGTTCTTTCTGAAAGTTCCAAAAGATTCACCTGTGCATCGTTAACAAGCGCAACTGAAATAGCCTCTTTTCCGTTGACACGGCTAAGAGTAGTCTCTTCCTTCATATCGAAGAATATGGTTGCTATATCCTTCAGATATATCGGTCCGGGAGCAACTATGATGTTCTCCACTTCAGATAAATGCTCGTAGTTGGCATCGAGGTGCACATAGTAACGTATGTCGGGTTCATTTATGTAGCCGAGGAAAGAACGCTCATGATTATACTGAGCAAGAATATCTCTAATGCGTGCCGGAGTAAGTTTTAATGCCGACAAAGCATCCTCGTTGATGAGTATTTCTATGGCTTTCTCACGTCCACCAAAGACATTCACAGCTGCCACACCGTCAATATTTTCAAGTTGTGGTTTTATATCCTTATCGACAATGGCACGCAAGCGGTCAACTCCACCTACGCCTCGCACCTGCAAAGTCATGAAGTTATTATTCACGCCATTTACATTTGCCCTCTCTACGTTCACAGTAAAGCCATCGGGCAAGGTGGGTATGATGCTGTTAACCTTTTCTTGTAACCTCAGAGTGGTGAATTTAAGGTTCATTCCCTTCTTGAAATCAACACGTATCTCGCCACGTCTGTTGCGCGCGGTCGCCTCAATATTTTCCACCCCA
>JAFTTA010000102.1 GCA_017467015.1 Bacteroidaceae bacterium
TGCCGTGAACATAGCCATTTTCATAGGTTACAAACTTCGTGGGGTACGTGGCGCTGTGGCTGCCTCGCTTGGTAGCGTGCTGCCCTCAGTGGTATGCATCTTGCTGATAGCCCTCTTTTTCCAAAGCTTCCGTCACTACAGGATTGTGGAGAATATTTTCTGGGGCTTGCGCCCTGCTGTGGTGGCACTCATAGCTGCTCCGGTCTTTTCAGTGGCACGTTCGGCAAAGATAACACGCACCACGGTGTGGATTCCCATATTGTCGGCGCTGCTCATTGTGGCGTTCGGAGTCTCTCCTATATATATAATACTCGCTGCCGGCATCGGTGGCTATGTCTATGGAAAAATAAAGGGTAGGGTATGATGCTTCTTGTTAAACTATTTGTGACCTTCTTCAAGATAGGTCTTTTCGGTTTCGGTGGCGGCTACGGCATGTTGTCTGTCATTCAAGGCGAGGTTGTCACACGCTACGGGTGGCTTTCCATGGCTGAATTTACCGACATTGTAGCCATCAGTCAGATGACCCCCGGTCCCATAGGAATAAACTCGGCTACATATGTCGGCTACACGGCAATGAACAACGCCTATGGGTCGGTGCCTCTTGCAGTTATTGGGTCGCTGACGGCATCCTTTGCCGTTATGCTGCCTTCGTTGGTGTTGATGCTCATCATCAGCCGCTATCTGATGAAATATAGCAACAGCAGGGGAGTAAATGCCGTCTTTCGCGTGCTTCGCCCCGCTGTCGTGGGTCTTATAGCCTCGGCAGCATTGTTACTTATGAGCAGCGAAAACTATGGCTCTTTCAGTGACGAGCCGTTGCGCTTTGTGGTCAGTGTTCTCATCACCATTGCTGCGTTTGTGGCTATGCGTCGCAAAGTCAGTCCCATATTGATACTTGTCGTAAGTGCCATTTTCGGGGCTGTGTTCTACTCTTTTGTGTAACGCTGAAATGAAACTGTTTAAATTTCTTTCGAAAAAAATGATTACATTGACCGCGAGTTGTCCTTGAAATTTAAACAGCTTCTAAGTCAATAAATTAACGTGAGTTCGATATAATAAAGCAAAGTCCCCAGTTAGAACTAATCTAATTGGGGACTTTGTCTAAATGTGTGGCTTTAGGGTCGCCATATTGCTTTCAGTAAGTTTCATTCAATTCTTATTTGATGAAAACTTTCTTGCTCTTGACTGCGCCATTGGAGTAGATCTGCTTAACAATATTCAAACCTTTGACAGGTGCTGCTGTTGCTGTGCCATCGGGCGTGTAGTATGTTGTAGAGATAACCTCGCCACTCTCAGCAACGGGAGTAGATATTGACGTGGTGTGTGCACTCAGCAAACGCAGGTTCCAGTCCGAGCAATCCTCGACATATGTGCTGTATGTGATGTCGCCTTTTGTTGCGCTCTTTGCATCCCCGACATTATAGGCAAAAATAGATGTACCTGCATTTCCGGGATACAGAATTGTAAATCGCCCATCCTTCTTTAATGTGCGTATCACGTATGGCACCGGGGTGGTGGATGATGTCAAGGGTTGGAATTGTGTGTCACATGCACCAATATATTCACCTGTTGCAACGTTTTTGATGTAGAAGGCATTTTTGCCATCCTCCTCGGTGATGACGCTCATACCTACCCAGTCTTCGACTATCTCGGATGAGGTGGCGGGTATCAGCTCGAAGCAGAATGTGGAATCCATAACCTCTTTATCCATGGGTGATGCTCCCCACTTGTATCTGTGGCTGCCATCAAGGTCGTTGCTGTTGTCGACAGCGCTGAATATTGCCATTTTTGTTCCTTGGAACACTTCAAACATGTCGAAGGCGCTTTCTATGACATAGGTACCTTCAACGATGGGGTTGGTTTTTAGCGTTGATGTGGCTTCAATTGCTGCGTCGAGTTTTTCTATTGTAGCAGCGCAGGCATCGTAGTTGTATGTCTCTGCCACCTGTTGGGCATCTGCAATTTGTTTCATTAAGCCCTCTGTGCCCGAGTAGCGTCCGGGGTCGTTGCTCGGAGTCATGCCCATTGCATTGGCGCTGTTGATAATCCCTTTGAGCAGATAATGTGCCGGCTGCTCCATTGTCATGCGGTAGATGTACCATTCGCTGCCTCCATCTTTCTCGCACTCGGCAAGCGATGCAACTTCCATGCAACCCAAACCATTACCCCAATCTTGGAATACAGCATAGGGTGCTGCATCTTTCTTCTCTTCGTATATTATGAATGAATTCGGCAGTTTGCTGTTGCCTGCAGGGGCTATCTTCACCTTCGCCGCTTTTGAGAAGTAGTTTGTTGCCTCTGCTTTTCCCGAACCGGTCCGTGGCCAATATTTGCCGTCGTTCAGGCTTCTGATGTTGTAAGTGCCGTCGCCGTTTGATTTAATGTAAAAAGCATTCTGCGAGTGCAGGCTTTCGCTGCTTCTTGCATCCGATGTGTAGAAGGCACCTTTGTTGTTGCCATTTGTCGTGGTGCTGTTGAAAAGTCCATAGATTGCATAAATGCCGTCGTTGGTTATCTGTGTGATGTCTGTAATCTTTTCGCCGCCTGCAGCGTTGTTGCTATCTGTGAATTTGATTGAGTCGGGCGCCACCTTTACGCCATATTCACCGAAAATGAATTGTACGGGGCAATTCTTGCCTACTGTGTATCCCAATTGTTTGTAGCGGAA
>JAFTTA010000103.1 GCA_017467015.1 Bacteroidaceae bacterium
CACCATAATTGGTGTGAATGTAATTGATGGAATATCCATCTTCAAGCATATGCATATATTTTAGCAATGCTGAATGATCGTGTTTCTTACGCATAAAATAAACCCCAAAAGTTTTTTGTCCAAACTTTGGGGTTCACTTCAGTTGCCACCTACGTGTTAAATAAACAATAGATTATTACTCTCATTTGCGAAAATAGCAATAAAAAAGCGGCATAATGAGAGATATAACCACTTTAATTATTAAAAATATTTAAAAACCGTTCGTTTTTCACATTTTATCCTCTATATTTGCGTTAAAGCGCGAGCCGAGACATACACAGTAAAAAACAAGTTGTCCGTGGCCGGCAAAAACCACATAAAGTATAACCTAAAAACAGATATTATGTTAGATGTAAAAGCTTGCCTCAATGAGTGCGAAGAGATGATGGAAATGGCAGTAATGCACCTCGAAGATGAATTTTCACACATACGTGCCGGAAAGGCGAATATTCATATTCTCGATTGTGTGAGAGTTCACTCATACGGTTCAGAAGTACCCCTAAACAATGTTGCCACAATAACCACTCCCGACATGAGAACCATTGCCATAAAGCCATGGGACAAAAGCATGTTCAGCGCCATAGAGAAGGCAATCATCGACTCACCCGTAGGCATCATGCCTGCCAACAACGGCGAAGTGATAATAATCGCCATTCCACCATTGACCGGTGAACGTCGCCAACAGCTTGTAAAACAGTGTGCAAAAGAGATGGAAACAGCAAAAATAAGCATCCGCAACGCACGTCGCTACGGCATTGACACACTGAAGAAAGCAGTCTAGGACGGACTGCCCGAAGACATGGAAAAAGATGGCGAAGAGAGCCTGCAACGCATACACGACAAGTTCATAAAGAAGACAGAAGAACTCTTTGCAGCAAAAGAGAAAGAGATAATGACAGTGTAAGCAACGCATTCATCACCACAACGTGCAAGGCATTGTTATAAAGAACACCGGCAACATCTACACTGTTAAGACAGACGAAGGTATTGTAGAGTGCCGCGTAAAAGGCAATTTCAGACTGAAGGACATAAAGAGCACCAACCCTGTGGCGGTTGGTGACAATGTGTCCATATCGTTGCGCGAGGACAACACTGCCTACATAAACGACATACTGCCACACCG
Source organism: Bacteroidaceae bacterium (assembly GCA_017467015.1). Classification (GTDB taxonomy): domain Bacteria; phylum Bacteroidota; class Bacteroidia; order Bacteroidales; family Bacteroidaceae; genus HGM04593. The sequence goes on from JAFTTA010000103.1 coordinate 1,163, forward strand.
CAACTACATTGTGCGCAAAGCATCGAACCTATCCAAGCAATCACACATACTTGCCGCAAACGTCGACACATGCTTGTTGGTGGTGACTGTGAACTACCCTGCCACATCCACCACTTTCATAGACCGTTTCCTTGCCTCAGCCGAAGCATACCGCGTACCCGTAGTGCTTCTATTCAACAAGACAGACCTATACAACGACGAAGAGCATGCAACGCTCGACACCCTTATAGCACTATACAAAAAGATAGGCTACCGTTGCATACGCACCTCGACGACCACCGGTGAGGGCATCGACGAAGTAAAAGAGGTGGTGCAAGGAGGAGTGTCACTACTTGCCGGAAACTCGGGTGTAGGCAAGTCGAGTCTTGTAAATGCAATATCACCGGAGACAGCGGCACGCATAGGCGAAATATCCAAGATACACAACAAAGGCATGCACACCACCACATACTCCGAGATGTTCGAACTGATGCCCGGCAGTTACCTTGTAGACACCCCTGGAGTAAAAGGCTTCGGCACATATGACATGGAGATAGAAGAGATTGCCGACTACTTCCTAGAAATATTTGAGCACTCACGCGAATGTCGTTTCGGCAACTGCACACACCTGCACGAACCAGGCTGTGCTGTGCTTGCAGCCGTTGAAAGCGGCGAGATAGCTTTGTCGCGATACGCTTCATACCTGAGCATGATTGAGGAGAAGAAAGACGGGAAGTACAGAGCTTCGGAATAAATAGGCGTCGCAGCCACGCAAGCGACAATCATTACTCTTTTAATCTATAGAACTTAACCCAATCGACAACCATTCTTGCCGGCAGTTCATCCGGGACGGGTTTTCCCACCCATTTACCACCCACCTGCATATCAATGAGCAGATAGAAAGGAGAACCGAACGGATATTGGTTATTCGCCTGCTCAGCCTCCACACGCGGATAGGTAAACGTATGCCGGCCATTTATTGAAAACAGAATACTGTCAGGTAAAATCTCCACCGCATAAACATTATATTTCTCGGGATTGGCAGCCACCTTGCAGCTCTGCTGAGGATGCTTTTTCTTCAATGTATAAGTATAGTGCGAATGTACGGTCTGATATACGCACTTTTCGTGACTCAAACGTTCCATAATATCAATCTCGCCACCGTCGGGCCACCCCTTACCCTCGGGAAGCATCCAAATAGCAGGCCAAGCACCCTGCGCCCCTTCAAGACGCGCCTTAACCTCGACCTTGCCATAAGTGATGGTAGCCTTTCCCTTGGTATAAACACCCCCTGTGAGGTATGGCGCACTATCCGACGGCAAGCAATCGTTCACAATGCCAATCAGGGATAGCTTGCCACCTCCAATCTTATAGCAATCATCACATGAGGACATATAGTTGTTCCAGTCGGACGTGCCACGCGGTATTTTGCTCCATCTGTCGCTCAATTCCTTGCCACGGAAACTATCTTTCCACAAAAGTTCATAACGCGGTTTTTGGGCGTTCAACGTTAATGCTACAACAGTCACTGCAATTAACATCACTAATTTTCTCATAGTTGCATATAAGATTAGAGGTGGTAAAAACAAATAAGGTCTTTTAAAATTATCTTTCCCTTGCTACAATCCACTTATAAACTATAGGGATAACATAAATATTAAGCAATGTGGAGGTAAAGAGGCCACCAAGAACAACAATAGCCATGGGGCTTTGAATCTCATTACCCGACGATGAGCCGCTGAGCACCATTGGCACAAGAGCAAGCGCCGAAGTGAAGGCTGTCATGAGGATGGGAGTGAGACGGTCAGTAGAGCCAATGCGCACTGCATCGTCAAGTGCCACACCCTGCTCGCGCAGATGCTGATAGTGTGAGACGAGCAATATGCCGTTTCGTGTGGCAATGCCAAACAGAGTGATTAATCCAATGATGGCAGGAATGCTCATCACCTCCGACGAGAAGTATGTGGCAATGACACCGCCTATAAGCGCCAATGGTAGGTTCAGCAGAACCACAGCCGACAGTTTCATGCTCTTGAACTCGCCACAAAGCAGCGCAAACACCACGCAGAGGGCGACAAAAGAGGTGAGCCACAGGGTACGTGCGGCACTCTGCGCACTTTCAAACTGTCCGCCATACTCCAAACGATAGCCCTCATCAAGAGGCAGTTTATCTGCAAGCAGTTCCATGATATTTTCGACTACACCGTTGACATTGCCACTTGCGATATTTGCCGATACAACCACCTTACGTTGCACATTCTCGCGACTGATGGCCGCCGGACCGCCACAAGAGACAATGCTTGCAACGGCCTCGAGAGGTACTTTCTGACCATCATGTGTGTCGATGAGAGCATTTTTAACACCCTCCATGCTGTCGGTATTGTCGTGTGAGAGACGAAGCACAAGATCGAAGCTGCGCTCCTCCTCATATATTTCACCAAGTTTCTTCCCTGGGAAGGCAGCCTCGACAAAGCCGTTGAACTGCTCCATGCTTATACCATAGTGCGCTAGACGCTCACGATCTGCACGTATTTGCAACTGAGGCGTCTCTACCTGCTGCTCCACGTTGAGATCGACAACCTCGGGCATTGTACTCAAAATCTCTTTTACCTTATTGCCAAGAATGAAGAGCGTACTGAGGTCGGGACCAAACACTTTTATGGCAAGGTCGGCTTGCGTGCCCGACACCATGTGGTCTATGCGGTGTTCCAATGGCTGACCCACCGAGGTTACCACCCCGGGAATGGTAGCTAGGCGACTGCGCACCTCGCGCAGAAACTCGCTTTTAGGACGCTTGCCGAGGATGAAATTCACATCAATCTCTGCACCATTGGAAGTCTGGGAGTGTTCGTCAAGCTCACCACGACCGGTACGACGCGCGGTGCTTGTAACCTCCGGTATCTGCAAAAGCTCTTTTTCCACAAGGTTTCCTATGCGATGCGACTCTTCAAGCGAGACTCCGGGACGCGACACGGCAGCTATCGTCAACGCATTTTCGTTGAATTCGGGAAGGAAACTGCGTCCCATTAATGCAAAAAGCACCAATGAGAAGAGAAACAGGGCAACAATGGACGATATTATTATTTTTGAGTGACATATTGCGCCGGCAAGCGATACTTGATATTTTGCAAGCAGCCAACGCTCAACCCAGTTTTTGCGTTCCTGACGTTCGAGATATTTATCTCCCGACAGCAACCACTTGCACATCAGCGGAGTCACAGTCATTGCTACCAGCAGCGACATCAACAAAGAGATGAGATAGGCAATGCCCAACGGCTTAAGCATTCGTCCTTCGAGCCCGCTGAGGAAAAACAGTGGCATGAATGTCACCATTATTATGAGTGTGGCATGAATGATGGAAGAACGTATCTCGGAAGATGCCTCGTAAACTATGCGATAGGTCGATGAACGTTGCTCAAGAGGACGCGCATGATTCTCGCGCAGACGTTTATAGACATTCTCCACGTCGATGATGGCATCATCGACCAACGAGCCTATGGCAATGCACATTCCACCCAGTGTCATTGTATTTATGTCCATATCAAGCAGATAGAGTACTATGACCGTACCCAACAGCGACAGCGGAATTGCCACAATGGAAATGACAGTGGTGCGAAGACTCATAAGGAAGAGGAATAGTACAAGCACCACACATACAGCACCCTCTATAAGGGCGCGACCTACATTGTTTACCGAGGAACTTATGTAGTCGGATTGTCGGAAAATTTTAGTATCGAGCCTTACATCGGCAGGCAACGACTTCGCAACGCTTTGCAGGTTGCGTTCTATGTTTTCCGTTACGTTAAGAGTGTTAATTCCCGGCTGTTTAGAGATTGAGAGAATAACCGAAGGGGTTGCATTCTGCGAAGCATATCCCATGCGCACGGCACCTGCAACACATACTTCTGCAACATCGGCAACAAGCACAGGACGGTTGTTGTGCATCTTCACAAGGGTGCGTCCCAGCTCTTCTATGTCGTTGGAACGTCCCATGCCGCGAAGTGCATATTCGTTACCGTACTCGCGCACCACTCCTCCGGCGGTGTTGTTGCTCATGGAAGCCACAGCAACCTCAAGTTCATTCATTGTGACACCATATAGAGACATTTTGTCAACATCGGCAAGCACCTGATACTGCTTGAAATCGCCACCGATGATTGTCACCTGTGAAACGCCTCCTGTGGCGAGGATGGCAGGCTTAAGCACCCATTCGGCAAGCGTACGCACCTCCATAAGAGAGGTTGTGTCGGCTTGCAGACCCACAAAAAGTATCTCACCCATCACACTCGATTGCGGAGCAAGCATAGGGGTAATACCCTGTGGCAAAGCATCGGTGAGAGTGACAAGTTTCTCGCTCACCACTTGACGTGCCTTGTAGATGTCGACACCCCAATCGAACTCCACCCACACAAAAGAGAATCCCTGCGACGATGTAGAACGCACGCGCCGTACATTTGTGGCACCATTTACTGCTGTTTCTATTGGAAAGGTAACAAGGCGCTCCACCTCTTCGGGTGCCATGCCGGTAGCATCGGTAAGCACAACCACAGTGGGCGAGGTGAGGTCGGGAAAGACATCCACCTCTATCTTCTGCACAGAATATATGCCGCCTATAGTGACGAGCATCACAATGAGCATGATTGCCAATTTGTTGTCTAACGAAAATCTGATGATTGCATTTAACATATCACTGCCCTCCTTCCAGATTAATGTACATGACCGGCATGAGGGTCAAGCGCCCCTGCACCCTGTGAAAGTTTCAGTGAGACGGCTCCATTGGTAACTACGCGTTCGCCGGATTTCACACCGCTGAGCAACTGAACATTTTTCCCATCGGTGACGCCGGTGGAAACTAGGCGTTTCTCGAACATCACGGGTGTATGCTGAACAAATACAAAGAAGCGTCCCATCTCCTCAACAAGTGCTGTGCGAGGCACTACAATGCTTTCGCCCGTAGTGGGCGAAATGAGATACATGTTCACCACATTGCCGGGACCCACCTCAGGTAGATTTTTCGCCATCACAGTTACGGGTATCATGTTACAATCGTTCTGAATACCACGTCCGATGCCCACGATGCGACCTTGTGCCTCGGCGAGCGAAAAACAACGACCATCGTTAAGCTCTATGTTCACATCTGTAACACCACGAAGAGCCTCGGCATGACGCACTGATACCTCGCAGAAAAGTTGCTTTTCGCCATCGCGCTGAAGGGTGGCAAGAGGCATTCCCTCGGCAACATAATCGCCACTCGAAACTGCTATATCTGAAAGATAGCCTGCCGAAGGAGCTTTCAGCAGCATCTTGCCATCTTTAAAGTTCTTCTTAAGGTTCTCGTACACAGCCTTTGCTTGCAGATAAGCTGCCTCTGCCGATTGATAATCGGTGAGGGTAACTATTTTTGTCTTAACAAGTACTGCCTTACGTTCATATTCAGCCTTGGCGTAGTTGTAACGGCTCTCGGCATCGGCAAACTTTATAGCTGCATTGTTATCGGCGACATCGCCCGTTTCCATGACAAAAAGAGGTTCTCCTGCACGCACACTGCGTCCCACGGCAAGGGTATTGCCATAGTGTACCTTGCCGCTTGTTGCAGCCACAATGGTTGTTACATTCTCGGGGGCATTGGAGACCTTTGCCACCCCTTTCACCACTCGGCTGATAGCACGAGGTTCAACAATCTCGGTGGCAAAATCAATCTTCCAACTCTGCTCTTTTGGAAAGGCAACCATATTGCTGCCATGCTCGTGTGAAGCCTCACCATGGGCATGGTGGTGATCTCCTTGTTTGCACACCGAAAGAGGAAAAGTAAGATTCTCAGTGACTCCATTTTTCAGAGCCACATTGCAGATAAGAAATCCTGCGCCATCGTTTTCTGGGGTTATGTGACAGCGGTAGATACCGGGACTTTGGCGACGGGCAACGCTTTTGACTGCTTTGCTACCAACGGTAAGTGTGAATGTAACCTCGGGTACATCGAGAGGTTTGAAATCGCTGAGAGTGGTAATGTGAGCAAGGATGAACGACTCCTCACCGACTTGCATTTCGCCGACCTCGGCAAATATCTCCAACGAGCTGCTGTATGCAGTAAGCATTTGAGGCTCAGCCTCGGCAGAGTGGCTGTGGTCTTCGCGAGAATGTTCGTCGTGAGAGTGGCCATGGTCGTGACTATGTCCATGGTCGTGGTTGTGTGAGTCTGAACCACAATTAGTCAAAGCCATCGATAGCACGAAAGCCGAGAGAAATAGATATATTTTTTTCATCGGTATTTCTGTTTGATTATTGATAAAAAAGTTATTGCTACTAGCGCAAAAGAGAGTAAATGTTACTACGCCTTATTGGTAGACAACATCACTCAATCAAATAATCAAACTGTGGGAGGGGCACGCAACGACACTACCCTAAAAGCAGTATCCGGTATTTTATGTATCTTGTAGAAAGAAAAAAGGGAAACTACAACCTGTTCGCATCTCACCTCGGCATATTGTGGCTGAAGTGCCGGGGAAAAGTCGTAGTTGTATGTTATTTTATATACCTCTGTATCTTTACAGGCTGTGTATGCAAGATGGTTTCCGTGACACCCATCGGAGGTATCGTGATGATCATCGTCGGCAGCATGTTCGCAATGCTCCGTACCGAAATGCAGAGTGGTCAAAGCTTTATCCACACCCGGCACATAGAGTGTATGGTGGTGGTGCGGCAATATCTTTATCACCAATAGCAACATAGTTGCCATCAGCACAAACAAGGTCGATATTTTTCGCATCGCTCCGGACATCTGTTTTTATATATTTTTATACTCTTGCGCCCACGATTTTTCAATATAGTTGTCGACGAGCGTACATGCATGTGCGCTGAAATCGAGACCGCACTTTATAACTCTGTTCCATTTTTCCGCTGAGAGCAAAGATATATCGTCGCGCACAATGGCATCACGCATAATGCCATAGACCACTCCTGCATTGAAATTATCGCCGGCGCCCACCGTGCTGCACACCTCTACTGTGGGAACATCATATTGCGTAGAAAAATTGCGAGTAAAAAGTTTCACTCCTTCACCGCCATGCGTGCAGATGAAACAAGGGGTATAGAATTTTATATTCTGATTGTATATAGCTTCGGCATCACTCATGCCATAAAGCACCGTGAAGTCGTCTATTGACCCACGAACAATGTCGGCATACTCAAGGTTTTCTATAAGTGCCTCACTGAGTTTCAGTTTTTCAGCCTCGTGATTCTTGCGGAAGTTGACGTCGTAGTAAAGTATTGCGCCACAGTTGCGGGCATACTCCAGAAATGCTTTAACCTTGGGACGCAGCTGAGGGTTAAGCACAAAATATGAGCCGTAGAGAACAATATCGTTAGGAGCTATTGGCGGAAACTCGGTCTGCAAATGGTCGTCGCACCTCTCTTTGTAGAACATGTATTCTGCATCGTTGTTCTCGTTGAGGAAGGCAAGCGAAACGGGAGATTTTGCATCGAGAAAACGATAGAGATACGACGCATCAACATTACTCTCTTTGAGACTCTGCACCACAAGCTCACCCACACGATCGTTGCCAACCTCACTGACAAGCACCGCATTGGCACCTATACGTCCCAAAGATATCATGCTGTTGAAGACCGAGCCTCCGGGCACCGCCTTCACCGGTTGATTATCTCTGAAAAGTATGTCGAGGATGGTTTCCCCTATTCCTATTATCTTTCTCATGCTTCAATTATTTTTTTCAACTCCTCAAAATTGTCGGCAACAGCAAAAAAGCGGTCAGGCTCGCCACGCAGGAAACCTGTGCGGCTGTACTCGGTTAACAAAGCAAGCAACCCCTGCCAGAAACCATCTACATTGTAAAAAACCACCTTTTTATCGTGATAACCTATTGTTGCTGCCGCCATAACATGGAATACCTCGTCGAGTGTACCCACTCCGCCGGGCAGAGCCACAAGTATGTCGCTGCGACCGAGGATTATCTCTTTTCTTTCGCTGAGGTTTCTCACTTTTACCTGCTCGTCGAGTTGCTTGCTTACAAAGCCGCGAGTGATGAGAATCTCGGGGACGACACCCACAATGTGGGCGCCGGCATTCTTAGCAGCCTCGGCTGTCGCCTCCATAAGCCCCTTCGCAGCACCGCCATAGATAAGAGTGCGACCACTCTGTCCCAGCCAAGTGCCAAGTTCACGCGCCGCATCGACATAGAGTGCATCTATGCTCTCCGATGCAGCACAAAAGAGGCCTATGTTTCTGTTTTTCATCATTTACGCAAGGCTTTGCATATCGTTAAGACGTTTATACACGCCATTGAGTTTCAGCAGTTCCTCGTGTTTGCCACGCTCCACGATGCGTCCCTCCATCAACACACATATTTCATCGGCGTGCTTGATGGTGGAAAGACGGTGGGCAATGGCTATGGTGGTACGTGTCTTCATAAGACGTTCGAGAGCCTCCTGCACCAATCGCTCCGACTCGGTATCAAGCGCAGATGTTGCCTCGTCGAGTATGAGAATGGGTGGGTTTTTTAGTATGGCACGGGCTATGCTCACACGCTGACGCTGACCGCCGGAGAGCAGACAGCCACGGTCGCCCACACATGTGTCGTATCCATTTTCGGTAGCCATGATAAAGTCGTGCGCATTGGCAATCTTGGCAGCCTCAATCACCTGTTCCATGGTGGCATTCTCTACACCGAAAGTGATGTTGTTAAAGAATGTGTCGTTGAAGAGGATTGCCTCTTGATTGACATTACCGATGAGCGAGCGCAACGATTTCACTGTCATATCCTTCACATTCACACCGTCGATAAGCACCTCGCCTTGTGTCACGTCGTAGTAACGGGGAATAAGATCAACAAGAGTGGATTTACCCGAACCCGACTGCCCCACAAGAGCAATTGTCTTGCCTTTGCCGATGGTGAGGTTTATATCGCGAAGAACATCCTTCTCTCCTGTGTATGAGAATGTTAGGTTGCGCAGTTCTATGCCCTGTTCCATACCTTTTGCGGTAACGGCATTCTCTTTGTCGAAAATAGGATTTTCGCTATTGAGTATCTTGTCGATGCGCTCCATGGATGCAAGGCCACGGGGAATGTTATAAGAAGCCTTTGAAACCTCTTTCAACGGATTTATGATGCTATAGAGGATTGTCAGATAGTAGATGAAGGCAGGGGCCGAGATTGGCGAATTGTCGCCCAAAATGAGTGTACCGCCGAACCACAGCACAATAACAATGACGCATGTGCCGAGGAACTCACTCATGGGGTGCGCCATTGCCTGACGCATGGTCACACGCATGGTAGCATTGCGCAGTTCGTTACTCACCTTCATAAAACGGTCGGACATCTTTTTCTCGGCAAGGAAAGCCTTCACAATGCGCAAACCACCAAGTGTCTCTTCCATTTGCGACATTGTTTCGCTCAGTTTAGACTGTGCAAGCAACGATTTCTGCTTCAACTTACGTCCTACGATACCCATCAGCCAACCAAGCACAGGTATGACAGATATTGTAAAAAGGGTAAGTTCCCAACTGACATAAATAAGTGTTGCAAAATATATTACGATGTAGATGGGATTTTTTATAATCATATCCAAAGAGCCAGCAATGGAGTTCTCGACCTCTACAACGTCGCCACTCATGCGGGCTATAATATCACCCTTGCGCTCTTTGGAGAAGAAACCGAGGGGCAGGCTGAGCACTTTGTCGTAGAGCTGTGTGCGTATGTCGCGAACAACTCCGGTGCGCAAAGGGATGATGGCAGCCGACGAGCCGAAATAGCTTGCTGTCTTCAACAGGGTCATCACAATAAGGAATATACCCAAGAGCATCAGAGTCGTAGAAGCCCCATAGCTCTCTATAAAATTGTTCAACAGATAATTTCCATTATTAAGCAACACATCTTTCATGTTATCCATATTCATTTCGCTCCAGGGGATGAAAGCTACGTCACCCGTTTCGGTAATCTTGAAGAGTATCTGCAAGATGGGGATTATTATCATGAAAGAGAAAACGTTGAGTATTGCCGATGCAAAAGTGAAAATCAACGACAATATAAGCGATTTTTTATATGGTGGAATGTACCTCTTAAGTACCTTGAAAAATTCTTTCATAGCAATTCTGTTTATTGTATCTTTATTATCTGTGCGAAGATACGGATTTTTATTCGTTTACAGCCCATTCTTTTTCTTTTTTAATACGTCAACATGAAAATAGTTGAAACAAATAGATTATTTTTGCACCCATGAAAGCCCATTTAATCCATATATTGGCATTTCTGATTATCGCACAATCTGCCCAAGCACTGAACGACGACAAAAAGAGCTACATTGTCGGGGTCACGATTGTTGATGGTGAAACCATCCCCTGCATACAGCTACCCACAGTGCACATATATGGTCCTTTGAGGTTTAAGAGCAAGCAGCAACGAAAAAGATACGACCGCCTTGTGCGCGATGTCAAGAAGACATTGCCATTAGCAACAGAGATACGCCGCATTATCATCGAAACATATGAAACTATGCAAATTTTCCCCGATGAAAAGGCAAAAAAGCGACATCTCGATAAGCTGGAGGATGAGCTAAAAAAGAGATATACCCCCAAAATGAAAAAGCTCACTTTGAGACAAGGCAAATTGCTCATAAAACTTGTAGACAGACAGTGCGACCAAAATGCATACCAGCTCATAAAACTCTTCATGGGCTCATTCAAGGCTGCTTTCTACCAATCGTTTGCATCTTTGTTCGGCGCAAGCCTGAAGAAGAGCTACGACCCCGAAGGAGAAGATTGGCTCATAGAGAGAGTGGTGATTGAGGTGTCGGCAGGAATATTGTAATTTCCACTCTATTTTACAACCAGATTTGCAATAACCTGCGCTTTTACATATTCGTTCAGACGATGCACAATGGTCCTACGGTTCATCATCAGTTCTTGCCGAAGAACAGAAGATGTCACATGAACATAAAGGGTTTGATTTTTTATATACATCTCGCCCGTGTAATTTTTCACCGTCTCGCCAAGCACATGCGCCCAAGCTTTCAACAAACGAAACTCGTTGAGTGGCGTTTCAAGCCCGCTCTCACGACAAGTGGCAGGTAGCAGTTCGCTTATGGCTTTTATTCCTCCCCGTTTCATCTTTCCTTGACTAAATTAACACCTCCGCCAACAACTTCAAATAGCTTATATTCTCTGTTAATGCTCTCAAGAATACTTTCGGTGTGGTCGCGGTTTACGTCGGTAATGAATATCTGACCGAAGCGTTCGCCACCGACAAGACGCACAATCTGCTCCACTCTATTCGAGTCGAGTTTGTCAAATATATCATCCAACAATAGTAAAGGTGTCTCACCACTGCATCGGTGCAGGAAATCGAACTGCGCCAATTTCAGTGCTATAAGATAACTTTTATTCTGTCCCTGAGACCCCTCTTTTTTTATGGGATAGCCATTGAGCTGCATCACAAGTTCATCCTTATGCACACCTTTGGTGGTATAACCCACGCGACGGTCGTCGTAGCGCGATGCAGCAAGATGCTCTGCCAATGAGTAATCGGAGAGACTGGAACGATAGGAGAGATTCACCGCTTCATCTATGCCGGCAATCTCTTTGTAGAGTAAACGAAACAGAGGTATAAGCTGCTCTACAAAGCGCAATCGCCCTTCGTACACCTTTACAGCCTCTTGTGCCATCATGTGCTCCACAAGCGACATCATTTCGGGGTCGAGTTCGTTTATGCTACGCAGCATCACATTGCGTTGGGCAAGAGCACGATTGTAGCGAATGAGTGCATGGAGATATTCTTTATCGTATTGTGATATTACAACATCCATAAAGCGACGACGCTCATCGCTGCCTCCGGAAATCAGATTATAGTCGGCAGGAGAAACCATCACAAGCGGCACAATACCTATATGTTCGGAGAGTTTGTCGTAATTTTTTTTATTGTGCTTGAATTGTTTTTTTTCGCCACGTTTTAGTCCGCACGAAAATTCTTCGTTAACACCCTTATCCATGGTATACGCCCCTTTTATCATAAAAAAAGGTTCTTCATGCTTAATATGCTGACTATCCGAGGAACTGATTGCACTCTTGCAAAAAGAGAGATAATATATTGCATCGAGCAGATTGGTCTTACCCACGCCATTGCGACCGATGAAGCAATTTATCTTCGGCGACATATCGAGCTCTGCTGCAGAAATGCTCCTATAATTTACTATGGAGAGATTATTCAGTAACATCCGTAAAGATAAGGGGGTTTAAAATATATACTTCATTTCAACAACTTCTTATGCCACAAATTTACCCTTTATATGGCTCCGCGACAAGTAAAGTAAGCAAAATTAAGGAGAAAATCGCTTATAAAAGAAAAAAAACAGAAAGAAATTTTCAAGCTAAAGAGAAAAGAGCTATTTTTGCAGTTCAGAATTTGAAAAAATATACCCTTAAGAAAAAAATATAAAAACTAAAAATATGAAACAGCAAAACACACAACAGCCCGAAGCTACCAATCTCGAAGAGGTTGTGGGCAAATCAGAAGCATTTATAAACAAATATAAAATGCAGATAATCCTTGCTATCGCCGCAGTGGTAGTTTTAGTAGTCGGCAGCATTCTCTATCAGACATACGTATCTGAGCCCCGCACAAAGGAGGCAGCAGAGTCTATGTTCAAGGCTCAGGCATATTTCGCAGCAGCCGATTACACAAAAGCTCTTGAAGGCGACGAAGAGGGCAACATGGGATTCAAGCAGATTATCGACGAATACAGCGGCACACCTTCTGCCGACCTCGCAAACGCATACGCAGGTCTTTCACTTGCACAGAGCGGCAACTACGAAGAGGCGATATCTTACTTGAAAGCATTCAGCGGTGACGACATGATGGTAGCTCCAGGTGTATTGAGCGCCCTTGCAAATTGCTATGCAAACACAGGTGACCTTGACGCAGCAGCAAGCAAATTTATGGAGGCAGCCAAAAAGGCAGACAACATTACACTCAGCCCCTACAACTTGCTTCAAGCAGGTCTCATTTACGAGAAACAGGGTGACAAAGCCAAAGCACTTGCGGCATACACACAGATTAAAGAGGTGTATCCCACTTCATTGCAGGCTATGGATATTGAGAAATATATCAACCGTGTAAAATAAATCAACATCATTAACACATAAAGGGGCTGCCTTGTCGCGTTTTGAAGGACAGGACAGTCCTTTTTTCATAAATAAATTAAAGTAAAGAGAATATGGCAAGCGAACTTCACAATCTATCAGATTACGACCCACAAAAAGTGCCTTCAGGTGCGGGACGAAAAGTTGCGGTGGTTTACGCCGAGTGGAACTCAGACATAACATACGCATTGAGAGACGGAGCCATCAACACACTCGTTGCAAACGGCGTTGCAAAAGGCGATATTGAGACATTCAGTGTCCCCGGCAGCTTTGAGCTAATATATGGCGCATCGCGCCTTGTGAAAAGCAACAAGTATGATGCAGTTATAGCCATAGGCTGTGTCATAAGAGGCGACACCCCTCATTTCGATTACATATGCGAGGGAGTGACAGCCGGTCTGTCACAATTGAACATAAGCGGAGACACACCTGTCATTTTCGGATTAATAACAACCAACAACCTTGAACAGGCTCAAGAGCGCAGCGGCGGACGATTGGGTAACAAGGGTGACGAATGTGCTGTAACCGCGCTACACATGATGGCACAATTTGGGTAAAAACAAGAAAAATGCTCAATCTCAAAGCTGGATGCTCATTAATGAGCATCCAGCTTTTTTATGTACTAAAACAATATTCCGAGACATTTTTACAAGAGCAATAAAATGCAACCTACCCTCAAATAACGTATTTCGCCCCAATATAGCGCATTTTATCATCAAAATACAGTGACGCCACATATTTTTTGTCATAAAAATGAGGGAATCTATTTTTGCGCCGAAATCAAAATTTATTAAAATATATGAAAGCATTAAAAATTGGCGACCTCACGGCAACTACCCCTATTGTTCAAGGGGGAATGGGAGTAGGAATTTCACTCTCCGGACTTGCGTCGGCGGTTGCAAACGAGGGCGGCATCGGTGTCATTTCGGCAGCAGGACTCGGAGTATTATACAATGAATATTCGCACGATTATAGCGAAGCCGGCATTTGGGGAATGAGACAAGAAATTCGCAAAGCACGCGAAGCATCAAAAGGAATAATAGGTGTGAACATTATGGTTGCACTCTCGCACTTCGCAGAGCTTGTAAAAACAGCCATAGAAGAGAAGGTGGACATAATCTTTGCCGGAGCAGGACTGCCACTAAACTTACCTTCGTTCCTCACAGAGGGAGCGAAAACAAAATTGGCACCCATCATTTCATCGGCACGCGCAGCAAAACTCATCTGCACAAAATGGTTCTCGGAATATAAATACATACCCGACGCTATTGTCGTTGAAGGTCCAAAAGCAGGAGGACATCTCGGATACAAGCACGAGCAGATAGAAGACGAAGCTTTCTCGCTGGAAGCAATAGTTCCACAGGTGGTGGCAGAGGTGAAGAAATTTGCCGATGAGCACAACTGCAACATCCCCATAATCGCTGGTGGCGGAGTGTATAGTGGCGAAGATATTTACAAGATAATGGCTTTAGGGGCAGATGCCGTGCAGATGGGCACACGTTTTGTTGCTACAGAGGAGTGCGATGCATCGGACACCTTCAAACAGGCATATATCAACGCAAAAAAGGAGGATATTCAGATTATTAAAAGCCCTGTAGGACTTCCCGGACGAGCCATCCGCAACGGTTTCCTCGACAAGGTTGCCGATGGGCTGTGTCGTCCCAAGAAGTGCGCATTCAACTGTCTCAAAACCTGCGACATTGAAAAAACACCCTACTGCATAATGCTCGCACTCTACAATGCTTACAAAGGCAGAATGGAGCATGGATACGCTTTCAGTGGCTCAAACGCATGGAGATGCGACAAAATAATGAAGGTAAAAGAACTGTTGGATTCTTTAAGGCAGGAGTACGCCGAGTACGCTGCAAAGCAATAGAAAACGTAACACTCAACAATCTCCCGTGTGTTTATTTGCACGGGAGATTGTTCTATTTCACATTCCCATTATACCATAAGAGACCCCCACCTGCATAAAAAACGAAGGCTTCTGAGATATATCCATATATCGACTGTTTCCACTACTCGAATAGAGCCTACTGTTAATACAGATGGTGGAGCCACCTTTTATGAAAAGCTTCGTTAAAGGTGTCATGCGATGTTCATATACAATCTCGGGGCGAAGATTACTGCGACTATACATACAAGTGGCAGGCAGGTCGGCACGGCCCGGTGATATATAATAATGCTCTCCGGAAATAGAGAATCCCGCAGAGAGTTTATCCTTTGTCGAGAGATGATGATTTATATATAGTTGCGGAAGCATGAGGTCGAGCGACCACTTTTCACTAAACTTGCAACGATAGGTTACAAAAGGAAACAGCGGCCAGGGCGATGACGTATTCAACAGCAACACAGCCCCGACGCCCAAAGAAGAGTGTTCCGTTCGCTTCAGTTGCAACATGCCCACAGCAAACATCGTAACACGCTCCAAGCCACTTTCGGAGAACTCGCCTCGCAGATTTGCTAAGCCTGTGAATTTTCTGTTCCACAACTTACCACCATACATGTATATGCCCTGCAAACCCCATGTATGATGTTCGCGACCCATATCTATTTCGTATGCATCACCACTCTTAGGGGGAGAAAACTGAACATTGTGAAAGTTGTAGAAACCTCCGAAATTAATGTAGGAAGCTTTACCTTTATAAATAGGCATAGAGAGATTCAAGGTAGTCCTTAGAGCTTCGCTACGATCGCCATCGGCAAGCTGAGCACCATCATCTTCCATTGTGTAACCGCCTGCCGTAACTATTTCTTGAGCTAAGCGAATGTTTACAGGAAATTTGGCAAAGCCGGATAGCGCCGACCTTTCATCCTTTGGAGCATCCTGAGCAAAAAGGGCAGTTGCCACCAAAAGCAGTAGCGACATAAAAAGCATCTTTCGCAGTTCTGCTTTTTTGTCGCTACATATTTGCTTGTCGCTATTTAGCACCACTTCCTAAATTTAGTTGTAACGTATAGTCTGTCCTATGCGAAGTTTTGAACGAGAGTTCATGCCATTAAGCTTATAAAGTGTTCTCAAGGGCACTCCTTGACGATGCGCTATTTTTGAAAGTGTATCTCCACGACGCACCTTGTAGTATTTCTCTTCGTCGGACACTACTGTTACTTTACCGGTTTTTGCATCTACCTTGCGGCGAACAGGGTTGCGGAAAACATAGTAATCGTTCGTAACATCCTGATTTACGAAGTCGAACATCAACGCAGGGTCGAGAGATTTGCCCATAAAAATTGTCTCAAAGTGTAAATGCGAACCCGTAGAGCGTCCTGTGTTTCCACCAAGAGCAATGGGATCACCGGCTTTTACATACTGTTCTTCAACTACCAGCCATTTTGAGAGATGACCATAAACAGTTTCCAAACCGTTCTCGTGGCGTATAACTACATATTTGCCATATCCACGACGACGACCCTGATTTTTCACTATGCGCACTTTGCCATCGAATGCAGCACGAATAGTGTCACCAATTTGCACCTTGATATCAAGTCCGTTATGCACGCGACGACGACGAGGACGATAACCAAATATATCGGTAATTTTTGTATTGCTTGTAGGCATCACAAAGCCTGTGAGATCTATACGAAACGAGTCGGGACGCTGAGTGTCGTAGTGTATTTTACTATTTATCCACTCGGGATAGAGTTCCTGCGAAGGGAAAAGATGCGCCTCGTTAAGAAGCATACGACGCAGCGATATAGAATCTACAAGACTCATCTGTTTGTCAAGCGGTGCTTGCTCGGCAAGAAGGTCCTGCGCCGAAAGTGTTGTTGTCAATGCAAACAGCGACAACAGCAACAATATATTTTTCTTTAAAGTTTCCAATGGTTCAAAATTTTTAATAGTTTATCCTTTAGTTGTTACATTCTTGCACGCTCTTCGTGTCCATATTCGAAAGAGGTAATTGCCGACTCATATTCAAACAATTCACCTTCGCGGAAGAAGCGTTTAACTTCTATTTCTGCATTTTCCACAGAATCTGATGCATGAATAACATTCTGCTCACCACTCATAGAGAAGTCGCCACGTATTGTTCCGGGCAAAGCCTTTCGCGCATTTGTGGCACCAACCATCAAACGCACGGTTTCCACGGCATCAAGCCCCTCTACACACATAGCCACCACGGGTGTCACCATCATAGACTCCTTAAGATAGGGGAAGAAGGGGCGCTCAAACAGGTGAGCATAATGCTCGTTCAAGATGGTATCGTCGAGCTGCATCATTTTAAGCCCGGCCAAACGCAATCCTTTACGCTCGAAACGTGATATAATTTCTCCAATAAGTCCACGCTGAACAGCATTGGGCTTTATGAGAATAAGACTTCTTTCCATTTTCGGGTGGGGTATTGTGGTTAAAATTCAAATATTCAGACCATCTGAACAGCATATGCAATCCTATGCATAAATACTTGCTTGCAAAGATAGCAAAAATCTTCGGAGTGCACATATCATTAACGCGCAGTTTGAGACATTTTATATAGCAAGAGGATAGATTTAATATTTTTTAAC
>JAFTTA010000104.1 GCA_017467015.1 Bacteroidaceae bacterium
GAATACTCAAAAGCACACTATGACTTTTGTTCATGGGCAGCATTGAACACACGGCAACAGCACAAGAGATAACCGTTTCTCCAATACCGCAACAAATAGAATGGGGAGGTGAAAAAGCGTTCGACAACAATGCAGCCTTTAAAGTGAAAGGCGCAGAAAAAGCCGATGCCGATGCTATGGCTCTGCTTGCAAAAAGATGCAACCTTGATGGCAAGGAGATAAAACTGCTTATCGGAGAACGTGGCGACAAGGCTGTAAAGAAATATGCTGCGCTGATACCTCAAAAGAAAGAGGGATATTATCTGAAAATAACACCCAAGGAGGTAGTCATTGCCGGAAATGACGAAGCCGGCACATACTATGGTGTTCAGACATTTCTGCAAATAACATCGTCGCCCGAGGTGATGTGTGTCACAGTCTGCGACTACCCCGATGTTGCCACACGAGGCATGGTAGAGGGTTATTATGGCAACCCATACAGCGACGAGGACCGCAAAGAGCTATTTGATTTCTTCGGCAAGCAGAAGATGAACACATATATCTATGGCCCAAAAGATGATATTTACCACAGAGCAAAATGGCGCGAGGAGTATCCGGCCGAAGAGGCTGCAAGAATAAAAGATTATGTAGGCATAGCAAAGAGCAACAAAGTGGACTTTGTGTGGGCAATACACCCGGGCAACGACATAAAATGGAACAAGAGCGACAGCCTTGCCATGATAAAGAAACTTGAGGCTATGTACAACCTTGGCATACGCACATATGCTGTATTCTTCGATGACATTTGGGGTGAAGGCACAGACGCTACACGCCAGGCAGCACTACTCAACTACATCAGCGACGAATTTGTGAAGAAACACAATGATGTTGCGCCACTTATCCTCTGCCCCACTCAATATAACAAAGGGTGGTCACATGGCGATTATCTCGACATTTTGGGCGAGAAAGCCTACAAGGAGACCGACATCATGTGGACAGGTAACTCGGTTATAGACATGATAGGCAAAGAGGATATGACATGGATAAACAACCGCATAAAACGCAACGCATACATATGGCTAAACTACCCGGTTAACGACTATTGCGTAGACCACATGCTGATGGGCCCCACATACGGCAACGACCTTGACATTGCATCACAACTATCGGGTTTCACATCGAACCCCATGGAGTATGCCGAAGCATCAAAAGTGTCGCTATACAGCATTGCCGACTACACATGGAACATGGGTAAATATGATGCCGACGAATCGTGGCAACGCGCCATGAACTATCTTGTGCCCACACACACCGATGATTTCCGCCTTTTTTGCGAAAACAACATCGACCTTGGGCCAACAGGTCACGGACTGCGTCGCAAAGGCGAGTCGCCACGCTTCAACGCCACGCTCGAAAAGTTCAACAAAGCATTAGTCGAGGGCGACACTGCAACAGCAACAACATTGATGAAAGAGCATTTCAACCGCATGATTGTGGCAGCCGAGACCATGATGGCAGCCAACGATGCTCCACGCTTAAGCGCCGAAATCGAGCCATGGTGCAAAGTAATGAAGCTTTTGTCACTCAAAGGAATATGCATCATGGACATGTATAGCGCGCTCGACAAGAAGAGCCCCGAGGAATTTATAAAAAATTACCTCGAATTCCAAAAATACGACAAACAACAATTGGAAGTACGCTCACGCAACTTCCCGGGCTCGATAAAAACCCCCAACCCCGTTGTCGGAACAACATTCATCGTGCCATTCATGAAAAAGAGCCTTGCCCAACTGACCAACGAGTACAAGAAGAGGTACGACTACCGCACTGACTTGTTCCCCAAACAGTTGATAGAGAACGGCAATTACTTTATAAAGGTGAATGGAAAATTCCTTACCAACGAGCAGGAGAATGTGCCCCGCACAGCTCCTCAGCTGAAAGCTGAGCGCGACATGATTAAGCCGCAACGTCAGGAGTGGTTTATCGCATTGGACACTGAAACCGAACGCTACAAGATTGTAAACAGGCAAGACAACCGCTACCTGAACGAAAACTGCACGTTCACTGCAAACAACACCACCAACCCCTACGAAGCAGCATGGCACTCCTACATTATAGAGCGCAGTAACGATGGTAAATTCTCCATCCGTAATGCAGGCAGTGCAGGAAAAGCTTTCTGGCAAGTCGACGCAACAGGCAA
>JAFTTA010000105.1 GCA_017467015.1 Bacteroidaceae bacterium
AGTGGCTGAAATAAACATGAATGCCTACATGAAAGCTCGTAGTATGACACAAGAATTCATAGACGAATGGTTGGGATATTTTATGGACAAGAACAACAAACTGATGAGTTCACTGTTGCTCACAAGCGGACTACCGGGTGGCATGATGGGTTCAATGATGTCAGACCTCGCAGGTGTCTATAAAGGAATAAATGGAATACTCCAAAGCAAAGGAAAGCCTATCTACAACACTCTTGACGACCTGATGGTGGAACTTTTCAACGAAGTAGCATACGTATGGCCACGCGTTGGATATCCCCCACTGGTTACCCCATTCAGCCAATATGTGAAGAACATAGCCCTCATGAACCTATTGAGCCGTGCACAAGACGAGCCACGCTTCAGCCGAATGGATGAAAGTATGTGGGGAATGATACTTGGCAAGAGTGGACAGCTCCCCGGCGAAGTAGCACCAGAAATTATTGAGTTGGCCAAAGAAAAAGGTTACGAATTCACCACAGCAGACCCACAAAGCTTCTACCCCGACGCACTCGACAAATACATAAAAGAGATGGAAGAACTTGGCTGTGAACGCGGTGAAGACTACGAAGAACTCTTCGAATTCGCAATGCACGAGCGTCAATATCGCGATTACAGAAGCGGTGTAGCAAAAGAACGCTTCCTTGCTGACATCGAAAAAGCAAAAGAGGGCGAAATGGCAAAACAGGGCATAAGCATAGAGGAGATAAAAGCAATCAAGCATGCAAAAGCCGAAGCCATAGCAGCCCCCGAAAAAGGCCAGCTCGTGTGGGAAGTATCCTACGACGGTGCATCGCAAGCACCTGCAATAGGCAAGCACTACGACGCCGACCAAGAATTCTGCACCATCATAACTCCATGGGGAGAGTTGCAATCAATCTCCACCGGATTAGGCGGACGAGTAGTTGAAATATGCGCACAACAAGGTCAACAAGTTCGTCGCGGCGACATAATAGCATACATTCAACGCGACGGCCTATTTGAATAATATCTTTATAAGGGCGTGCCAAAGACACGCCCTTAAACTTTACCACAATACAAAGTATCCACGCAATATGAAAAGAAAACTTATCACCACAATAGCTATAATTTGTGCCATAATAGGAACAGAAGCCAAAATAACCCATCTGCTCCCCACCCCACAAATAATAAAACAAGAAACCGGATACTTTCCACTTCACAAAAAAATAAGGATAAATGATGCCACCAACAACCCCTTGCTGAAATCCTTTATCGAGACATACACAAGAACTACCAAGAGCCCCAATGCACCCGCAATAAGCGTAGAGATAGTCGAAGAGATAAAATCGAGCTACGATTACCCTCTCCAAGGCTATCCCAACGAAGCATATAGCCTGAAAATAACCCCACACGACATCATAATAAAAGCCATCACCCCCACAGGTGTGACTCGCGCCACACAAACATTGGCACAAATGGCTGAGGGTTACGACAAACACCCCATGCTCGAATGTGCCGAAATAGTAGACTGGCCTGCATTTAAACTACGAGGTTTCATGCACGATGTAGGACGCAGCTACATACCAATAGAAGAAATAAAACACCAAATAAAACTGCTATCACACTTCAAAATAAACACCTTTCACTTCCACTTAACTGAAAACCAAGCATGGCGCTTCGAGGTAAAAAAATACCCACAACTGACTGCCGACAGCAGCATGACGCGTTTCCCTGGAAAATACTACACTCAGGAAGAGTGTAGCGAACTTGAAGAATACGCAAAAACTCATGGAGTAACCATCATCCCCGAAATAGACATGCCCGGCCACAGTCGAGCATTTAAGCGAGCCATGGGACACTCTATGCAATGCGAACAAGGCATAGAAGAACTGAAAAACATACTCGAAGAGGTTGCAGCCACCTTTCCCTCGGCACCCTACATTCACATAGGAGCCGACGAAGAGAGCATCACCTACCCCGATTTTCTGAAAATAATGTCAGAGAAAGTACACTCTTTAGGGAAAAAAGTGATAATGTGGAACCCAATACGCGGCGTCAGAATATCGACATCCACCGGTGCCGACATGACACAAATGTGGTCTACCGCAGGCAGGAAAATAGAGGGGCTACCCAACATAGACTGCCGCTACAACTATGTCAACCATTTCGACACATACGCCGACGTTGTGGGAATATACAAAAGCAACATCTACTACAGCCAAAAAGGCTCAAACGAAGTTGCCGGCACCATAACAGCCATATGGAACGATCGCAAACTACCCGACCACAAAGAAATAATACGCCAGAACAACCTATATGCCAACACACTCGCCTCGGGCGAAAGAGCATGGAAAGGCGGCGGAAAACAATACATAGAACAAGGAGGCACTACACTCCGTTGCCACGACGAAGAATACAAAGAATTTGCCGACTGGGAACGCCGTTTCCTATTTCACAAATCGCACACACTGCGAAACGAGCAAATCCCATACGTCAAACAGTGCAACGTACATTGGTGCATAACAGAAGCCTTTCCAAACAACGGCGACGCATCGAAAATCTTTCCGCCCGAAACAGAAGGCACAAAAAACGCGTACACATATGAAGGAAAGAGATACAACGTAAGCCACGCTACCGGAGCCGGCATTTATCTGCGCCACACATGGGGCGGCATCATACCCACACATTTTGCCCACCCGCAAACAGGCACCACAGCATATGCATGGACATACATCTACTCACCCATAGAACAAAAAGCCGGTGCACAGATAGAGTTCCAGAACTACGGACGTTCCGAGAAGGACCTCGCCCCCGAAAATGGAAGTTGGGACAGACGCGGCTCACGCATATGGCTCAACGACCAAGAGATACTCCCACCAACGTGGCACAATAGTTCCAAACCTATTAATAACGAAAAAGAACTGATGAACGAAAATTTCACAGCACGCAATCCAATACAAGTAACCATAAAAAAAGGATGGAACAAAGTATTCATGAAACTCCCCAACAACCCCGATGGAGGAGTACGTCTGAACAAATGGATGTTCACATTTGTACTAACCGACACAAACGGAAACAACGCACTGGAAAACATCATATACTGCCCGACAATCCATAACAAATGAAAAAAGCAATAACCATATTAGTATTTCTATGTTGCACCACATCGTTAATGTGCAACAACATCACATACACTAC
>JAFTTA010000106.1 GCA_017467015.1 Bacteroidaceae bacterium
ACCTCTTCCCATCCCGAACAGAGAAGTTAAGCCCACCCGCGCCGATGGTACTGCATTAAGTTGTGGGAGAGTAGGTCGTCGCCACTTTTTTTCAGCGAGTTCTCTTGGTTCTTTCTTAGAGCCGAGAGAACTTTTTTTATGCCTATATGGAGATGTATGGCTATAATGCTGAGAGAGGGTTTTGCTTCCATGTGTTAAATTGTGTAACCCGGGATATACTAAACGAACAAATATTTCGTTTCATAAATGTTTGAAGTTGTTTTAAGATTCCTCTGAGCGACTTCTAAAATATCGTAAAAATGAAGTGGATAATAAGTTTTCGACGGATAAAAATAGTATTGATAATATGTGCGGCACTTATAGCTGCAATATCCTTATTTATCTCAGATGCTCTTGTTTCCGACCTTAAACAAGAGGAGTTGCGCAAGATGCAGGTGTGGGCAGAAGCGATGCGTTCGCTCAATAGTGCCGACGATAACACCGACCTCAGCCTTGTGCTCACTGTGCTCGATGGTAACAATACTATTCCTGTGATTGTGACCGATGCCAATGGTGCAATAAATAACTATCGCAACATAGAGATTGGTGCCGATGCCGATTCCCTTGCCGTGTTGCTGGGTATGGTTGCAGCGATGCGTGCCGATGGAAATATCATTCGCATCGATTTAGGTGCTGATGCTCCGGGCGAATACATCGAGGTGTGTTACTCAACATCGCTTATTCTTAAAAGGCTTGCCTACTATCCCTATGTGCAGTTGGTGGTAGCAGTGGTCTTTTTCCTTGTTTGCCTTGTTGCTATCCTCAGTTCCAAACGTGCCGAGCAGGATAGGGTGTGGGTGGGGCTCTCCAAAGAGACTGCTCACCAACTGGGGACGCCCATATCTTCTCTTATGGCATGGACAGAGGTGCTTAAAGATAAATATCCCACCGATGAACTGCTGCCCGAAATGGAGAAAGATGTGACACGTCTGCGCACCATTGCCGAACGTTTCTCTAAAATTGGTTCTGCTCCCGAATCCCATCCCGAAGATATTGTTGCTCTGCTCGAAAGAGTGGTGGAGTATATCAAACGTCGTACTTCGAATAAGGTGCAGTTTGTGTGCCATTTTTCCAAACGTCCACTGAATGTGCGCATGAATGCTCCGCTTATGGAGTGGGTGGTTGAGAACCTATGCAAGAATGCCATCGATGCCATGAACGGCGAAGGAACAATAACCATAGTTGTCACTCAGAACGATGAAAAGGCCTTCATCGACTTCAGCGATACAGGCAAAGGCATTCCCAAAGCCCACTTCGCGACAGTGTTTGCCCCGGGCTACACAACCAAGAAGCGCGGCTGGGGACTCGGGCTCTCTTTGGCGAAAAGAATAATGGAGCAGTATCACAAAGGACGCATATTTGTCAAGAGTTCCGAACTCGGAAAGGGCACAACTTTCAGAATAGAGCTAAAAAAGTGAATATTTTACTACAAATTGAGTGAAACTCTAAAATTTATTCGTATCTTTGTGCCCAAATTTGAAAAATATCGAGTACATCCTATTATTGTTGGTTGATATAGAAATTAAATAGCGGAGGATTTAAAGAGATGGGACGCTTTGATAAGTTTAGAATTGATTTGAAGGGAATGAAGCAATCTTCCCTACAAATGGAGTATAACCTCGACAATGGTTTTTTTGGCGACATCGATGGTCAGGAGTTTCAGAAAGGAAATGTAAATGCTGTCGTGGAGGTGAAAAACAATCGTGGAGTGTTTGATTTTATGTTTTCGGTAAGCGGAACGGTGGTTGTTCCCTGCGACAGATGCCTCGACGAAATGGAAGTCGATGTAGAGGCGCAAAACACACTGCGCGTGAAGCTTGGCGAGGAGTATGCCGATGAAGGCGATGTTGTGGTGATACCCGAAAGCGAAGGCGATATAAACCTTGCGTGGTATCTTTACGAGTTTATAGCTCTTGCATTGCCCACCAAGCGCATACATGCCCCCGGAAAATGTAATGTCGACATGTCGAACAAACTGAAAAGGCACAGTTGCAATGCCGCTGACGACGACTTTGATGCTGACGTGCATGCCGAAAGAGAAACAGACCCGCGATGGGACGGATTAAAGAATATACAAATAGAAGAAGATAATTAAAACTTAAGAAAATGGCACATCCTAAAAGAAGACAGTCAAAGACAAGAACTGCCAAGAGAAGAACAAACGACAAGGCAGTAGCTCCTACACTCGCAATATGCCCCAACTGTGGTGAATGGCATGTATATCACACCGTATGTGGTGCGTGTGGTTACTACAGAGGCAAACTCGCTATCGAGAAAGAGGCAGCAGTCTAACCCCACCGCGGAAATATTCCGTCAGGTAGGAAAATTATAAAACGCACCATCCCATGTGTTGTGTGCGTTTTTTTGTCTATACAAGCGTAGTTGTCGCAGCTCTTTGCAGCCATGCGACACACGCACAAAGATAACAACAGATATGCACAAAGCAGGTTTTGTAAACATAGTGGGAAACCCCAACGTCGGCAAGTCGACGCTGATGAACCTGTTGGTAGGCGAGCGAATATCCATCGCCACCTTCAAGGCACAGACTACACGTCATCGCATCATGGGCATCCTCAATACCGACGAAGCACAGATTGTCTTCTCGGACACTCCCGGAGTGCTGAAACCCAATTACAAACTACAAGAGGCAATGCTCCGCTTCTCGCGCTCGGCGCTTCGCGACGCCGATGTGTTGCTCTATGTCACTGACATGATAGAGACACCCGAGAAAAACATTGAGTTCATTGACGAGGTGAACAAACTCGACATCCCCGTGCTTGTCCTCATTAACAAGATAGACCTCAGCAACCAGGCCGAACTGACGAAGCGTGTGGAACAGCTGCACGAACTGCTGCCCAAAGCAGAGATACTTCCTATTTCGGCATTGGCAAAGTTTAACGTCGACCTTGTGATGCGTCGTGTCATGCAACTGCTGCCCGACTCACCTCCTTACTTCGACAAGGATCAGCTGACCGACAAGCCTGCGCGTTTCTTCGTCACCGAGATAATCAGGGAGAAGATTCTGTTGAACTACGACAAAGAGATACCTTATGTGGTGGAGGCAGCCGTCGACCTTTTCAAAGAGACCGAAGGCAGCATCTACATCAGCGCCAACATATACGTTGAGCGCGATTCGCAGAAAGGTATCATCATAGGTCACGAAGGCTCCGCGCTCAAGAAGGTTGCCACCGAGGCACGTAAAGAGCTTGAGAAGTTCTTCGACAAAAAGATTTTTATCGAATTACTTGTGAAAGTAAACAAGGACTGGCGCAACTCCGACAGAAAGCTGCGCATGTTCGGCTATAACCAAAAAGATTGATAATTATGGGAAATCTGGTAGCAATAGTGGGTCGTCCCAACGTAGGAAAATCGACCCTTTTCAACCGTCTTACAGAGACCAAGCAAGCAATCATCTCCGACGAGGCGGGCACCACTCGCGACCGTCAGTATGGTAAATGCTTGTGGGGCGGAAAAGAGTTCTCTGTTGTCGATACAGGCGGATGGGTGGTGAACTCAGACGACGTGTTCGAGGGCGAGATAAGAAAGCAGGTGACAATGGCAATGGAAGAGGCCGATGTAATCCTCTTCGTCGTCGATGTGCAGAACGGTCTCACCGACCTCGACACAGAGATGGCATCAATGTTGCGCCGCTCGAAAAAACCTGTTATTGTGACAGCTAATAAAGTCGACAACTACGACATACAATACTATGCCGCCGAGTTCTATGCCATGGGCCTCGACGAGATGTACTGCATCTCTGCAGCCAATGGTAGCGGCACCGGCGACCTGCTCGACGCTGTTGTTTCAAAGTTCCAGAAAGATGCCGAGGAGCAAGCCGAGGAGAATATCCCCAAATTTGCAGTCGTGGGACGTCCCAACGTGGGCAAAAGCTCCATTGTCAACGTCTTTTTGGGAGTGGACAGAAACATTGTCACCGATATTGCCGGCACCACACGCGACTCCATTCTCACACGATACAACAAATATGGTTTCGACTTCTATCTTGTCGACACTGCCGGAATAAGAAAAAAGAGCAAGGTCAACGAAGATATCGAGTACTACTCGGTGTTGCGTTCCATCCGCTCGATAGAGAATTCCGATGTCTGCATACTCATGCTCGATGCTACCCGTGGCATAGAAAGCCAAGACCTCAACATCTTCTCCATCATACAGCGCAACCAGAAAGGTCTTGTCGTGGTGGTGAACAAGTGGGATTTGGTCGAGGATAAGTCGGACAAGGTGATGAAGTTCTTCGAGAATGCCATACGCGAACGTGTGGCTCCTTTCACCGATTTCCCCATCATCTTCACCTCTACCATCACCAAACAGCGTGTGTTCAAGGTGCTGGAGCTTGCGCAGGAGGTCTACAATAATTCTAAGAACAAGGTTTCTACAGCTAAGTTCAACGAGGAGATGTTGCCACTAATAGAGGCTTATCCACCTCCCTCGATAAAAGGAAAATATATAAAGATAAAATACTGTATGCAGTTGCCCGATGTGCGTGTGCCTTCGTTCATCTTCTTTGCCAACTTGCCACAGTACGTGAAAGAGCCTTACAAGCGTTTCCTCGAGAACAAGATACGCGAAAAGTGGAACTTCTCGGGTGTACCCATGAATATATATATAAGGCAGAAATAAAATAGTTGTAACGTACAAAAGGGCTAATCCTATCTTGTAATAAGGTTTTCGGATTAGCTCTTTTGCTATAAATATAGCTTCTCTTTGTTGTTGAAAATGTTAATTCTACAATATTATTTTGGCGAGATAGTTTTAACTTTGCTAAAAAAAATAATATGGGAGATGTTAATGAAGAATTCTGTTATTCCGATAGTCTTGAGCAGCTTGTAGAAGAAAAAAAGAAACGAGGTGCATTGCACTCGATTTTTCCGAAATTAATGGGTGGAACAGAGGATAAAACAAAATATGTGCTTGTTAACTATGTTGCGAATTCAAAAGATTTTGAACAAAAAGTCATGCCCCAAAAAGGTAATTCTATTTTTGGGACCCCCAAAAATGTATTAAGCATTGTCACAAGTGATAACGATGCGGCGTCATTTAATTCAAACGATAGATTTAATTTAGAAAAAGAACATTTAACAAATAGTGTTAGAGCGTTAACCGATGAAACGAAGCAAAATAGCAAGCAACAAATAAATAGCAATATTTGGAGTAATTCAAAGAATGTGCTTAACTTTGACAATTATTTAAGAAATAATGTAGAGCAGCAAAGATTAGATAACAATCAATCATATACGACTCAAAATGGTTACTCTGAATTAGGTGCTAGATCATTAGATTATAATAGTGATTCTCTTTGGTATGATGATGGGCATTTGAATGTGACCTTTAGAAATGATGTATTAGGCGTAAATGACTTTGCGCCATATAAAGGAAGTGACCGTCAAGGCTGTAAAAGAAGATGTATTGAAATGTTGAATGCTTCTGGGGAAGAACTTAGTGGCGAATTAATTAGAATGACTATAAATGGCGAAGATGGCATACCTAAAAATCCTTCTAAAAACTTTCAAATGGGTATAGATGTTATTAATCGTACCCTAGATAGTGGTGCACCGATTATATTAAACGTAGATCACAGACTAGGAAATGCATCTAGCGCTGATGGTGCAGGAGACCATTTTATAATTGTTGTGGGTAAGACGGTTATTGATGGTAAAACGTATTATCATTTTTATGATCCAGCAACAAGTGATTTGAAGAGAGGCACAGCCAATAGAAATGTGTTGCAGATAAAGGATGGGTATTTGACCGGTGATTTCATAACCGGTAGAGGTAAGGTGAAAAGATATAAGGTGACGAGTGTGAAGTGAACCCCAAAGTTTGGACAAAAAACTTTTGGGGTTTATTTTATGCGTAAGAAACACGATCATTCAGCATTGCTAAAATATATGCATATGCTTGAAGATGGATATTCCATCAATTACATTCACACCTATTATGGTGTAAGTGCAGAACGATTGTCCAAATTATGGTTCTTGTACCAGATAGAGGGAGCAACA
>JAFTTA010000107.1 GCA_017467015.1 Bacteroidaceae bacterium
AAAAGGCATAATCACCGACCTCTTGCACCTGTGAAGGAAGAACCAGCTCCCTCAGTTTCGTGCAATTATAGAAACTAATTTACATAATAAATCCCTAGAATACCTAATATAGAAGAAGTTTCTAGGGATTTTGTATTTTTAGATAATAAAATTTCTATGCGGTTATTAAGTGGCGGCGTCTAAGTGCTGTAAGTACACTCTCTGAAGCAATAGGATTCAATCCACGAAAAGTTGTACGGCTCTTTAGTTCTGCCAATGACATTACAAGCAACAATTTTGCAATACACTCATCAGCGAATGAATTGCTTACAACATTTACGCCTGTGAAGTCAAGCACAACGCAATCATTCTGCTCAATCAATGGCAACAACGATTCACGCACACGCTTACCCAAAGGACGTGTACCCAAATTCTCACCGTATTCTCTAAAATTAAAAGTTACCATAGTTCTGTCAATTCATTATCATTCAAGAATGTTTCATTATATTGTGCCGCGACGTTCGCACGGTTGGCAACGATGTCAGCAGGATTAATCTCCTTGTTGGTGTGAAGCTGAAGATAAACAATTGTTCCCTTCCAAAAATCACATTCCTTAGTAGTTTCAATGTCTTCTTTTACTTGCATTGTATGTTCACCGGAGCGTACTTCAAAAACCAATCCGACATCCTTTGCAAGTAGCAAAGTTGAGTACAATCCAAATCCCATGCCTTTACCATCGGTTATGGTATCCTTTATACATATTTTCAACGCATCAGGTTCAGATATACCGGCATATTCCGAATTTTCCGATAGTGATGCTTGTACACCAATTCCATCATCTGCCACCAAAAGACTTAGAATGTGATTGGCAGAATCGTAATGAGTGAGAACAGTGCCTAGTTCTTTCCCGGAATGAGTAAGTACATTATCCAAAATCTCATAAAAACAATAGCTCATTGCTTGTAACACAGTCGTTTCTATATCAATATACTGTGTCAGTACACCAACAACACGTTGATAGACATCGTAGATGTTCTTTTCATCAAAAACATCTATTGTTATATCATCGCTTACTGATGAGAAATACTGCTTTATGAGTACTGATAGGTTCATATCAAATGTATAATAACCACTTATACCGCAAAGATAGTGCATGCGAGTTAAATAACAAACTTGTTTGATTGTTTAACAACGAACGCAGCTTATTTTCGCTTATACTGCAAAGATATAATGAATAACATCAAAAAACACAAATACCGCAAATATTTTTCAAAACATATGATTTATTAAGATATGTATGGTGGAACAGGTGGTGGCGACAACGAAACGGTTTACGTGTACTGCTTTGCGAAAAAATAGGATAGAAAAAGACTTTGCAAAGACTATATACTAATAACTTATTATTCCACATAATCCCTAAGCAGACGTTGCAAGCGTAAGCGTGCCGAGTGTATGCGGCTCTTGACGGTGCCAAGAGGGATATTCAAATGCTCGGCAATTTCGTGATATTTGTAGCCGTCGGAGTATAGCGAGAAGGCCTTCGCATAATCATCGGGCAAGCTGTTTATTGCCAAAAGTATCTCGTCGGCACTGACGATGCTATCGCGGTACTCGCCGTTGAAGAACTGCTCATCGGCAAAACGGAGTTCAACTCCGGTATCTACGTTAGCCTCTTTGGGCTTGCTCACACTGAAACAAAAGGGCATAATGTCTGGTATATATTGATTTTATTAGGGATGTTCTCAATATTTATAGTGTCTTATTTAAACATGTCATCCTCATAAGATTCCTCTTCTATTTTCACCTCAAGCCTGGGGAACTTTGATTTCTGCGCATACAGTCAATATAGAAGTGCGGGAGTCAACCGGCAATACAAAAAAAGGAGACCCAAAAGTAAATTGGGTTTCCCTCCTTCGACATTAAAGTAAAGTTGTTTTTTTCTTTTCATGGTAAGTATATAATGATTGCAGATACAAGCATTATGGATGTATTTGGGGCATAATGCTTTAATATGTAATCATTGGGGAAATGTGAAATTCCATCCATATTTAGGGGCGGATTATGTGAAATACATGCTTAAAAGGTCTAAAAATAGCTTTTTGAGCATATTGTTTGACTGAAGCATTCCGTTATTTACTTTTGGTTGATTCAAAAATAGACAAAAACATCACGATAGCAAGCTGAATCTCGTTTTTTTTAGGACATTCCGCTTGCTATCCCACACTTTTTCTCACTATTTCACATTTCTTTAAAGCCTTATATGGGTAATCAGGCAAGTCCTTTTATCAGCTACATCCGGAATAGGCTCTTCCCCTCTAAGTCATTGTCTTGGAATTCTATTCCTACAAGGTCCATAATTGTGTAAATGATGTCGTCTGTTCTAAATGGTTGCTTTACGCATTGCTTTATTTGCTCTGTCTCGAGTGGGAATTTTTCTTTATAAAGCGGCGAAGTATATATCATGAATGGAATTTTGTGCCCAACATCGACCGAGGCGGGGTTGTTTGCTTTTGCATGGCCTATATAATCATCTGAACTCTCATATACATCTATAGCATGGTCGGAGAAATAGAAAATGACAGCTTCCTTATTTTCAAACAAATGCATTATTTCGTATACCACAGAGTCGTTATATAATATGGAATTATCGTATGCTGCTAAATTGTCTCGTTGATGTTCGGGATGCTCGTCGTAGTTCTCAGGTTTGAAGATATTAAAATTTTCAGGGTAGCGGTGCTTGAAATTCATATGTGACCCCATCAGTTGTATTATGTAAAAATTATTCTCTGTGGTATCTTTAAGTAGTGGCTGCAATAAATCAATGATTTTTTCATCCTTATAATCTATCCTGTTCATGCCGGCAAATTTATCTCCTACAAAATGCTGGGTGTCGCACAAATCGGCATATCTGCCTACGGCTGTGTCGAATATGCCTATTTTGCTTTGGTTAGATACCCAGTGAGTTGAGTAACCTGCTGCACGCATAGTTGTTGGCATTGTTATGCATTTGTACCATTCCACGCTGTCGGAATATTCGGGCTTGTATGTGCTCATTATGCATTTGAAAGAGGCTATTGTGTGTAAATCGGCTGATTTTACCTCTGTGTAAACATATAGTAAACTGTCAGCTATGCTTGATAGCCTTGGATTTGTTGTTCTTTTGTATCCGTATAATGAGCTATGTGATTTTGAAAAACTTTCTCCAATTATCATCACTACGTTTTTCGGTTGTCGCTCTTTTGTAGTGGTTATTTCAGGTATAATAATGTACTTTTCTAAGTCATATATCTTTTGAGATAATTTAGAGATGTATTTACATAAATGTATAAATCTTCCCGAGAAAGCGTCATTATACATATAGGGGTTCCTTAATCCCATTATAAGACTCAGAATTATTATTATTCCTGCAATTGTGCTATAAAAAGCCCTTTTCTTCAGCTCTGTTAGCTTTCTTTTTAATATGTAATAGCTTGCCGTAATAAATAAAACTGTGCAGAGTATAATCAATATGTATGTTGGAGAAAAATAGACCTCTAAAAATTCTATTATTTCTTGTGTGTTTGTTTGTGCAAAAATACACAAGAAATCGGCTGTGAATTTTTCTTGGTATATGCAATAACTGATTATGTCAGCGGCGAAGAGCGCAAAGCATATCAAAGTCAATAGTACTTTGTAAATAGTTGAAATGTATCGTGGTAAAATGTATGCAATTAGTGCTGCTATGTAAGCAATCAGGTATCCATGGAAAAACAGATAGATGCTGTAAGGCAAGCAACCTCTGTTACCAAAGTCGTATATGTCTACTGAAGATATTAGAATTAATATAATAAAGAAAAAATGAAGGTTGGTTTTGAAAGGGCTTAGCAACCAGTTTGTTATGTGATTCATGTTTGTGATTTTTTGAATTCACAAAGTTATTCCGATTGCTAGTCCTTGTCGATTGACTTGTGTTGATAATATATCACATATCTGTTGAATTAATTTTACGGATTTGTTCTTCTGTCTCTTTGTATGGGTGCATAAAAAAGTTCTTTTTTAATATGATTGATATGCGGAATAGAAGAATGGTGTCTATACTTTCTCTTTTGAAAATAGAATACACATTGGTTCGTTCGCAGCATAAGTGTTTAGCTAGCCAAGTAACCGTGCGTTCTTGTCTGCGAAGTTCTTCTTCTATCATCTTGCCGATGTGCATATTATATAAAAATATAAGGCGGGACCATCTGTTACTTATCTTCAATCTAAGGAACCGCCAAGCACCTTTACACATAGATAAGCACAAATAGTCCACGCCCATGAGGACGTGAACTTTCGTCTGCTTATTCTCATGTGTCTTTAAATTGGCGGTTTTTAGATTGAGAGAATAAGAGCAAAAGCTCAAATGTCTTTTTTTAACAAAAAGTATCCTTCTTGTTGTTTTAATTAAAAAAGGAGAGTATCTCTAAAGAAGAAATACTCTCCACTATTAAATGTTATTTATTACTTGCTGAGTGCAGCAGAAACGTCCACTGCGATAGCAACAGTAGCACCTACCATGGGGTTGTTACCGATGCCGAGGAAGCCCATCATCTCAACGTGTGCGGGAACTGAAGAAGAACCTGCGAACTGAGCGTCTGAGTGCATACGGCCCATTGTATCTGTCATACCGTAAGAAGCGGGACCTGCAGCCATGTTGTCGGGGTGAAGTGTACGACCTGTACCACCACCTGAAGCTACTGAGAAGTAGGGCTTGCCTGCGAGGATACGCTCTTTCTTGTATGTACCTGCTGTGGGGTGCTGGAAGCGTGTGGGGTTGGTAGAGTTACCTGTGATAGATACGTCTACGCCCTCTTTCCACATAATGGCAACACCTTCGCGAACGTCGTCGGCACCATAGCAGCGTACTTTTGCACGGGGACCGTCGCTGTAAGCGATTTCGCGCACGATGTTAAGTTCGCCTGTGAAGTAGTCGAACTGTGTCTGCACGTATGTGAAACCGTTGATACGTGAAATAATCTGCGCAGCGTCTTTGCCAAGACCGTTGAGGATACAACGGAGGGGTTCTTTACGTACCTTGTCGGCTTTTGCTGCAATCTTGATTGCGCCTTCGGCTGCTGCGAACGACTCGTGACCTGCCAAGAAAGCGAAGCACTTTGTCTCTTCGCGCAACAGACGTGCTGCGAGGTTACTGTGGCCGATACCTACCTTACGGTCGTCGGCTACCGAACCGGGGATACAGAATGCCTGCAAGCCCAAACC
>JAFTTA010000108.1 GCA_017467015.1 Bacteroidaceae bacterium
GCTTGACTACTTCGAGATTGTACCCAAGGGTGTTTTAACCGACCCGACAAACCCCGAGGATAAATTCTAATACCACAGTTTCATATTACAGAAACCGAATTAAGAATTTCTTTTATACCCTCATGATATTACAAACACTAAACTAAATAGATAAGTGGAGATATTTCATATACTAAGAACAGAAATAGAACAATTTTTCGACGCACTAAACATTTGGATACAAAACATAAATGACACATTGTGGGGGTGGCCTATGCTCACCATATTACTAGGCACCCACCTTTATCTGACATTTCGACTGCATTTTCCACAGAAATATCTGTTTAAAGCAATAAGGTTATCTGTAACCAAAGACAAAGGTTCCGATGGAGAGGTAAGCCAATTTGCAGCACTCTCCACATCGTTGGCAGGTGCCATTGGCACAGGCAATATTGTGGGAGTAGCAACAGCAGTACTCATTGGAGGGCCCGGAGCTGTTTTATGGTGCTGGCTTACAGGCTTTTTGGGCATGGCAACAAAATATGCCGAAGGACTTGTAGCAATAAAATACAGAGTAAAACGCCGTAATGGAAAGATTGCAGGTGGTCCAATGTATGTATTACAACGAGGACTAAACAGGCCGATACTAGCCTCGCTATTTTGCATTTTCACACTGATTATGAGCTTCAGCGGAGGCAACTTCATACAAGGAAATGCTATTTCTGAAAGTTTAAGAAACTCATACAACATTGACATATACACAACTGCAATAATCCTCACAGGACTGGTGGGAGCAGTCATATTCTTTGGATTGAAAGGCATTGCCACCGTATGTGAAAAGCTTGTTCCATTTATGGCTATAATATACGTTGTCAGTTGTATCACATTGCTTTTCATAAATTTTAATTTCCTAGGTGAGGCCATAGTGCTTATCTTCAAGTCGGCATTCGAGCCGCAAGCCATGGGAGGCGGAGTTGTAGGAGGATTGATGATATCTTTGCAATATGGAGTGAGCCGTGGATTACTATCCAATGAGTCAGGAATGGGTTCGGCGCCAATCATAGCAGCTGCGGCAAAGACGCGTAATCCGGTAAGACAAGCTCTTGTATCATCGACATCAACATTTTGGGATACACTTGTAGTATGCACTATAACCGGATTGGTAACAGTGAGTTCCATGCTGGCATTGGGAATAACCCACACAGAAGAGTCGAGCGGAATGATTATGCAAGATGCTTATAATCAGATACCTCACCTTGGACAGCACATACTGACAATTGCAATGTTCACATTTGCATTCAGCACCATACTCGGATGGACATACTATGGCGAAAGAGCTATAGAATTCCTTATAGGACACAGAAGCCGTAAGGCCACACACATATTCCGCGCCTGCTGGGTCCTATCCACATTCATTGGCGCCATCATGCCATTGGAACTGGTGTGGAACATAGGCTCTACCGCAGCCGTCTTCATGGCGTTGCCTAATCTCTACTCACTGATAAAGCTCACTCCCCTGATAAAAAAAGAGACACGCCACTACTTATGGGAAGATAGGCTCGACGAAACATCAGACGAAGAGATACCATCACTTTAAATAAACTTTACACATGATAATAAGCCTAATGCATTTTACGATGCATTAGGCTTATTTAGTACTTAAATAAAACATTATAAGATAAATTTTATTAAGTTTGCAGCAACTTAAAAAAACTACACAGAAACAATGAAAAAATACCTGCTTTTATTCCTATTGACACTCATAATACCCGCACATATTCAAGCCCAAAAAATAGGTCTTGTAATGAGTGGTGGTGGTGCACGTGGTTTAGCGCACATAGGAGTGATAAAAGCATTGGAAGAGAACAATATACCCATAGACTACGTAGCAGGAACATCCATGGGTGCTATCATTGCGGCACTATACGCCATGGGATATACCCCTGAGGAAATGGAAGAAGTTATAGCATCTGACGACTTCAAACGGTGGTATAGCGGCAAAATGGATAAAAACGATATATTCTATTTCAGACGCAACGAAGCACGTCCCGACATACTCAACCTGCGAATAGACACCAGAGACTCTTTGCGTCTTGTAATGCCCAGTATCAATCTCATCGACCCTACCCAAATGAACTTGGGATTTCTGCAAATATTTTCGGAAGCAAATGCCGCATGCAAAAGCGATTTCGACAGCCTGCTTATACCATTCAGATGTGTAGCATCGGATGTATACAACAAAAAACAGGTTATATACTCCGATGGCGATCTTGGTGATGCTGTGAGAGCCTCCATGAGTTTCCCTTTCGTCTTCAAGCCTATAAAGAAAGACAGCATACTAATGTACGACGGAGGAATATACAACAATTTTCCGGCAGATGTTATGCAAAACAATTTTGCTCCCGACTACATAATAGGCAGCGTAGTGAGCAAGAATCCACCATTGCCCAAAGAGTCCGATCTCATGAGCCAGATAGAAAATCTCGTGATGGACAAGAGCAACTACACCATCCCCGACAGCGTAGGAATAGTTGTCAACATGAAATTGGATGAAATAAGCCTTTTGGAATTCGACAAGCTCAACACACTTTCAGCACTC
Organism: Bacteroidaceae bacterium; assembly: GCA_017467015.1. GTDB lineage: Bacteria > Bacteroidota > Bacteroidia > Bacteroidales > Bacteroidaceae > HGM04593. The sequence continues at coordinate 2,579 of JAFTTA010000108.1, forward strand.
GGGTACAGCAAGACCAACGCTATTATAGACAGCATAAAGCAACGCGTACAACGACGCACAAGCGCCACAGAGCTAAAAGAAAAACGCGAAAAATTCAAATCGAAGATGCCTAAAATGCGCTTTAAGAGGATTGAGATTACCGGCATACCAGAAGACCAACAAAAATATATAAAAAGAGAATTCCACAGCAACGACAACGAAATTTTCTCATACGAAGAGTGCAAAAAGGCATATTTCCGACTACTATCCGGAAATGTCATTTCCTCCATCATCCCTCACGCAAAATACAGCGAACAGGACAGCACATACACATTGCAACTCGACATGGAAATGCGCGAGCCTATATCGTTGCATATAGGTGGAGCAATATCTACAAGCACCTCTAACCAGATATATTTCGGTCTGCACTACCGAGGGCTGAAATATCAGGTAAAAGAGTTCATCCTCGACGGCCAGGTAGGCAACGCTTATAACAACATACAACTTAGTGGCAGACATGACTTCAACCTCAGTATCCCTGTCTCAATGAAAATAATAGCCGGTCACTCTATCATAAACTACTATAACAAGTACTATATGTTCGCAGAAGAGAACAACATAGTACTCAACAGAGAACGCGAAACATTTGCCAAACTAAAAATATCCCTGCCATTCCTTATGCGACAAAAAGCTGAATTCGGAATCGGCATTGCAGAGATAAAAGACGAATACATACCATCAAGCAGCATTGATCTGAACACCCCGCGACAAGACGAAAACAAGATACGTCTGCTGTCGGGTATGATGAAGTTCGAAGGTAACACACTCGACACAAAAGCTTACCCCACCAGCGGACAATACGAATCAATAGTTGCACAGGTGTTCACAGGACAAGAAAAATTTCACGATCACCGTGGAGGAGACAGAAAAAAGCACAACCAATCGTGGCTACAAATGAGCTACAAACGTGCCGACTATTTCAACTTGTCAAAACACATGACATTGGGCACATACATCGAAGGTTACTACTCCACACGAGGACTCTCTGAGACATACCAGGCATCTATGATGCAAGCTGGCGCCTTCACCCCCACCATGAACAGTTTGTTCAACTACGACCCGGCTTATCGTGCCTATCAATACGGAGCATTAGGCCTTATACCTATATATAAGATAAACGACATACTGCAAATAAGAGGCGAGGCATACGGTTTCTTCCCATACAAGACAATCAAAGAGGAACCCAATGGCAGCTCGTACTACACAAAGCATTTCAGTGGCATAGAATACATTGCCGGACTGACGGTAGCCTGTAAGTTTTCAGCACTGACATTAGCCGGATGGGCCGATTACTATAGTTCGCACAAAAACAGCATAAATATTGGTGTAACATTAGGATGGTTCATGTTCAACGAGCGTTTCATAGAATAAAACCACACATTCACAAGCAGTTACACTCGACCGTTATATTAACAAGCGACACGCACTGCCACTACCGCAGAAATATTTTCGTAAAAAAACTTCATTTTTGTTTGCTACATAAAAAATTTGAAGTACCTTTGCAGCGTCAAACGAAAAAGAGGGTCTCGTAGCTCAACTGAATAGAGCATCTGACTACGGATCAGAAGGTTGCAGGTTTGAATCCTGCCGGGATCACAAAAGAGAAGCATATGCTTCTCTTTTCTTTTAACGGCCACTTTTAGAGAATATTTTACATTTTAGCTTCAACATTATACTTTTTTTCGCAAAAAACAGCGAAAAAGCAGCACTATGTTAAAAATAATATGTATCTTTGCAGCCTGCAAAGTTCGTAAATAAACACATTTCCTTATTAAAACCAAGGAAAAAAATAAAACAACAATATAATGGGATTTCTTAAAGAAAAATATGCCTCATACGACCTGCCACAACAATTTATGGCAAAAGGCGTTTACCCCTACTTCCGTTGCATAGACAGCGAACAGGACACAGAGGTGATAATGAACGGCAAAAAAGTCTTAATGTTTGGTTCAAACTCTTACTTAGGATTGACCAATCACCCAAAAATCAAAGAGGCAGCAATAGAAGCTGTCAAAAAGTATGGAACAGGATGTGCCGGTTCACGTTTTCTCAACGGAACACTTGATATACACATACAGTTAGAGAACGAGCTTGCCGAATTTGTAGGCAAAGACGAAGCATTGGTATATTCAACAGGTTTCCAGGTAAACCTTGGAGTGCTATCATGCGTAACAGGCAGACGCGACACCATACTTTGCGACGAACTTGACCACGCATCTATCGTCGACGGTCGCCGACTCTCATTCTCCACAGCACGCAAATTCCGCCACAACGACATGGAATCACTCGAAAACGAGTTAAAGAAATGCGCGCCCGAAACCATCAAACTGATAGTTGTCGACGGAGTATTCAGCATGGAAGGCGACATCGCCAACCTACCCGAAATCGTGCGTCTCAAGAATAAATACAATGCAAGCATAATGGTAGACGAAGCACACGGACTCGGTGTACTCGGCAACCAAGGACGAGGCACATGTGACCACTTCGGTGTTACAGATGACGTAGACCTTATAATGGGTACATTCAGCAAATCACTTGCAACCATAGGTGGTTTTGTTGCAGGCGACAAAGAGGTAATGAACTTCGTACGTCACAATGCACGCTCATACATGTTCAGCGCAAGTAACACTCCCGCCGCAACAGCTGCAGCAATAGAAGCACTGCACATAATGAAAGCAGAGCCCGAACGCTTGAAAAATTTGTGGGATGTAACAAACTATGCACTGAAAAACTTCCGCGAACTTGGATTTGAGATAGGAAACACATCTACACCTATCATCCCCATGTATATTCGCGACACAGACAAAACATTTATGGTCACAAAAATGTTGTGGGAAGCAGGTATCTTCATCAACCCGGTTGTACCCCCTGCATGCTCACCTCAGGACACGCTCATCCGCTTCTCACTGATGGCCACACACACAAGAGAGCAGGTCGACCGTGCACTTGAAAAGATGGTAGAAGTATTCAAAGCACTGGATTTGCTTAAATAATCCACCCGGGGTGTAGCGCAGTCCGGTAGCGCACCTGGTTTGGGACCAGGTGGTCGCAGGTTCGAATCCTGTCGCCCCGACAAGTACCGCAATCTTACATAGGTTGCGGTACTTTTATGTTTGGGACCAGGTGGTCGCAGGTTCGAATCATGTCGACCCCGACAAGTACCGCAATCTTACATAGGTTGCGGTACTTTTTTATTTGAAAAACAAACAATCTTCAACGCTTGCGTCATCAACTTTATGGGCTGAGTGGAGAAAAAGCATGATAAAACCGCTGCAATCACTTGACATACATACCTTTGCAAAGACTACCAATAAGACAAAAATCAGGTATAAAAATCGAGAATCTCGATTTTTATACCTGTAAACAAAAAGCAGTCGAACTATAAGCCGGGTTCTGTATCCTCTCTAAATAAAAGAGAATGTCTGTCATTCATCTAATCCCGATGTCACCATCAGGCTAAAGCGTTCTACCCTCCGACTCGGACGAGCGACCCTCAAACGTCGGTATACGCGAACTTGCAGCTTCCAAGACACACGGCTCGCACATCACTGTACGACCGGTGGGCTCTTACCCCACCTTCTCACCCTTACCCTTGCAGGCGGTTATTTTCTTCTGCGTTACTCTGCCCTCACGAACAGCTTTCTGTTAGGAAGTGGAATGCTCTGTGCTGCCCGGACTTTCCTCCTTTGCCAAAAGACAACGGCGACAGACCGCCCGACTGCTTATACTTGACATCAAAATCTGTGCAAAATTACAAAAGAATTTTCAATTATATCAGAGACATCATATAATTTTATGAGACATTCTACACTGATTCCATGTTTAAAGAAATGTAAAAACCAGCTATTCAACATTCAAGTTGTGTTAACAAAGCCACTCAAATGTTAAATGATAGCAAAAATCGACCCTCAACGCTACATTTCAACGATTTTGCATATATATTTGCAATAGAAATGTTACAACAAAGCATGAAATTTAACAGAAAACTTAAATAGAGTTATGAAAATGGGAATTAAAAATTTATTTTTTGGAACAGCAGTGGTGGTTGCCAGCGCAGCTGTAGCCTCCATTACAACCTATAAGGTGATTGAGAGAAACAACAAAGTAGAAATAACAGAAACCAAAACCATAGGCTTGCCAATACAGCAGGCAGCTTTCACACAACCATCGATGCCACAGCAATACATCGACCTTACCGACGCAGCCGATAAGTCAATCCACGCTGTGGTTCACATAAAATCGACACAGAACAGCAAAACACAGACAATACGACGCGCACCCGACATCTACGATTTCTTCTTTGGTGACGGCATGGGACGTCAGCAAGAGATACGCACACAACCTCGCGTAGGGTTTGGCTCGGGTGTCATACTCACCGAAGATGGTTACATTGTAACCAACCACCACGTCATTGACAATGCCGACGTTATCGATGTCACCCTCAACGATAATCGCAGTTTCAAGGGACGTCTCATCGGTAGCGACGAAAACACCGACCTTGCACTCATAAAGATAGAGGTAGATGAAAAGTTGCCAGCCCTACCTGTAGGCAACAGCGACGACCTAAAAATAGGCGAGTGGGTACTTGCCGTTGGCAATCCCTTCAACCTCACATCCACAGTGACAGCAGGAATAGTCAGCGCCAAAGCACGCACACTTGGAGTATATAATGGTGGAATAGAGTCTTTCATACAGACCGACGCAGCCATCAACCAAGGCAACAGCGGTGGCGCACTTGTAAATGCAAAAGGTGAACTTGTAGGCATAAACTCGGTACTGACCTCGCCCACCGGCTCATACGCTGGATACGGATTTGCCATCCCGACAAGCATCATGACAAAAGTGGTTAACGACCTTAAGGAGTATGGCACTGTACAAAGAGCAATCCTCGGCATCATGGGCGGAACTGTAACAAGCGAACTTGCCGAAGAGAAAGACCTTGGAACTGTCGACGGAGTATATGTAAGCGAAGTGATGGCTGACGGCGGCGCTCAGGAGGCAGGCATAGAAGTTGGCGATGTAATAATCGCTGTCGATGGCACAAAGATAAAGAACATGGCACAGATGCAAGAAGTGTTCACTAAACATCAGCCCGGCGACAAGGTAAAAATCACTGTTCTGCGCAAAAAGAAAGAGAAAGAACTCGACGTGGTGCTCAAAAACGTACAAGGCAACACCAACGTAGTAAAGAACGCCGACCTCGACATGCTCGGTGCAACATTCAAGGAACTTGATGAAAAAGAACTTCGTCTCTACAAAATAAGTTACGGCCTGAAAGTTCTCGATGTTTCCAAAGGACGCTTTGCCGACGCAGGCATAAAGAAAGGATTTATCATTCAGAAAGTAAACAACACACCAATGAAAAGCATCGACGACATACAGAAAGCCATCAAACAAGCAAACGCATCGAGCGACCAAGTGCTGTTCATCGCAGGTGTGACCCCTTCAGGAAAGCGCGCATACTACTCAGTAGACCTTTCACAAGAGTAATAGCAAACAATAATCTGCAAATAAAACCCGGGTTTTATTTGCAGATTATTGTTTGCTATTACTCTTGTGAAAGGTCTAC
>JAFTTA010000109.1 GCA_017467015.1 Bacteroidaceae bacterium
ATATCCTCAAGAGGTGCCATGATGTCAGTGATGAAATATCCGCACATCATGGTGAAAGATACTATAGCCATTGCTCCCCAACGTGCTGCGGGAGAGTCGTTAAGTCGTTTCTGAATGTTTTCTGTGAGTGTCATGTCTTTTTTTTGTATGTTTTAAGTTATTGTTTTACCCATTTATCTAACCATGAGAAGAATGTGCGTTGCCACAAAATGCCGTTCTGAGGTTTCAGCACCTAGTGGTTCTAGTCGGGGAAGAGCAGCAACTGTGCCGGAACACCGCGTAGCTGTGCAGCATTGAACGCAGCCATAGACTGCGATGCAAGGATGCGGTAGTCGCGCTCGCCGTGAATGAGTAAGATGGGGGTATCCCATTTTTCGACAAATTTATGTGGCGAATTGGGATAAGTGTTTGTTGTCTTTTTGTTTATCTCATAGGGTGCACCGCCCAAGTCCCAATTTGTAAACCACGATTCCTCTGTTTCGTAGTATTGCTGCTCCATGTTGAAGAAACCGTCGTGGGCGATGAATGCCTTGAAGCGTTTTTCGTGATGTCCTGCCATCCACATTGCTGTGTAGCCACCGAAGCTTGCACCAACGCAGCCCAAACGGTTTTCGTCAACATAGGATTCTTTTGCAAAGTCGTCTATGGCAGATAATAGGTCTCTCATACACTGACCACCATAGTCGCCACTGATTGCCTCGTTCCACTCCATGCCGAAGCCGGGTAGTCCGCGACGGTTGGGGGCTATGATGATGTAGTCGTTGGCTGCCATAATCTGGAAGTTCCAACGGTAGCTCCAAAATTGGCTGACGGGTGATTGCGGGCCTCCCTGACAGAAAAGCAGGGTGGGATATTTCTTGTTGGGGTCGAACTTGGGAGGATAGATTACCCATGAGAGCAGCTGCTTGCCGTCGGTTGTTTTGCACCATCGGCTCTCAACTTTGCCTCGCTCCAGTTGGTCGAGAATGTGTTTGTTTTCGTTTGTCAGTGGTGTTATTTTGCCATCTGTTTTAGCTTCCAAGGAGTAAATGTCTGTGGGCTCACTTATTGACTGGCGTGTGGCGATTAGTTTGTCGCCCAATAGCGCAACAGATGTGTAGTCGTAGTCGCCTTTGGTAATCTGTGTGAGCTTGCCATCGAGATCTATGTTGTATATCATTGTCGCACCATGCCAAACACCGGTAAAATAGAGACTTTTGCCATCGGCTGCCCAACAATAGCTCTCGACGCTGCTGTCAAAGGGCTTTTCGCTGATGTATTTACGTTCGCCACTAGCAAGGTTCATCACGCACAGACGGTTTTGGTCGCTCTCATAGCCATCACGCTTCATGCTGAGCCATGCTATGTGGCTGCCGTCGGGCGAGAATATGGGTGCTGTGTCGTAGCCGTAGTTGGGCTCTCCTTTATCTTTACACAGGTTGACAGTGGTGCCATCTTCTGTGTTGTAAAGGTAAATGTCGGTGTCAGTGCTGATGGTGTACTCTCTGCCCATTTTCTTTACGCAGGCATAAGCGACCTTTTTTGAGTCGTTGCTCCATGCAAGCTGCTCACTTCCACCGAAAGGACGGTTGGGGCAGTCAAATTTTGTGCCTTCGAGAATGTCTTTGCCTTCGCCTATCTTTTCACC
>JAFTTA010000110.1 GCA_017467015.1 Bacteroidaceae bacterium
CCATGGTGGCTAGCGCACGCTCAAAATCGTCGAGTACGGGGAGTATCGATTCTATTGTCTTTTCACCGCCGTTTTTTATGAGTTCGGCTTTCTCTTTCATGGTGCGTTTTCGATAGTTGTCGAACTCGGCTACTTGACGTAGGTATTTATCTTCGAGAGTTGCAATTTTTTCTGCTGCCTCTGCCAGTTTGTTCTCAAGTTCGCTTTTTTCGTCGATATTCTCTTCGCCTACAACATTGTTCTCATCTGTTGTTTCGTCTGTTTCGTTTACAGTTGTCTCTTCTTCGTGTTCTGTGTATTTCTTTTCTTCACTAATGATATTCTTTTTTATATATTAATGCAACAAATAGTTTGCCAAAATGGTTTTGTGACATTATTTCAGACAAAAGTTCTAAGTGTTTCTCTTTTCTTGCGCCAAAATGGCAGTTTGCTGTCATTATTTGTCTGTTTCGTTTTATTGTAATAATTTTGCAGCCTTATTTGAAAAATTATGGATGATATTGTGAAGATAGCTGACAGACAGCGTCTTTCTCTCGGTTCTTTAGGAATAGAGACGTTGAACGATATGCAGTTGCAGGCAATTGATGCTTTTCGTAAGGAGGGCGACGTGGTGGTGCTTTCTCCTACTGGTACGGGTAAGACCTTGGCTTTTTTGTTGCCGCTGCTTGAAATGTTGCACGACAATGCAGATGTTGTTCAGGCTGTGGTGGTGTTACCCACCCGCGAACTTGCACGTCAGGTGGCCGATGTGTGGAAGGGTATGAACACAGGTTTCAAGGCTGTGTGTCTACATGGCGGTCGCTCGGTGGGCGAGGAGTTGGCTGTTATTAAGGGTGGTGTTCCTGCACTTGTGATTGCCACTCCGGGACGTTTGAACGACCATTTGTCACGTGGCACTTTCGATGTGCATAGTGTCAGGCTTTTGGTCATCGACGAGTTTGACAAGGCATTGGAGCTGGGTTTCAAGGACGAAATGGAGGCTCTGTTGGCTGCTATGCCTGGCAAGGTGCGCCGTTTTTTGCTTTCTGCCACAGACTCCGACGATCTGCAGCGTTTCGTGTCGTCTGAGGTGTGTCACAGACTTGATTTTACATCGCAGTGTGACAGCCTTCGCGAACGTACTGCCTATTATTATATAAGTACTACGCAGAAGGAGCGTCTGAATGCACTTTGTTCGTTGCTCTGTCTGCTTCGTGGCGAACAGGCTATCGTTTTTTGTAATTTCCGCGAAATGGTCGACGAGGTGGGCTCTTTCTTGAAGAAAAATGGTGTGTCGGTTGTTGTCTATCATGGCGGTCTTGAACAACGTCAGCGCGAACTTGCTCTCTATAAATTCAAAAGTGCTTGCTCGACAGTGCTTGTCTGCACCGACCTTGCCGCACGTGGATTGGATATTCCCGATGTGCGTCATGTGGTTCACTATCAGCGACCTGTGAATGAGGAGGCGTTTGTGCATCGAAACGGAAGAACAGCACGCTGGAGTGCCGATGGTGCTGTTTATATGCTTGCCATTGACGGTGGCGATTTTCCCGATTATGTGCCCGAAGATATTGCCGAATATTCATTGTCTGTATCCATCCCTATGCCTGCAAAAGCTGCTTACCGCGTGGTTTATGTAGGAAAAGGCAAGCGCGACAAGATAAGCCGTGGCGATATTGCCGGTTTCTTTATGAAGAAGGGTGGTGCAAAACCCGACGATTTGGGAACTATTGTCGTTTACGATCGTTATTCGTATGTGGCTGTCAAAAACAGTCGTGTGCGTCCGTTGCTTGCGGCTGTTGCGAGCGAGAAAATCAAAGGTTTGAAAACGATTGTTGAAGAGATAAAGCAGTGAAAATGAGTTTTAATTTTCGTATATTTTGTTTTTTTAAAAAGAATAGACTACCTTTGCGACCTTGTTTGTTAAATTTTTTTTAGGAATTTAAACATATTTGTTAAGATATGAAAAAATATAATTTTAATGCCGGCCCTTCAATCTTGCCGCGCGAAGTAATTGAGCAGACTGCTCAAGCTGTAAACGATTTTAATGGAATAGGACTTTCAATATTGGAGATCAGTCATCGTTCAAAGGATTTTCAACCTGTTATTCCCGAGGCGGTTGCCTTGTTTAAAGAGCTTCTCGAAATTCCCGAGGGTTATTCGGTTATTTTCCTTGGTGGTGGCGCCAGCCTTGAGTTTTGTATGATACCCTTCAACTTCATGGAGAAGAAGGCTGCGTACATCAACACCGGTACATGGGCTAACAAGGCAATGAAAGAGGCTAAACTGTTTGGTGAGGCTGTTGAGATTGCTTCTTCAAAGGATAGAAACTATTGCTATGTTCCTAAGAATTACGAGATTCCCACAGATGCCGATTATCTGCACATAACAACCAATAACACCATTTATGGTACAGAGATACGTCGCGACCTTGATTCGCCCATTCCTCTGATTGCCGATATGTCATCAGACATCTTCTCTCGTCCCGTCGACGTGAGCAAGTATGTTTGTATTTATGGTGGTGCGCAGAAGAACCTCGCTCCCTCGGGTGTTTCTTTTGTGATTGTAAAGGATGATGCACTTGGCAAGGTGTCGCGCACAATTCCTACAATGCTCGACTACCGCACACACATCGCTAACGACTCAATGTTCAACACACCTCCCGTATTGCCCATCTACTCGGCATTGTGTACACTCCGTTGGTTGAAAGCTCAGGGTGGTGTGCCCGAAATGCAGCGTCGTGCAGCGGCTCGCGCCGAGATGCTCTACAACGAGATTGACCGCAACAAATGCTTCCGTGGTACTGCTGATTTTGAGGACCGTTCTTACATGAACATCGACTTTGTCATGAGTGACGAGTATAAAGAACTTGAGGCTGAGTTCATGGCTTTTGCTACTTCAAAAGGCATGGTTGGTATCAAGGGTCACCGTTCAATAGGCGGTTTCCGTGCATCGTGCTACAATGCATTGCCTCTTGAGGCAGTTGCTGCTCTTGTCGATTGCATGAAAGAATTTGAGAGAAATCACTAATAAATGTAGGAATCGTCAGCTTATGGCGGTTTCATTCAATTTTTATAATAATATGAAGAAAATATTGGTTGCAACGGAGAAACCTTTTGCTCCCGTTGCCATTAAAGGAATACGCGAGGTGACCGACGCTGCAGGTTACAACCTTGTACTGCTCGAAAAATATAGCAGCAAACAGGAACTTCTTGACGCTGTAGCAGATGTAGATGCAATAATCATCCGTAGCGACATTATAGACGCCGAGGTGATGTCGGCTGCAAAAAACCTAAAAATTGTTGTTCGTGCCGGTGCCGGTTACGACAATGTAGACCTTGCTGCTGCCACCGAGCGTGGCATCTGTGTGATGAATACTCCCGGACAGAATGCAAATGCTGTTGCTGAGCTTGTGTTTGGAATGTTGGTATTCATGGCTCGCGGTATGTTCAGCGGTGCTGCAGGTTGCGAACTTAAAGGTCGCACCATTGGTATTCATGCTTTTGGTAATGTGGGTCGCAACGTGGCACGCATTGCAAAAGGCTTCGGAATGAATATTGCCGTGTACGACGCTTTTGTTTCTAAAGAGGCTGTTGAGGAGGCCGGTTGCCGTTGGTGCGAGACTCCTGAAGAACTTTATGCTTCATCGGATGTTGTTTCGTTGCACCTTCCCGCAACAGCAGAGACAAAGCAGTCTATCAACAAGGCTCTTCTTTCAAAAATGCCTAAGCCTGCCTTCCTTGTGAACACAGCCCGCAAAGAGGTTATTCACGAACAGGAACTCATTGAGGTTATGACCGAACGTGCCGATTTCAAATATGCAACAGACATTGCGCCTGTTGCAGCCGAGGAATTTGCAAAATTTGAGGGCCGTTACTTTGCTACTCCCAAGAAGATGGGTGCGCAGACTGCCGAGGCAAACATCAACGCCGGTATTGCTGCTGCAAAACAGATTGTTGCTTTCTTTGAGGAGGGTTGCGAAAGATTCCGTTTGAATAAATAAGAGACGAGTTATATGGCTATAGTTAAACCATTTAAAGGAATAAGACCTCCCAAAGCCATTGTTGAAGAGGTGCAGAGCCGTCCCTACGATGTGCTCAACTCTGACGAGGCGCGTGCCGAGGCCGGCAGCAACGAGAAGTCGCTCTATCATATTATTCGTCCCGAGATTGACTTTCCGGTAGGAACCGACGAACACTCTCCCGAGGTGTATGAGAAGGCTGCCGAAAATTTTGCGAAATTCAAGAACAACGGCTGGCTCGTTCAGGACGAAAAAGAGCAGTATTACATCTATGCTCAGACCATGAACGGCAAGACACAATATGGTCTTGTTGTATGCACCTATGTGAATGACTACATGGATGGTACAATAAAAAAACATGAGCTTACGCGCCGCGACAAAGAGGAGGACCGCATGAAACATGTGCGCGTGAACAACGCGAACATCGAGCCGGTCTTTTTTGCCTATCCCGACAACAGCGTGCTCAATGACCTGATCATGCGTTATGCGGCGACGACGCCCGAATATGATTTCATAGCGCCGATTGACGGTTTCGGGCACAAGCTCTGGCTGGTCAGGGATGCTGCGGATATCGCGCTGATCACTGCGGAATTCGCCAAAATGCCGTCCCTCTATATCGCAGATGGGCATCACCGTTCGGCGGCGGCCGCGCTCGTCGGGGCAGAAAAAGCTAAACAGAATCCGAATCATCGCGGCGATGAAGAATACAATTATTTCATGGCGGTCTGCTTCCAGGCCAGCCAGCTCACGATTCTTGATTACAACCGTGTCGTCAAGGA
>JAFTTA010000111.1 GCA_017467015.1 Bacteroidaceae bacterium
ACAACCAGCATTGGCGAGCGTCTGCGTGCAGGTTTTCGTAATGATTGGCTCGAGGTGGCACTGAACGGAACATTGCGCTACGAACATTCGGTAAATGAGCAGCAGCCCGACCGCAACCTTGATACATACAATTTCTCTTATGGCCCCAGTACGAATATTACATTACCCTGGCAAAATATTAGGCTGTATACAGACATTTACATGAGCAGTCGCAGAGGTTACAGCGACCCTACATTCAATACCAATGAACTATTGTGGAATGCACAGATATCTGCCAGTTTCCTAAAGAAAAATGCTTTGACAGTGTCGTTTCAGGTTTTCGACATACTGCATGAGCAGAGCAACATAAGCCGCACTATATCTGCAACAATGCGCAGCGACACACAGAACAATGCCATCAACAGCTATTGCATGGTGCACCTGATATACAAATTCAATCAGATGGGAGACAAAGAGACACGTTCAAGATTAAATCGTGGTTTTGAATCTCCCGGAGGCGAACGTCCTGCCGGTGTGCGTCCCGGCTTTGGCGGAGCAGGTGGTGGCAACTTCGGACGTGGCGGCGGTTTTGGCGGTGGCGGACGTTTCTGACAACCTCTAATTGTTAAGTAAACTTAAAGATTGAATAACCGCGCGGTTATTCAATCTTTTTATTGTTACGATTTATTAATTTCGCAAGATAAAAGTAACCATTGTGCCTGTTTCGTACAGTAGGTAATATATTGTAGGTATGTCTGTAATAGCCACATTGTCATTTTGGGAGATATTTCGCTATCTGTACTATTTGTATATGGTGGCAGCGGTGGTGACTGCTGTTTCTGTAGTACTGAACAACAGAGTCCCCGTGAAAACTGTTGCGTGGGTGATGGTTATTCTTGCAATCCCCTTCCTCGGACTGGTGATATATTTCTTTTTTGGTCGTGACAATAGACGCAGACGCCTCATAGGTAAGCAATTTCTTTCTCAGATTCAGAAGAAAGCTCTGCTCACATACAATAATTCTATTATAGTAAATACAATCCCATGGCAGTATGCGCGTATTGTGAAATTTTTCGAGAATGTGGCAGATGCCTATCCCATGAGCAATAATGAGATTGAGATAATTCCTGATGGTGGTGAATTTCTCGAGCGTCTTCTACAGGAGATAGCTACTGCCAAGGAGCACATCCATGTACAGTTCTATATCTTTTCCGACGATGCGACGGGTCGTAAGGTTCGCGATGCTCTGATGCAAAAAGCAAGTGAAGGAATCGAGGTACGTCTGTTGTACGATGATGTGGGTTGTTGGTCTGTTGACAAGGATTTCTTCGAGGAGATGCGTTGTGCAGGTGTCTATGTGTGCTCTTTCCTCAAGGTTCATTTTGCAATGCTTTCGAGCAAACTAAATTATCGTAATCATCGCAAGTTGGTTGTCATTGATGGCAAAAAAGCTTTCATCGGCGGCATGAATATTGCCGATAGATATGTGACGGGTGGAAAGTGGGGCAAATGGCGCGATATAATGTTGTTTGTGCAAGGTGATGCGGTATATGGGATGCAGACATCTTTTCTTGTCGATTGGTATTTTGCCGACCGTTCTTTGGTTAGCGGTTCGCGCTATTTCCCACAGATAGAAGCAAACCCCGGTGTTTTGTCGCAGATAGTGATGTCCAATCCGGTTGGTGATTGGCGTGAGATGTTGCAAGGCATGGCTCTTGTAATTTCCAATTGTAAGGAGTATCTTTACATACAGACTCCTTACTTTATGCCAAGCGAGAATGTGTTGTTGGCAATAATAAACCTTGCTCTATCAGGTGTTGACGTGCGGATAATGGTGCCTAAACAATCCGATAATTTTATTACCGGGTTGGCTTCGCGCTCATTCATTGAGGATGTCCTGTATGCAGGGGTTAAGGTCTATCTTTACGAAGGCGGTTTTTTGCACTCCAAGATGTTGGTTTGCGACAATATGCTCTCTTCCGTTGGGTCGGCAAATATCGATTTCCGCAGTTTTGAGTGCAATTTCGAAATAAATGCTTTTATTTACGACGAAGGGGTGGCGCGTAACTTGAAAGAGATTTTTGTGGACGATATGCGTAGCTGTCGTCAATGCACATACAAAGAGTTTCGCGAGAGAAAAATAACCAAACGCCTTGCCGAGTCAATGGCACGCCTATTGGCACCTATACTATAAACGAATTGTTTCTTAACAAATTGAAATATAAAGATTATGAGTGACACTTTTAAAAGGACTAAGATGGCTGTTGTGAGCGTCTCCGTTCTTTTCTTTCTCTTAGTGATTTTCTATTTCTCACCGGTGGCTATGACCGGTAAGTTGGCATTGCCGGTAGGCTTGCTTTTTGCGACGTCGTTGTGGTTGCTCCCATGGCAGATGATGTTGGCAATGCTTTTCTCATGTGTGGGTGACTATTTCGGTTCATGTGGTAATTTCATGGCGCAGATGGCAGCTTTCGCATTGGCGCATGTTTTTATTATATGCTATTTTGTGTCGCGTTTCAGAATGGGCACTTCGCGTAGGAAATATGGTCGTCTTTCTCGACGTTATATGGTTATAGCTACGGTGGTAGTGCTACCTATCCTCACCTTTGCTCTTGCCGATATTATTCCCTCTGTACCTCAAGGTGTAATGCGTTACGGTGTAGTTGTTTATGCTATGCTCATAGCATTCATGTTATGGAGCGCATTGCAGCAACGCAGTCTGCTGT
>JAFTTA010000112.1 GCA_017467015.1 Bacteroidaceae bacterium
ATCATGGGACTGCTCGACAAGCCCACAAGCGGCACCATAGAGATTGCCGGCACCACAGTAGACCAGATGAGCGAAAAAGAACTTGCTGCCTTCCGCAACCGCACACTCGGCTTCGTGTTCCAGAGTTTCCACCTTATCAACTCGCTCAACGTGCTCGACAATGTGGAGCTGCCACTGCTCTACCGCAAGATAAGCGCCAAAGAGCGCACACGCCTTGCCAAAGAGGTTATTGCCCGTGTGGGACTTACCCACCGCATGTATCACATGCCCTCGCAGCTCTCCGGCGGTCAGTGCCAGCGCGTGGCAATAGCCCGCGCCATAATAGGCAACCCCGAGATTATCCTCGCCGACGAACCCACCGGTAACCTCGACTCAAAGATGGGTGCAGAGGTTATGGAGATTCTCCACAAGCTCAACAGCGAGGACGGTCGCACCATTGTGATGGTAACACACAACGAGGAGCAGGCGAAGCTGACCTCACGCACCATCCGTTTCTTCGACGGCCGTCAGGTGCAATAAGAGCATAGTAGCATTTCAAGGCAATTTATTTGCCTTGAAATGCTTGAAAAAAACCAAATACCACGACTAAACAGGCTGAGGAGTCTGAAATACAACAAACAAAAACAATGATTAAACAAACCCTGCGCCAAGCATGGACAATGATGAAGCAGCACCGGCTCTTCACAGGAATATACATCGCCGGAACGGCACTCTCGGTAACAATGATAATGATTACCTTCGCTGTGCTATATATAAAGTTCGGTCCCATATATCCCGAAGAGAACCGCGAAAGAATGCTTGTAATGACACACATCTATTGCAGAGGACTAAATCCCAGATATGATAACCACGCATTTCACTGTTCGCCCAAATTGGCAGAACTCATAAAAGAAGGACAAAAATTAAAACAACTTCTTACTATACAATAGAACAGAGATGAAAAGAGTCAAAACCCTCACAATTATGTTGCTTGCTGCACTCAACATAGTAGCAAACAACAACGTCATGCAGCTGACACTCGAAGAGACAATACTCCTCGCACGCACGCAGAGCCTTGATGCCGCCGTTGCCCTCGACGAACTGCGCTCGGCATATTGGGAGTATCGCATATACCGCGCCGGGTTACTGCCCGAAGTAAATTTCAGTGCCACCGCCCCAAGCTACAGCAAAAGCTACAACAGCTATCAGAACAGCGACGGCACATACACCTTCGTGCGTAACAACTACATGCAGATGAACGGGCGTCTGTCGGTCAATCAGAGCATTTGGCTCACAGGTGGTACATTGTCGTTGAACTCGTCGCTCGACTACCTGAAGACACTCAGCGGTGACCGACAGAGACGTTACATGAGCACCCCGATAGCGCTCACCCTCAACCAACCCATCTTCGGAGTGAACAACGCAAAATGGAACCGTCGCATAGAGCCGATACGCTATGCCGAGGCAAAAGCCAACTTCCTCACAGCCACCGAGCAAGTGACCATGAGCGCCATAAACTATTTCTTCACTCTGTTGCTGGCAAAGGAGAATGTAAGCATAGCTCGACAAAACCTAAGCAATGCCGAGAAGCTCTACGAGGTGGCACTCAGCAAGCACCGCATGGGAATAATCAGCGACAACGACCTGTTGCAGTTGCGACTGAACACCCTCAACGCACGCAGTTCGCTCACCAACAACGAAAGTAACCTTAAAAGCGCAATGTTCAGCCTGCGCTCCTTTCTTACCATCGACGAAAAGATGGAAATAATACCCATGCAACCCGACACGCTCGCACCCATCGACCTTATATACGATGAAGTGCTGCAAAAAGCCATGGAGAACAACTCAATCAGCAAGAACCTTGAGCGTCGCCGTCTGCAAGCCGACTACAACGTAGCAGGGGCACGCGGCAACCTAAGGCAGATTAACCTGACGGCACAAGTGGGACTGAGCGGAGTGGACAGAGACATCGAGCCTGCCTACGACCGTCTGAACGACAACCAATATGTGCAGGTGGGATTGCAAATACCGCTGCTCGACTGGGGCAAACGTCGCGGCAGGCTACGCATGGCTGAAAGCAACCGCGAGATAACGATCAGCCGCATAGAACAGGAGATGCGCAACTTCAAGCAAAATCTGTTCATCCTTGTGGAGCAGTTCAACAACCAACGCACACAGCTCGAAATTGCACAGGAGGCTGACACCATTGCCCGCCGTCGCTACAAAAGCAATGTGGAGACATTCATGATTGGCAAGATAAGCACCCTCGACCTCAACGATGCACAGGTGAGCAAGGACCAAGCTCGCCGCAACCATATATCTGAACTGATGTATTATTGGTATTACTACTACAAGATACGCAGCATCACACTGTGGGACTGGGAGCACAACACCAACATTGATGCCGATTTTGAAAAGATTGTAAATAAAAAATAAACAAAGACTATGATTAAACAACATCTGCGCCAAGCATGGACGATGATGAAGCAGCAAAAGCTCTTCACCTCCATCTACATTGCCGGCACCGCCATAAGCATAGCAATGGCGATGACCATATTCGTCATTCTGTACATAAAATTGGGACCGCTCTACCCCGAAGAGAACCGCAATAAAATGGTTATTGCAAATGATATAACACTCAAAGATGGTGAAGATATATATGGCACCAAATTAAATGGTGACATTATAGAAAGGATAAAAAA
>JAFTTA010000113.1 GCA_017467015.1 Bacteroidaceae bacterium
ATCTTTACATGACATACGGTGTGAAAGGATACGATGTAAACTATTACAAAAACGACAAATCGGTTGTAGTGCTTGGTTCAGGAGCATATCGCATCGGTTCATCTGTTGAGTTTGACTGGTGTTCGGTAAATGCAGTGCAGACAGCTCGCAAACTCGGTTACAAATCAATAATGATAAACTACAACCCCGAGACCGTATCAACCGACTATGACATGTGCGACCGACTCTACTTCGACGAGTTGTCATTTGAGCGTGTACTCGACGTAATCGATCTTGAACAGCCCGGTGGTGTAATCGTTTCTGTTGGCGGACAGATACCCAACAACCTTGCAATGAAACTTCACCGTCAGTCTGTACCCATCCTGGGCACATCACCTGTATCAATCGATCGCGCCGAGAATCGTCACAAATTCTCTGCAATGCTCGACCAGCTCGGCATAGACCAACCCGCATGGAAAGAGCTTACAAGCATCGAGGATATGGAGGAATTTGTTAATAAGGTAGGTTACCCCGTACTTGTACGTCCCTCATATGTGCTTTCAGGTGCAGCAATGAATGTTTGCTACAACGAAGACGAACTCAAAGAGTTCTTGCAGATGGCAGCAGAAGTATCTAAAGAATTCCCTGTCGTTGTTTCGCAATTCATGATGGAAACAAAAGAAATTGAGTTCGACGCTGTGGCACACAACGGTGAAGTAGTGGAGTACGCAATTTCAGAACACGTTGAGTTTGCAGGTGTTCACTCTGGTGATGCAACCTTGGTATTCCCTGCACAAAAGATATACTTCGAGACAGCACGCCGCATAAAGAAAATCAGCCGTCGCATCGCCAAAGAACTTAACATCTCCGGACCTTTCAATATACAGTTCCTTGCAAAGAACAACGAGGTGAAAGTAATCGAGTGTAACTTGCGTGCATCGCGTTCATTCCCCTTCGTTTCAAAAATCCTGAAACGCAACTTCATTGAGACTGCAACACGCATCATGCTCGATGCTCCCTACAGCAAACCCGACAAATCAGCATTTGACATTGATTGGATAGGTGTAAAAGCATCACAGTTCTCATTTTCGCGTCTACACCAAGCCGACCCTGTTTTGGGAGTGGATATGTCCTCAACCGGTGAGGTTGGCTGCATAGGCGACGACTTTGAAGAAGCATTGCTTAATGCGATGATAGCAGTCGGTTACAGCGTCCCCAAGAAGAGCGTAATGGTATCTTCAGGAGCATCAAAATCAAAAGTAGACCTTCTTGAGTCATCAGCCATGCTTGCAGCTAAAGGCTACAAAATATACGCTACCTCAGGCACTGCAGACTTCCTGAACTCAAACGGCATAGAGGCGACACCCGTTCTTTGGCCCGACGAGTCTCCCGACAATGAGAACAATATCATGAAGATGATTGCCGGCCACGATTTCGACCTTATTATAAATATACCGAAAAATCACACGAAGCGTGAACTTACCAACGGTTACAGAATACGTCGTGCAGCCATTGACCACAATATTCCTCTTATAACCAATGCCCGTCTTGCAAGTGCATTCATCCGTGCGTTCTGCAAAATGGATGTAGCAGACATCCCGGTCAAAAGTTGGGACGAATATTAATATATAAAAAAACAAATCTCTCATAACGTTATGAGAGATTTGTTTTTTTATATATTA